>CANFKQ010000053.1 GCA_947447405.1 Comamonadaceae bacterium | reverse complement strand
TGGTTGATGCAGCGGCTGCATGTGTGGTCACCTCAGGCAGCTACGCCAAAATCCACGGCAAAAAGCCTATGGCTCGCGTGGTGGCCGCTGCATCTGTAGGAGTGCCACCCGAGATCATGGGCATTGGCCCAGCACCTGCCATTCGCTTATTACTAGAGCGCACCGGTTTGCAACTGTCAGACATTGGTCGCTTTGAAATCAACGAGGCACAGGGCGCACAAACCTTGGCTGTGGCCCGGGAACTGGGCCTCGACTTGTCCAAGCTCAACGTCAATGGTGGTGCAATTGCGCTGGGTCACCCACTCGCCTGCACAGGCGTGCGACTCACCATCACCTTGGCACGTGAACTCAAACGTTCAGGCCTGCGCTATGGCATCTCGAGTGCCTGCGTGGGTGGTGGCCAAGGCATTGCCCTACTGATCGAAAACCCAGATGGGTTTCGCGAAAACCCTGACGCAGCGTAACCCCTGCGGCCAACACAATCATTCAAAGACATCGTTATGAACATTCAAGGACAAGCAGCATTGGTCACCGGCGGTGGCTCCGGCCTCGGCGAAGCCACGGCACGTGAACTGGCCCGTTTGGGTGCCAAAGTCGCGGTACTCGACCTCAACTCAGAAAACGCACAACGCGTTGCAAAAGATATCGGCGGTGTCGCTGTGTCTTGCAACGTGTCAGACCCAGACAGCATGGCCAAAGCCATCGAGATCGCTGCTGCTGCACACGGCACCGCACGCATCTTGATGCAAATCGCAGGCATTGGCACAGCCAAGCGCGTGGTGGGCAAAGACGGCAACGCAGCGCCACTGGAAGACTTCATGAAAGTGGTGAACGTGAACTTGGTAGGCACCTACAACGCGGCACGTTTGTTTGCCGCAGCTGCCGCCAAGCTCGACCCACTTGAAGACGGCGAACGCGGTGTGATGGTGTGGACCGCCTCGGTCGCAGCCTTCGATGGTCAAGTGGGCCAACAAGCCTACAGTGCCTCTAAGGCTGGCGTGGCGGGTATGACCTTACCCATGGCCCGTGATTTGGCACAACACGGCATTCGCGTGTGCACCATCGCACCTGGCTTGTTTGCCACCCCGTTGATGAAAACTTTGCCCGAGCCTGTGCAAGCGTCTCTCGCTGCGAGCATTCCCTTCCCCTCACGCTTGGGCAAGCCCGAAGAGTTTGCACAGTTGGCCTCACACATCGTGAGCAATACCCACCTCAATGGCGAAGTTATCCGTTTGGATGGTGCTTTGCGTATGCCCCCTCGCTGAAATAAAACCTATGACAAAAACCGTTGTTTACGAAGTTGAAATCATGTTCGGTGACTGCGACCCTGCTGGGATCGTTTTCTTTCCCAACTACTCCAAATGGATGGACGCGTCATCATTGAACTTCTTTGTCAAATGTGGCGTTCCCACATGGCGCGAGTTGGTCAAGACCACCGGCATCATCGGTACCCCCCTGTTAGAGATCAACACCAAGTTCATGCGCCCCGCCACCTATGGTGAGCGCATTCAAATTCACACCAGCGTCCACGAGTGGCGTGACAAAGTGGTGATTCAAAAACACGTCGTCATGCGTGGCGACACCGTGCTGTGTGAAGGCTTTGAAACCCGCGCGTTTTGCACCAAGCACCCCGATGATCCTGACCGCATCAAAGCCATTCCTGTTCCGGCTGATATCAAGGCCTTGTGTTCTTAATTTTTCCCCTGCAACCTTTCTAACCACAACTAGGAGACAACCATGAACTTCAAAAAGACCCTCGTGACCCTCGCCGCCACCGTGGCGTGTTCTGCCGCTTTGGCAGACATCAACATTGGTGTGAGCCTCGCGTTAACAGGCCCTGGTTCGGGCTTGGGCATTCCGATGCAAAACCAACTCAAGTTGTTCCCCAAAACCATTGCGGGTGAAAAGGTCAACCTCATCGTGTTGGACGACGCCACCGATCCAGGTAAAGGCTCGGCCAACGCACGCCGTTTTGTGACCGAAGACAAAGTCGATTTGATTTTTGGTTCATGCATCACCGCCGTGGCCGCGGCCATGACTGACATCGCTTCTGAAGCAGGCACCGTGCAATTGGCAGGCTCACCTGTGGGCGTGCCCGCTGGCAAAGACAAGTGGTTGTTCCGTTTACCACAGTCCAACACCGTGATGGGCCACGCTGTGGTCGAGCACATGAAAAAGCAAGGTGTGAAAACCATTGGCTTCTTGGGCTACACCGATGCGTACGGCGAACAATGGCTCAAAGAAATCACGCCTCAGTTGGACAAAGCTGGCATCAAAATCGTTGCCACAGAGCGATTCGCTCGCACCGACACCAGCGTCACCCCACAAGCTTTGAAAATCAACGCAGCCAACCCAGACGCCGTCTTGGTGGTGGCTTCTGGCTCAGGCGCAGCGATGCCTCAACTCGGCTTAGCTGAGCGCGGCTACAAAGGCAAGATCTACCAAACACACGCAGCAGCCACACAAGACTTGATGCGCGTTGGCGGTAAAACCGTCGAAGGCACTTACGTTGTGTCTGGTCCCGCTGTGATTGCAGAGCAATTGCCTGACAGCCATCCCTCCAAAAAAGTGTCGGTGGATTTCGTCAACAAGTTTGAAGCGGCCAATGGTCCTAAGTCTCGCAACCAGTTCGCTGGTCACGCCTATGACTTCCAAGTGACCATGGAAAAAGTGTTGCCTGTCGCACTGAAAAAAGCAAAACCAGGGACGCCTGAGTTCCGCGCTGCCATTCGCGATGCCATCGAAGGCATGGGCCGCACCGTGTTTGCACACGGCGTGATGAACTGGACCAAAGAAGACCACTGGGGTTACACACAAGAAACCGGTGTGATGCTCAAAGTGGTGGACGGTCAATTCGCGGTCGAACGCTAAATCACAGGTGTGTGAAATAAACGCCCAGCAGGTCTAGCTTGCTGGGCGTTTTGTAAAAGTTGTCAGAAGAGAAACGAGACACAACATGGATTTTTCAATCGCCAGCATTTTGATGCTGGACGGATTTACCAACGGCGCAGTCTATGCCCTACTCGGGTTGGCGACCGTGTTGGTGTTTACCGTCACACGCGTCATCTTCATTCCTCAAGGTGAGTTCGTCGCTTATGGCGCGTTGACTTTAGCCATGCTGCAAGCGGGCAAGGTACCGGGCACAGTTTGGTTACTGATGATCTTGGCCACCATGGCCAGCCTAATGGAGTTCTGGAGTCGCTGGCACCATGACCACAATTTGATCAATAGCATCAAAGCCGCTTTGCGTATGTGGATTCCACCCATGTTGATTGCCTTGCTGACTTGGTGGGGGGCAACACAGAATTTTTCTATGTTGATTCAAGCGCTCTTGAGTGTGGCCGTGGTCGCCACATTTGGTCCGCTGGTGTATCGCATTGCTTATCAATCGCTGGAGTCAGCATCGCCATTGGTGTTGCTCATCGTGTCCGTAGGCGTTCATTTCGCCATGACGGGTTTTGGACTTTTGGCATTCGGTGCTGAGGGGTTCCGCAACCCAAGTTTCCTGAATGAAAGTTGGAGCTTAGGCCCCCTCACCATCTCGGGCCAAGTGTTCATCATCTTCTTGATTGCATTGGTCATGATCTTGGTGCTGTGGCTGTTTTTTGAGCGCACTTTGTTTGGCAAAGCCTTGCGTGCCACAGCGGTCAACCGCACAGGTGCACGTTTGATGGGCATCTCGACCCACGCAGCCGGTCAATTCACCTTCTTGCTGGCGGCCGGTATTGGCGCTATCTCTGGCTTGTTGATTGGCCCCACCACGACCGTGTTTTATGACTCGGGATTCTTGATCGGTCTCAAAGGTTTTGTGGCAGCCGTGGTGGCTGGTTTGTCCAGTTACCCCGGCGCCTTGATCGGCGCCTTATTTGTGGGTGTTGTCGAATCGTTTGGCGCGTTCTGGGCCAGCGCTTTCAAAGAGGTGATTGTGTTCACCTTGATCTTGCCTGTCTTGCTGTGGCGCTCGCTCAGCAGCGGCCACTCTGATGAGGAGCATTGACATGCGCCGTTGGTTATTGCTTTTCGCGTTGGTTCCGCTCGTGGCCCTATTGCCCTTGCCTGACTATTGGATTTTTCAACTCAACTACATCGGCCTATATGCTTTGACGTGCATGGGCTTGGTGTTGCTGACAGGCGTATCGGGTTTGACCTCTTTCGGTCAAGCAGCGTTTGTGGGCATTGGGGCTTACACCACCGCATGGCTCACGCTCAACTTGGGTTGGTCGCCTTGGCTGACTTTGTGGTTTGGATTGGCACTGACGTTTGTTAGCGCCTTGGTGGTGGGTCTCATCACCTTGCGCATGTCCGGTCACTACCTGCCTTTGGCCACCATCGCATGGGGCTTGTCGCTCTATTACCTCATGGGTAACCTAGATGCACTGGGTAAGTACGACGGTTTGTTGGGGCTCAAAAGTTTGTCGATTGGCAGCTTTGACATCGGCCAAGGTCGACCCTTCTTTGTGTTGACTTGGCTGATTTTGTTTGCTGCTGCATTGAGTATGTCGCAGTTGCTTGACTCTCGTGCCGGTCGCGCCATTCGTTCGTTGAAAAACGGGACACAAATGGCCGAGGCAATGGGTATCAACACCTTCCGTTACAAAGTCACAGCCTTCGTCATGGCAGCCATGTTGGCGTCGGTGGCAGGCTGGTTGTTGGCGCACTTTCAGCGCACGGTTAATCCATCAGCTTTTGGCTTGAAGATGGGTATTGAATACTTGTTCATGGCTGTGGTGGGTGGCGTAGGCTACATCTGGGGAGCCATTGTGGGTGCAGGCCTGATCAAGCTCATGGATGACTACCTGCAAGTGCTGCTGCCCAAACTGATTGGCACCAGTGGCAGCTATGAAGTGATTGTGTTTGGTGTGGTGCTGGTACTCGTGCTGAAGTACATGCCCGATGGCTTGTGGTCCTTGGTGTCGCGCTACATGCCACGCCGCGATCGCGATGTGGACTGGGATGATGCCGACCAGCTGCCAGAAACACACAAACCCCAACGCGGTGAATTGCTGCTCGATGTGCAAGACATACGTAAACAGTTTGGAGGTTTGGTGGCGGTGAATGACATTCGTTTCCAAATCAAAGCCGGCGAAATTGTGGGCTTGATTGGCCCCAACGGCGCAGGTAAGTCCACCACCTTCAACCTCATCACCGGTGTGTTGCCTTTGACATCGGGTGCGGTGAAGTTCCGTGGCGACACCATCAGTGGTTTGCCATCGCGCGAAATTTTGCGCAAAGGCATGGCTCGCACCTTCCAACACGTGAAGATGATTCCAGACATGACCGTGTTGGAAAACGTCGCCATGGGGGGCTACAGCCGTGGTCACACCGGCGTGCTGTCTGGCATGCTGGGCACCAACCGTGACGAGGAACAACGCCTGTTCAAACTGGCTCAGCAACAGCTAGAGCGCATTGGCATTGGCCACACCATGCACGAGCAAGCAGGCAACTTGGCCATGGGCCAACAACGCTTGATGGAAATTGCCCGCGCCTTGTGCGCAGACCCTGCCCTGCTGCTGTTAGACGAACCCGCAGCTGGCTTGCGCCACAAAGAAAAGCAAGGCCTTGCCGATGTGCTGCGTCAGCTGCAAAGCGAAGGCGTGAGCATCTTGCTGGTCGAACATGACATGGACTTGGTCATGCAAGTCTGTGACAAATTGGTGGTGATGGAATTCGGCACCTTGTTGCTCGAAGGTACCCCCAAAGAAATTCAAGAAAGCCCCGTAGTGCGCGCCGCCTACTTGGGTACCGAACACTAAGGACTGGCTATGACAACGCCCCTTCTCGACATCCGAGACCTCCACGCAGGCTACGGCAAAGCCGAAGTGCTGCACGGCATCGACCTGCATGCCAATGCAGGTCAAGTCATCACCGTCATTGGCCCCAATGGCGCTGGCAAAACTACCTTGCTCAACACGCTCATGGGCTTGTTGCCCACACGCGGACAAATGTTCTACCGTGGCGAAGACATCAGCGCCTTCACGCTGGAAGAGCGCGTGATGATGGGCATTGCCTTGGTGCCCGAAAAGCGTGAGCTGTTTGGCACCATGACGGTGGAAGACAACCTTGAGCTGGGTGGCTTTCGCCAAATGCGCAAGGGCAACCGTCAATGGCGCAGCCGCATGGACGATGTGTATGACCTCTTCCCTCGCCTCAAAGAACGTCGCTTGCAAGAAGCAGGCACCCTCTCTGGCGGTGAACGCCAAATGCTGGCTGTGGGCCGCTCACTCATGTCAAGCCCCGACGTATTGATGTTGGACGAACCCAGCCTCGGCTTGGCCCCTCTGATCGTGAAAGAAATTTTCTCCATCATCGAAACCCTGCGCAAAACCGGTGTGACCATCGTGCTGGTCGAACAAAACGCTCGCGCTGCGCTGGCTGTGGCCGACTATGGCTATGTGCTCGAAATGGGTGAAGTCAGCTTGCACGGCCCAGCCGCAGAGCTGGCCCAAGACAGCCGTGTGATTGACACCTATCTAGGCGCTGCGCGCAAGGACTGACCATGAGCAGCAACTACCAACCCCGTTTAGATGACATTCAGTTTGTGCTGCACAACGTGTTACGCGCGCCTGAGCGCATTGCCGCACTTGCGCCCTACGCGGAAGTCGATGTCGACTTGATGAACCAAATTCTGGAAGAAAGCAGTAAGTTCATCGCTGAACAGATCGCCCCACTCAACGCGACAGGAGACCACGTGGGCGCGCAGTGGCAAGACGGCAAGGTCACCATGCCTCCCGGTTTCAAAGATGCGTACCAAGCGTTTTGGCAATCCGGCTGGGCTTCGCTGTGCACGGCCACCGAAGATGGTGGCCAAGGCCTGCCTGCGGTGCTTGAGAGCGTGTTGTACGAATGGCTGTCTGCAGCCAACCACGGTTGGACCATGGCCCCCGGCTTGTTGCATGGCGCGTATGAGTGCATCAAGCACCATGCCAGTGAAGAACTCAAAGAACAATTTCTCAGCAAAGTAGGCACTGGTGAGTGGTTAGCCACCATGTGCTTGACCGAACCCCATGCGGGCAGTGACTTAGGCTTGGCCTCCACCAAAGCTGTGCCGCAAGCCGATGGCGCGTATTTGATTTCGGGCACGAAGATTTTCATCAGCGGTGGCGAGCACGATCTGAGCGACAACATCGTGCACCTCGTACTGGCTCGTTTGCCCGATGCGCCAGCTGGCCCCAAAGGTTTGTCGCTGTTCCTCGTGCCCAAGTTTTATGCCGATGGCACGCGTAGCCAAGTGCATTGCGAACGTATTGAAGAAAAAATGGGCATTCACGGCAGCCCCACTTGTGTAATGCGTTTTGACGAAGCACGCGCATGGTTGGTTGGTGACATTGGCCGTGGTCTGAATGCCATGTTTGTGATGATGAACGCAGCTCGCTTACACGTGGCCTTGCAAGGCGTAGGCTTGCTCGACGCCGCTTGGCAAAAAGCCGATGCCTATGCACACGAGCGGCGCCAAATGCGAGCGCCTCGCGTGGTGGGCGAAAAAGGAACTGCCCCCGCAGACCTCATCATCGAACACCCCGCCATACGCCGCATTTTGGACACGCAGCGTGCGTGGATTGATGGGTCACGCGTGTTGGCCTACGAAACAGGCTTGGCCCTCGACGAAGCCAAACACCACCCTGACGCTGCGCAGCGCGACGCTGCGCAACGCTGGTGTGCGCTGATCACGCCTATCCTGAAGTCCTCATGCACAGACCAAGGCTTTCATGGCGCGAGCGAATGTTTGCAAGTGTTTGGTGGCCACGGGTACGTGAGCGAATGGGGCGTTGAACAAAACGTGCGCGATGCCCGCATTGCCATGATTTACGAAGGCACCAACGAAATTCAAGCCATCGACTTACTCATGCGCAAAGTGGTCAGCGATGGTGGCATAGCCATGAACGCCATGCTGGACTCGCTGGCACACGACTTGTCTGAATCCAAGCCACACGAGGCGCAAGTGCTGCAACTGTTTGCGCAACTCAAAACCACCACGCACACCTGCTTGCAAGCAGCACAACAACCCGATGGCCAAGTGCGCTTGAGCTGGATTGCGGGTGACTACTTGCGCATGGCCACGCTCGCCCTATTGGCTTGGAGCTGGACACGCATTGAAACCGTAGAAGACTGCCACACCGCACGTTGGCAAGCGCCCGCCGCTGCCTTGCGCGCATGGGTGTTGCCAGAGTTCGGCATGCGCTCTGGCATCATTGGGGCCCAACTCGGACATGAATTCGAGTGCAGTTTCAACAATTCTTCTTCTGATACATGAGTACAGCTCCACGCACAGTTTCCACCACACGCAAACCCAAAGAAGAGGTTGCAGACGTTTCTAGCGAAGCGGGTGGCACTGAGTATTTGGAAACATTGCTGGGTTACAACGCCAGCCGAGCTGCACACACTTTGGTGTCGCACTTCATCCGCGGTGTGGGCTCGTTTGATTTACGGACCGTCGATTTTTCAGTGCTGTCTGTCATTGGACACTGGCCTGGTGTGACCTCACGTCAGTTGTGTCAACAACTCAATGTACTACCCCCGAACATGGTGGTGCTTCTGCGCGATCTAGACAAACGTGGCCTGATCGAGCGCCAGCCCCACCCCACCGACCGACGAGCCGTGGGCTTGCTGCTTAGCACCAGCGGCAAAGCCTTGATGAAGAAAGCAGAAAAAGCAGCCAGCGCAGCAGACCTCCTGGGCTCAACGCGCCTAAGCTCTGCTGAGCGCAAAAATTTGGTGCGCTTGCTGCAAAAAATTTATATTTCTGCTGCATGAAGCGCGGGACCTAAAGCCACCGCACCACATGGCCGTAACAACATGACGCTTGTGTTCGCTTAGCGCAACACGCCCGCAAAGAAAGCTGCCAATTCGTCGTAGCCACTCAATGGCAACACATGCGCCACGTATTGGTCAGGACGCACCACCACGATACAACCCTTCTCACGGTTGATGCCGCGCATATCAAAAATATCACCCACGCCTTTGTGGTCCACGCAGAACACTTTTGCGTGGTCTTGCAGGCCCAGCTTGCCTGTTTGGGGTTTGAGCAACGAAGGCATGTGTTCGTAAGCGAGTTGATCAAAGGTTTGCTGGAACACGGCACGGAAATCGATCACCGCATCAATGTCCTCGCCCTTGCGTGTGTGCTTAACGATGGGCGAATTGACATGGGTCTCTAACCAGTCGGCCAGCTTGTGAATGGCTGAGCCAGACTTGCCGCTGTCTGCTTGAGATGCAAACGCATAGACGCGCCAACGTGCATCAGCTTGGGCCACATGGCCCAGTTGCATTTGCTTGGCGTCTGACACGCGCACCACGGGTGCTGAGTGAAAGCGTCGGCCAACCTCTTCACCTGTGGCCAGTGCTTGGTGTGCGCTGGCGGCAAACAAATACGAGGTGTCGTACTTCACGGCTGTGCCGCCTGTGAACTCTAGGTTGTCTTTGAACTGGCGAATGATGCGTGGCTCTTGGGTGCCATCACGCTCGGCCTGTGTGGTCGGCGCAGACATGACGCGCGACCATTTGTGGTCTGTCTCTACCAAACGCTTAGCTTCTGTCAAACGCTCTTTGGTGTAGCTGCGCAGCAGGCTGGGGTTGGCGCGATCTTGCAGCACATGTACCAGCTTCCAGCCGAGGTTGAAGGTGTCTTGCATCGATACGTTCATGCCCTGCCCCGCTTTGGGTGAATGGGTGTGGCACGCATCACCAGCAATGAACACGCGTGGGTCACGGTCCACACCTTCAGGCACATCGTCAAAGCGGTCGGTGATGCTGTGGCCAATGTCATAGATCGACCACCACACCACTTCTTTCACATCAATCGAATAGGGCTTGATGATGCGATTGGCCGCAGCAATCATGTCATGTTGCGTGAACTTGCGATGTGCGGCTTTTTCGTCAGGACGCAATTTATCCAACTCCACATACATGCGGAACACATAGCCGCCTTCGCGCGGCAAGATAAGCACGTTGCCTTCGTTGGCCGAGGAGATCAAACACTTCTGTCGCACATCGGGGAAATCGGTGTTAGCCAAAATGTCCATCACGCCCCAGGCTTGGTGTGCGGCATCGCCATGCAGTTCGCCGCCGATTGCTTTACGAACGGCAGAGTGCGCGCCATCGCAGCCCACCACGTAGTTGGCGCGCACGGTGCGTGTCGCGCCCCAGTTCACGCCACTCGAATCACGCAGGGTCACGGTCACGGGGTGGTCGTCGGTGGTGTGGTCAATGGTGAGGCCCACCACTTCCCAGCTGTAGTCGGGCTCTAGGCGTGAGGGTGAGTTTTTCATCACCTCTAAAAACAACTCATGCAGTCGTGCTTGATTGATCAAGATGTGCGGCATTTCCGAACTGTCGTCGGCCACGTCTTGCACACGGCCCACGCGTTTGATGTGCTCGGGGTTCTTAGGATCGGGCATCCAAAATGCAGTTTGGTTGACCCAATAGGTTTCGCGCTTGACCTTGTCGGCAAACCCAAACGCTTGGAACATTTCCATGGTGCGCGTATTGATGCCGTCGGCTTTGCCCTTGATGATGTTGCTGGGCATGCGCTCAGTAATCATCGTTTGGATTTCGGGAAACTGCGCCAACTGCGCAGCCAAGCACAAGCCCGCAGGACCTGTGCCTGAAATCAGCACATCCACTTTTTCGGGCAAGGGTTCGTTGATGCCACGGTTGCGTCGGTTGGGAGCCGCTGGCTTGATGTCTGGGCTGCCGCCACGAAAACCGTCTTTGTAAAACTGCATGTCTTGTCTCCATGATTTGAATGTCACCGGAACCTCGGTATGAATAAATGATAACTGTACTTATCAATATTCGTCAAGACGGTATGTATGATTCCTAAATTGACTCAATCAAGGGAATACAAGTATGGTCATGCATGACATGGCGGGGCACTTGATACGCCGCCTTCATCAGCAATCCACGCAGCTCTTTGCCCAGCGCACCCAAGCAGCGGGTTATGACTTGACGTCCGTGCAATATGCGGCGCTGGATGCCATTGCTAGCAATCCGCACATAGACCAAGCCAGCGTCGCCGAAATCATTGGCTACGACCGCGCCACCATTGGCGGTGTGATTGAGCGTTTAGACACCAAGGGCTGGGTGCGTCGTGTGGTGAGCGAGCAAGACCGCAGATCACGCGAGCTGTCGCTCACGGGCAAGGGCAACAAAATTTATTTAGCCCTGCAGCCCATCGTGCATGAGCTGCAAGCTGACATTCTTAAGCCCTTGAGCCAAACCGAGCAAGAACGCTTTATCAAGCTGGCCCGCCAAGTGGTGTGGCGTGACAAATCGGCTGATGAAAGTTAAACAATAAAAATCAAGCGTGCGCCAAGGCCGCAAAAAATAATACCTGCCAAGCGGTCAAACCACAATGCCACCAGCGGCCAACGCGCAAACCACTGCCCCACCGTGCCCGCAAAATAGCCCAACAACCCAAACAACAACGCCGCTTGCACGGTAAACGCCACACCCAGCTGCGCCAACTGCCAAGGCACATCGCCACGATCAGCCTGCACAAACTGCGGTAAGAAAGCCAAGAAAAACAACATCACTTTGGGGTTGATGGCATTGGCAAACACTCCGCGCCACAGCAGCTGGATAGCTGACTGATCGGGTGCATCCGCGGCATTGTTAGGTACGCTAGCCCCACCGCGGCTGCGCAAAGCCTGCACCCCCAACCAAAACAAATACGCGCCCCCACCAATGCGCAAAGCCGCAAAGGCCACGGGTGATGCCACCAACAACGAGCTAACCCCCACCACCGCCAACAGCGTGTGGCTTAAACATCCCAGCGCACACCCCAAGCCAAACGCCATGCCCTGCTTGCGCCCACGCGACATGCCAAGGCTGAGCACCATCAAGTTGTCAGGGCCGGGCGACAGGGTGATGAGGCTGGCGGCTAGCAAGAAGGCTAGTAATTGGTCGAGGGTGAGCATGGCATTATTTTTTCTATAGAGCCTTAGTGCGCCTTATCCCAATTCGGCCCAACCCCCACCTCAGCCAACAAAGGCACTTTCAACTGCGCCACATCAGCCATCAAGCGTGGTACTTCGGTGCGGACCCATGCCACTTCTGACTCGGGCACTTCAAAGACCAGTTCATCGTGCACTTGCATGATGACCTTGGTTTGGCGTTGTTGCTCGTCAATGGTTTTTTGCACGGCCACCATGCTCATCTTGATGAGGTCGGCGGCTGTGCCTTGCATGGGCGCGTTGATGGCTGCGCGCTCTGCGCCTGCACGGCGTGGGCCGTTGGGGCTGTTGATTTCGGGCAAGTACAAGCGGCGGCCAAACACGGTTTCTACATAACCCTGTGCTTTGGCTTGTTCGCGTGTGTCGTCCATGTAGCGCTTCACACCTGCGAAGCGTTCAAAGTAACGGGTGATGTAGTTCTTGGCCGCGCTGTTGTCGATGCCCAACGCTTTGGCCAAACCAAACGCGCTCATGCCGTAGATGAGGCCAAAGTTAATGACCTTGGCATAGCGGCGCTGTTCTGTGCTGACAGCATCCACGTCCAAGCCAAACACTTCGGCCGCTGTGGCACGGTGCACGTCTAAGCCATCGTGAAAGGCTTTGACCAAGGCCTCGTCCCCACTGATGTGCGCCATGATGCGCAGCTCGATCTGGCTGTAGTCGGCACTGGCGATCACGCAGCCCGAAGGGGCTACAAATGCTTCGCGCACTTTGCGGCCCTCTAGAGTGCGAATAGGGATGTTCTGCAAGTTGGGGTCGTTACTCGACAAGCGACCCGTCACGGCCACGGCTTGCGCATAGTGCGTGTGAACGCGACCTGTGCGTGGCACGGCCATTTGCGCCAGCTTGTCTGTGTACGTACCTTTGAGTTTGCTGAGACTGCGATGCTCCAAAATTTTGGCGGGCAGTGGGTAGTCTTCGGCCAATTTCTCCAGCACTTCTTCGTCGGTGCTGCGTGCGCCGGTGGCGGTTTTTTTGATGACGGGCAAGCCCAGTTTGTCAAAGAAGATTTCGCCCAGTTGCTTAGGGCTGGCCAAGTTAAATGGCTGGCCTGCAATTTCATACGCTTCAGTTTCTAGCTGCACGATGCGTTGGCCCAATGCGTGGCTTTGTGCAGCCAGTGTGGGCGCGTCAATCAACACGCCGTTGCGCTCAATGCGGTACAGCGCTTCACTGCTTTGAATTTCCAGTTGGTAAATGAAGCGCAGTTTGTCGTCGGCCTGCAAGCGTGGCCACAGCACTTGGTGCACATCGAGCGTCATGTCGGAGTCTTCGCACGAGTATTCGGTGGCACGGGCCACGTCCACTTGCGAGAACGGAATTTGGTGCGCGCCTTTGCCGCACAGGTCTTCGTAGTTCAAACCTTTACGGCCCACATGGCGCTCGGCCAAGCTGGCGAGACCATGTGGCTTGTGCACTTCCAGCACATAGCTTTGCAGCATGGTGTCGTGCGCGTAGCCCTTCACCTCAATGCCGTGGTTGGCCATGACGTGGCGGTCGTATTTGATGTGTTGGCCGAGTTTGTGAATGGCTGGGTTTTCAAACCAAGGCTTGAGCTTGACCAGCACTTCATTCATGGGCAGCTGTGTGGGTGCATCGCCATAGCTGTGCGCCAGCGGGATATAGCAAGCCTCGCCGGGTTTGACAGAAAAGCTAAGGCCCACAATCTCGGCGCGCATGGCGTCGAGTGACGTGGTCTCGGTGTCAAACGCCACCAGCTCTGCAGCTTGCAACTTAGACAGCCATGCGTCAAACATGGCCCAGTCCAACACGCAGTCGTAATGCTTGTCGGTGACGTTAGATATCGTAGGTTCGGGTTCGTCAAACAGCCCAAGGTTGGGCTCGAACTTGGGCTTGGCTTGAGCGCCTGCGTCGTTTCCACCCGCACTGCTTGAATCCGTGCCTTCGCTGATGGCGCGGGCCAAACCTTTGAAGCCATAGGTTTCGTAAAAGGTTTTGAGTGCAGGTTTGTCGGGCTCGGCCAAGTGCAGCGCATCGAGTGCGGGCAAGTTAGGCACGTAGGCAGACAAATCGCAATCGGTTTTCATGGTCACCAACTGACGCCCTGTGGGCAGCCACGCAACAGCTTGACGCAGATTCTCGCCCGCCACGCCTTTGATGGCACTGGCGTTTTGCAGCAAGTTCTCAAGCGAGCCGTATTCCATCAGCCACTTGGCCGCAGTCTTGGGGCCCACCTTGGCCACACCGGGCACGTTGTCTACCGTGTCGCCCACCAAGGTTTGGTAGTCAATCATCAGCGAAGGCGGTACGCCAAACTCGGCAGTGACGCCAGCCACGTCGCGCTTCTTGCCGTTCATGGTGTCCATGATGGTGATGTGTTCGTTCACCAATTGGCTCAAGTCTTTGTCACCACTCGACACCACCACCGTCACGCCTTGTTGGGCAGCGGTCACGGCCAAAGTGGCAATCACGTCGTCAGCCTCCACGCCCGGCACATCCAAGACCGTCCAGCCCAACATGCGCACCATGGCGTGGATGGGCTCGATTTGCGCGCGCAAGTCGTCGGGCATGGGCGAGCGGTTGGCTTTGTACGCGGGGTACATCGCGTCGCGGAAGGTGGGGCCTTTGGCGTCAAACACGCAAGCGGCCAACTGGGTGGGCACTTCTTTGCGCA
>CANFKQ010000052.1 GCA_947447405.1 Comamonadaceae bacterium | reverse complement strand
TTGTCACCATGTACCTTCCGGGCACGTTGGATGAAGTCTTGTGTAGTTCCCCTTTTTGACATTTTTAAATGATCACCGACCCATTTGAGCTTTGATAGCTTGTCCCAACTCAATGACCGCCAACGCGTAGTAGCTGCTCCAGTTGTAGCGGGTGACCACATAAAAGTTGTCAGTGCCCGCCACGTAGCTGGGCGCATCGTAGCCGTTGAACAACTCCACCAATGCCAGTTGGCCGTTGTGTTTTTGGGCTTGTTCGTCTAAGACCGCACCTTTGGCTGTGAAGTTGCTCACACTGAACGAGGGCAAGATGTCGGGGGCCAAGAGGGTGGGTTTGTCTAGACGTGTTTCATCAAAACCCACAGGGTAGTGGGTGGGCATGCCGGTTTGCCACCCAAAGGCTTTGAAGTAATTAGCCACCGAACCAATGGCATCTACTGGGCTGTTACGCAGATCAATGCGGCCATCGCCATCAAAGTCCACTGCAAACTTGGCCACGCTGGATGGCATGAACTGCGGCCAGCCCATGGCGCCTGCAAAGCTGCCGGTGATGCTGGCATCGCCTTGGTGGTGTGCTTGTGCCAAGAAGTGGCCCAACTCTGATTTGAAAAATGCTTGTCGCTCGGCTGCGCGTGGATGGGCCGATGGGAAGTTAAGCGTGAGTGTGGTCAGGGCATCAAGCACGCGGTAGTTGCCCATGTTTTGACCATAAAAGGTTTCCACGCCGATGATGCCCACCACCATTTCGGCGGGCACGCCGTAGGTTTGTTCGGCACGGGTGAGGGCGCTTTGATAGGTTTGCCAAAACTGGGTGCCTGCGTCGATGCGGCGGCTTTCAATGAAGCGTTCGCGGTAAGCTCGCCAGTTTTTGGCGGTGGGTATGGTGGGCGGCAGCACCATCTTGGGCACGCCCTTGAGAAACTGTGCTTTGCTGATTTTTTCGCGTACCCAAGTCTTGGGCAGGCTGTACTGCTGTGCCAACTCGTCGGCCAGAGCGATGGCCTCTGTGGTTTTTCCGTATGCGGGGCCGTGTGTTTGCGCTTTGGTTGAGGCGGCTTTGTGCAATGGTGCTTTGTGAACTTTTGCGTGCGGTTTGGCAGATGCCTCTCCCATAAATGCTGTCAACATTAACAAGGCGGCCATGAATTGACGCAACGCAAGGCTGGGCTCCAAAGCTATATAAAACGGGGGTTGATGTGTTTTCACGCAGTGTTTGCAAGGGAAAAAGCAAGGTCCACATGTTAAGCTGACTTGAATAAGAACCGAGGCAGACGAGATGAGCAAAACAGGTTATTACACACATCCCATGTGCATGAAGCACGAGATGGGCGAGGGGCACCCCGAGTGCCCCGAACGACTCAGTGCCATTCAAGACCGCTTGCTCATCAGCGGTGTTGATATAGGTCTCACCGCCATTGAGGCGTCCGAAGCGCCGCTGGCCGACATCGAGTTGGCGCACGACCGTATGTACATCGCGTCCTTGCGCGGCTTGTCGGACCAACTGGTCGAAGACATGGCAGCGGGCGGACCCGCCTATGGCCATTTGGATTCGGATACCCACATCAACAGCTACACATGGAAAGCCGCTTTGGCTTCGGCGGGTGCTGCCGTGGCGGCAACCGATGCGGTGATTTCGGGTGAGTTGGCCAATGCGTTTTGTGCCATTCGTCCGCCAGGTCACCATGCCTCACGCAGCCATGCAAGCGGTTTTTGTTTTTTCAACAACGTGGCGATTGCCGCTAAGTACGCCTTGGAGCGTCACGGGCTCAAACGCGTGGCGGTGGTGGACTTTGATGTGCACCACGGTAACGGCACCGAAGACATTTTGAGTGGGGACGAGCGTGTGTTGATGGTCAGTTTTTTCCAGCACCCGTTCTACCCCCACAGTGGCACTGAGCACCCTGCATTCAACATGCTCAATATCCCTGTGCCAGCCTACACCAAGGGCATGGAGGTGCGCGAGCTGATTGAGACCCATTGGGTGCCTCGTCTAGAAGAATTCAAGCCCGAGATGATTTTCATCAGTGCAGGCTTTGACGCTCACCGCGAAGACGACATGGGCCAAATGGGGTTGACCGAACAAGACTACAGCTGGATTACCTACCGGATTCGCGAGATCGCTGCTCGTCATGCTCAGGGACGTATCGTGTCATGCTTAGAAGGTGGCTACGATCTCAGTGCGCTGAGTCGCAGCGTAGAAGCGCATGTGCGCGTGTTGGCCGATATTTAAAACATGAACGAATTACAAGAATTGTGGTTGGACTTACAAAGTCCAGCGATTGCGTTAGAGCTCGCCGGTTTGGCTGCGTCTTTGTTGGCGTCTTGGTTGATCAGTTGGGTCTTGGGGCGTCGATTTATTTCGCCGAACTCGATTTTGTTTGGTCGTCGTTTGATAGACGGCGTGCTGTTTCCTGCGGTGGCTTTGGTGTTCACCTTCGGCGTCAAACTGTTGCTGACGAAAGTGCAGCACATGCCTGTCCCGGTGCTCAAAGTGGTCCTGCCTGTGCTGGTGTCCCTGGTGCTCATCCGTTTAATCGCGCGGGTATTGGCAGCGGTATTTCCAATCTCTCGAAGCGCCCGGCTGTTGGAGCAAGGCGTGTCGTGGGGCGCGTGGGCTTTGGCCGTGTTGTGGATCACCGGTTTATCTGGCCCGCTTTTGGATGAGTTAGACGGCTTGCAATTCATGTTGGGCAAGACGCGCATCAGCGTGTCGCATGTGTTGGAAGTGGTGTTCACCTCGGGCTTTGTGTTGGTGCTGGCGCTTTGGCTGTCCACCACGCTGGAGCAGCGTGTGCTCAACCGTGCCTTCGATGATCTGTCGATGCGCAAGGTTGCAGCAAATGCGCTGCGCGTGCTGCTCTTGGTCATCGGAACTTTGTTTGCCTTGTCGTCGCTGGGTTTTGACCTGACAGCGTTGTCTGTGATTGGTGGCGCTTTGGGTGTGGGGATTGGTTTTGGCTTGCAGAAGTTGGCGGCCAACTACGTGAGCGGTTTTGTTATCTTGCTAGAGCGCTCGCTGCGTATTGGTGACTTTGTGCGTGTGGATGGGTTTGAGGGCCGCGTGACGGACATCAAAACCCGTTACACCTTGGTGCGAGCCAGCAATGGCAGTGAATCGGTGGTGCCCAATGAGTTGCTGCTGACACAACGCGTGGAGAACTTGTCGCTGGAAAGCCGCCACCTCTTGCAGACCTGTACCTTTTGGGTAGGGCTGGAGAGCGATGTCGAGCGTGTGCAAGCCTTGTTGATACAAGCTGCATTGAGCGCGGAGTGGGTGTTGCCTTCGCCTGCGCCGCAGGCCTTGCTGGCTGAGGTGGGGCCGCAAGGGTTGCGCTTTAACCTGAATTTTTGGATGGAAGACCCCGTCAACGGTCAGTCCTTGACGCGTTCTCGTGTCAACATTGGCGTGTTGAGCGCTTTGCGGACGGCTGGGGTCATGTTGGTGCATTCGCCACAAGAGGTGGTGCTGCGATATCCGACGTGAGGGCGACCTAGGGACTTCCCTAGAAAAGCACGGTCGTTCGTTAAAATAATGTCTTTGATCTCTACAATGTGACGTTTACGTAAACGTCAATCTGTTTAATTCTAAAAATTGGAGCTTGTGCCATGAAAGTTTTGGTCGCTGTCAAACGCGTGGTGGACTACAACGTCAAGGTCCGCGTCAAGTCGGACAACTCGGGCGTTGACATTGCGAACGTCAAGATGAGCATGAACCCCTTTGACGAAATTGCGGTGGAAGAAGCCGTGCGCCTTAAAGAAAAGGGTGTGGTTACTGAGGTGATCGCTGTGTCTTGCGGCGTGACCCAATGCCAAGAAACCTTGCGCACCGCGATGGCCATTGGCGCAGACCGTGGCATCTTGGTCGAGACCGCTGAAGAGCTGCAACCTTTGGCTGTGGCCAAGCTGCTCAAAGCATTGGTGGACAAAGAACAACCCGGCTTGGTGATCTTGGGCAAACAAGCGATTGACGACGACTGCAACCAAACCGGCCAAATGTTGGCTGCTTTGGCAGATATGCCACAAGCCACATTTGCCTCGAAGGTTGAGCTGACGGCTGACAAAGCCAGTGTGACCCGCGAAGTCGACGGTGGTTTGGAAACCCTCTCTGTGAGTCTGCCAGCCGTCATCACGACCGACTTGCGTTTAAATGAGCCACGCTACGTGACCTTGCCTAACATCATGAAGGCCAAGAAAAAGCAGCTCGATGTGTTCAAGCCTGAAGACCTCGGTGTGGATGTGGCCCCTCGCATCAAAACTCTCAAAGTGATGGAGCCTACCAAGCGTAGCGCGGGCATCAAGGTGCCAGACGTTGCTACTTTGGTGGACAAGCTTAAGAACGTGGCAAAAGTTATCTAAGGAAAAACGACCATGACATCCCTCGTTATTGCAGAACACGACAACGCCTCCATCAAAGGCGCTACTTTGAACACCGTCACCGCCGCAGCCGCCATTGGCGCGGATGTGCACGTGCTGGTGGCTGGCCACAACTCTGGCGCAGCCGCTGCGGCAGCTGCACAAATTGCTGGCGTGAGTAAAGTCATTCACGCCGATGGCGAAACGCTCGAAGCAGGCTTAGCCGAGAACGTGGCAGCCCAGGTACTCGCCATCGCTGGCAACTACACACACATCTTGTTTCCCGCTACAGCTAATGGCAAAAACGTGGCCCCTCGCGTGGCTGCTAAGTTGGACGTTGGCCAAATCAGCGACATCACCAAGGTGGACAGCTCTGACACGTTTGAGCGCCCCATCTACGCAGGCAACGCCATTGCCACCGTGCAATCGAGCGATGCAGTCAAAGTCATCACTGTGCGTACAACCGGTTTTGATGCTGCTGCGACCACAGGTGGCTCTGCCACTGTGGAGTCAGTTGCTGCCGCAGCAGATTCGGGCAAGAGCAGCTTTGTGGGGCGCGAGGTCACCAAGAACGACCGCCCAGAACTGACCGCCGCCAAGATCATCGTGTCTGGTGGCCGCGCCTTGGGCAGCTCAGAGAAGTTTGATGAAGTCATGACCCCGCTGGCCGATAAGCTAGGCGCAGCGATTGGCGCAAGCCGCGCTGCAGTTGACGCAGGCTATGCCGCCAATGATTTACAAGTGGGTCAGACCGGCAAGATCGTCGCGCCTCAGTTGTATGTAGCGTGCGGTATCAGCGGCGCCATCCAACACTTGGCGGGTATGAAAGACAGCAAGGTGATCGTGGCCATCAACAAGGATCCGGAGGCGCCCATCTTCAGTGTGGCGGACTTCGGCTTGGAGGCTGATCTGTTTGTGGCTGTGCCAGAGTTGGTTGCCGCGCTTTAACGTTCTGTGAAAAGGCACTCTTCGGGGTGCCTTTTTTGTATCGGATTTCGGAGACATCAAAATGAGCTACATCGCCCCCATCAAAGACATGGTGTTCAACATGGAACACTTGGCAGGCCTGGAACTTGTGGCCCAAATCCCCGCCTTCGGAGACATGGGGGTGGAAACGGCCCAAGCTGTGCTCGAAGAATGTGCAAAGTTGAACGAGTCTGTGCTCGTGCCCTTGAATTGGGAGGGCGATAAGAATCCTTCGTTCTTCAAAGACGGCCACGTCACCACCACGCCTGGCTTCAAGGAAGCCTACCAACAGTATTGCGAAGGCGGCTGGCAAAGCCTGCAACACCCAGCTGACTTCGGAGGCCAAGGCTTGCCCAAGACCATTGGCGCCGCTTGCGGAGAAATGCTCAACTCGGCCAACATGAGCTTTGCCCTGTGCCCGATGTTGACCGATGGTGCGATTGAAGCTTTGTTGACGGCTGGCTCTGATGAGTTGAAAGCCACTTACCTTGAGAAGCTCATCTCGGGCGAGTGGACCGGCACGATGAATTTGACCGAGCCACAAGCGGGCTCTGACTTGGCTGCTGTGCGCACCCGTGCAGAGCCTTCGCCAGACGGCACCTATAAAGTGTTTGGCACCAAGATTTTCATCACCTACGGTGAACACGACATGGCCGAGAACATTATTCACTTGGTGTTGGCACGTGTGCAAGGCGCGCCTGAAGGCGTCAAGGGCATCAGCTTGTTTGTGGTGCCTAAGTTCATGGTGAACAAAGATGGTTCACTCGGCGCGCGTAACGATGTGCACTGTGTGAGCATCGAGCATAAGATGGGCATCAAAGCTAGCCCCACAGCCGTTTTGCAGTATGGCGACGGCATGGTGGGCAGCATTGCAGACAGCACCGGACCCGGTGCTGTTGGCTTCCTCGTCGGCGAAGAAAACCGTGGCCTCGAATACATGTTCATCATGATGAACGCCGCGCGTTATGCCGTGGGTGTGCAGGGCATTGCGATTGCTGAGCGTGCCTACCAAAAAGCGGTGACCTTCTCACGCGATCGTGTGCAAAGCCGACCAGTGGACGGCAGCATGAAGACCAGCGCCCCCATCATTCACCACCCCGATGTGCGCCGCATGTTGATGACCATGCGCGCTTACACCGAAGGTTGCCGCGCCATGGCGACGGTGGCTGCTGCTGCGTATGACGCGTCGCACCATCACCCCGATGCCGACACGCGCAAAGACAACTTGGCTTTTTACGAATTCTTGGTGCCGCTGGTCAAAGGTTTCAGCACCGAGATGAGTTTGGAAGTCACCAGCCTTGGGGTGCAAGTGCACGGCGGCATGGGCTTCATTGAAGAAACCGGTGCAGCACAGTACTACCGTGACTCGAAGATCTTGACGATCTATGAAGGCACCACTGCCATTCAAGCCAACGATTTGATTGGTCGCAAAACAGGGCGCGATGGGGGGCAAACTGCCAAAGGCATTGCAGCGCAAATCGCCAGCACCGAAGCTGATTTGCTCAAGAGCGGCAGCGCCAACGCCAAGGCGATGGCAGCACGATTGAAAGCGGCGCGCGAAGCGTTCTTGAACGTGATCGACTTTGTGGTGTCCGGCGCCAAAGCCAGCCCTAATGCGGTATTTGCTGGCAGCGTGCCTTACCTTATGCTCACCGGCAACTTGGTGGCTGGTTGGCAAATGGGCCGCGCTTTGTTGGTGGCTGAGGCTGAGTTGGCCCAAGGTAACGAGGCCATGTTTATGCAATCCAAAATCACCACCGCACGCTTCTATGCCGACCACATTCTGACCAGAGTGCCTGGCATGCGTGACAGCATTGTGGATGGTGCTGAGAGCGTGACAGAGTTGGCACTCGATGCGTTTTGAAGGAGCTGATATGTCGCGTTTACCTCCGGTTTTGCAATCGCTCAAGTTCCCCGTCATCGCGTCTCCGCTGTTCATCATCAGCAACCCCAAGTTATTGATTGCGCAGTGCAAAGCAGGCGTGGTGGGATCTATGCCTGCACTCAATGCGCGTCCGGCTGAGCAGCTGGAGGAATGGTTGATCGAAATCACCGAGGCATTGGCGGCACACAATCGCGACCACCCAGATCAACCGGCTGCGCCGTTTGCGATTAATCAAATCGTGCACAAAAGCAATGACCGTTTAGAGCACGACATGGCCTTGTGTGTGAAGTACAAGGTGCCCATCATCATCACCTCACTCGGCGCGCGTGAAGATGTGAATGCGGCAGCGCACAGCTATGGCGGCATCGTGTTGCACGACATCATCAACAACAAGTTTGCTAAGAAAGCGATTGAAAAGGGCGCAGACGGTCTTATCGCGGTGGCGGCTGGCGCTGGCGGTCATGCTGGGGTGAAGAGCCCATTTGCCTTGATTCAAGAAATTCGTGAATGGTTTGATGGCCCTGTTGCTTTGAGCGGTTCCATCGCTACCGGTGGAGCCGTGTTGGCCGCGCAAGCCATGGGTGCAGACTTTGCCTATATTGGTTCCGCCTTTATTGCGACCGAAGAAGCGCGTGCCGCAGACGACTACAAGCAAGCCGTGGTGGATGGCACGTCAGACGACATCGTTCTGAGCAATTTGTTCACGGGTGTGCACGGCAATTACTTGGCACCATCTATTCGCAAAGCTGGCCTGGATCCCGAGCATTTGCCAGAGAGTGATCCCAGCAAAATGAATTTTGGTGGTGGCGCACAAAAAGCATGGAAAGACATTTGGGGTTGTGGCCAAGGTATTAGCGCAGTGAAGTCTGTGGTGCCTGCGGCTGAACTGGTGGCACGTTTGAAGCGCGAGTACCTAGCGGCCAAGCTGCGTTTTACGGCTTGATGAAAATCTAAGTTCTCAAGTCAAACAAAAAAGCCGCTCAGCAGAGCGGCTTTTTTGTGGATCAATGAGGTGTGATTAACGCAGCACCAGTACTGGCACATGGGCATGTGTCAGCACTTGTTGTGTTTCGCTACCCAACAGCAAACGCTTGATTCCACGGCGGCCGTGTGAGGCCATGACAATCAAATCGGCTTTGTGTTTTTTAGCTGCTGCAATCAGCGCGTCAGACACAATGTCAGACTTCACAACCACAGCCTTGGTGGTGACACCTTTGGCTTTTGCTGCTTTGACGACAGCGTCTAACACTTTTTGCGCACCGTCTGTCCATCCTTTTTCAATTTTGGAAACCTCAGTGGCTGTCAAAGGCAGTGAGCCTTCAAAGTAGCTTTGTGGGTAACGAGGTGTCACTTTCACGGCGATCAATTCGGCGCCACTTAGCGCAGCGAGTTCGATGGCGCTAGAGATAGCCTTCTTCGACAATGTAGAGCCGTCGGTGGCCACCAAAATTCGTTTGTACATAAACTGCTCCTTTTGTTGATTTCATGCAGAGCTTACTCTGTTTGACTGAGGGTGTTTTGACTCAAGTCAAGCTCAGATCAGAGCGAACCGTTAGCCTATAGACCTTATGCATTCAGATTCTTCCATGGCTGTGTTGCTGGATGACCGCCAAGAGTGGTTGCGATTCAGCCAGCCACATAAAACCAAAACCCCACAAGACAGCGCTGATTGCTGGGATTCACATGTGATCATTCAAGGTATGCACTGTGCCGCGTGCGCCTTCACGGTGGAAGACGCATTGCTCAGTGTGCCGGGCGTGCGTTCGGCTGAAGTGAATGCTGCCACGTATCGCGCTAAGGTGGTCTGGTCGGCAGATGTGGTCAAGCCCTCAGTTTGGATGGCCGCCATTGCAAAGGCGGGTTACGGTGCGTTGCCCGCTGCTGATAGCAGCTTGCGCCAAACACGCCACGAAGAAGGCCGCCGTGCCTTGTGGCGCTGGCTGGTTGCTGGCTTTTGCATGATGCAAGTGATGATGTATGCCTATCCCGCATATGTGGCAAAAGACGGCGACATCACCCCCGATATGGTCTTTTTGCTGCGCTGGGCGTCTTGGGTGCTGACGCTGCCCGTGGTGATGTTTTCGTGCGGTCCGTTTTTCAGCAGCGCCATGCGCGACATTCGCGCGCAACGGGTGAGCATGGATTTACCGGTGGCATTGGGCATGGTCATTACCTTTTTGCTCAGCTCAGTCGCTACGTTCGAGCCCGAGGGTGTGTTGGGTGCCGAGGTGTATTACGACTCGCTCACTATGTTTGTATTTTTCTTACTCACCGGCCGATGGTTAGAGCTGCGCGTGCGTGACCGCACAGCAGGTGCGCTGGAAGCGCTGATGAATCGCTTGCCCGATAGCGTCGAGCGTCAGCTGCCCAACGGTGAGTTCGAGCGCGTGGCCGTGCGCCGCGTATTGAAGGGGGATGTGATTCGTGTCTCGCCGTCCGAGAGTTTTCCTGCTGATGGCGTGATTTTGCAAGGCCAGACCTTGGCTGATGAAGCTTTGCTCACTGGTGAGTCGCGCCCACAAGCCCGCGGTGTGGGCGCCTCGGTGGTGGCAGGTAGCCATAACCTGAGCGGCATCGTCATCTTGCGGGTGGTGCAAGTGGGTGAGGGCACACAGTTCTCGCAAATTGTGTCCTTGATGGAAAACGCCTCGTTGCAAAAGCCGCGCTTGGCGCAACTGGCAGATCGCATTGCCAAACCATTTTTGATTGGGGTTTTGGTGTTGGCCGCGCTGTCGGCGGTGTATTGGTGGCCCACCAACCCTGGTCACGCCTTGATGGTGGCGGTGGCTGTGCTGGTGGTGACGTGTCCGTGCGCTTTATCGCTGGCTACGCCAGCCGCCATGTTGGCTGCGGCAGGCAACTTGGCTCGCCACGGCGTGCTGGTGCGTAACCTGCAAGCCTTAGAGTCTTTGGCGGAAATTGATACGGTAATTTTTGACAAGACGGGCACGCTGACCCAAGATGGTCAGCGCATCACGCAGGTGATGACGGCAGATGGCATCACGCCGGAGAATGCCTTGGGCTTAGCGGCAGCCTTGGCCAAACATTCCCTGCATCCCTTGTCTCGTGCCTTGGTCCAAGCGCATGAGGCATCTGGACTTAGCGAAACGCCGCTTGCGCAAGATGTAAACGAAAGAATTGGTCTGGGGCTTGAAGGCCGCGTAGAAGGTTTGCTGCGCTTGGGTTCGGCTTCTTTTTGCACACCAAAAACCAAGGGAATACCCGATAAAGCGCAGGTTTGCCAAGTACACTTGTGCACTGAAAACGAGTGGCTAGCAAGCTGGCAATTGACTGAAGACATTCGCGCGGATGCTCTGCAAACCGTGCAAGTGTTGAAAGATTTGGACATCAACGTGTGGCTACTTTCTGGTGATCGCCCAGAGTCAGCGCAATGGGTGGCGCAAAAAGTAGGCATTTCCCAAGCATTTGGTGCGTGTACCCCCCAAGACAAGCTCTCACGCATGCAGTCCGCGCAGTCTCAAGGCTCGCGGGTGGCGATGGTGGGCGATGGCTTGAATGATGGTCCAGTCTTAGCTGGTGCACATGTGTCGATGGCTTTTGGAAATGCGGTGCCCTTGGCTCAGTCCAAATCGGACTTGGTCTTGATGGGCGGTAGTTTGTTGGTGGTCGCGCAAAGCGTTAAGTTGGCCAGGCATACCCTGCGGGTGGTTAAGCAAAACTTGATGTGGGCTGCAGCTTACAACGCCGTGTGCGTGCCATTGGCGGTGGTGGGTTTGTTGCCTGCTTGGTTGGCTGGTTTGGGAATGGCGTTGAGCTCGTTGTGGGTCGTGTTGAACTCTTTGCGACTCACCAAAGGATTTTGATGGATATCTTGTATTTGTTGATTCCGCTGTCGGTGTTGTTGGTGCTCTTTATCTTGGGCGGTCTCTGGTGGGCCGTTCACAAGGGCCAGTTTGACAGCGTGGAGCAAGAAGGCGAGCGTATTCTTCGCAACGATTGATTTGAATCAATAACCCGCAAGGGTGATTTGACGATACTGGTTTGAAAAATGAAAGGTGACCGATGAACTCATCAGAGCAAGCCGTTTACAGCGACACCGTTGTACGGCAGTTTTCCATCATGGCGGTGGTTTGGGGCGTGGTTGGCATGTTGGTGGGGGTGATCATCGCCTCTCAACTGGCTTGGCCCGAACTTAACTTTGGTATTCCTTGGTTGACCTACGGTCGCTTGCGTCCGTTGCACACCAATGCGGTGATCTTCGCCTTCGGCGGTTGCGCGTTGTTCGCGACCAGCTACTACGTGGTGCAACGCACCTGCCACACAGCTTTGTTCATGCCCAAGCTTGCTGCGTTTACCTTCTGGGGTTGGCAGTTGGTGATCTTGGCTGCAGCGGTCAGCCTACCTTTGGGCTTCACTCAAGGTAAAGAGTACGCGGAGCTCGAGTGGCCGATCGACATCTTGATCGCGGTGGTCTGGGTTTCCTATGCTGTGGTGTTCTTTGGCACGGTCGGTATTCGTAAGGTCAAACACATTTATGTGGCGAACTGGTTCTACGGTGCGTTCATCATTGCGGTGGCTTTGTTACACATCGTGAACAGCGCTGC
The DNA here is from genome assembly GCA_947447405.1 of Comamonadaceae bacterium. Classification (GTDB taxonomy): domain Bacteria; phylum Pseudomonadota; class Gammaproteobacteria; order Burkholderiales; family Burkholderiaceae_C; genus Limnohabitans. Next base: position 2,876 of record CANFKQ010000052.1, on the reverse strand, counting down.
GATTCCTGCTGGCATGATGAAGTCTTACTCTGCCTACGCTGGCGCGCAAGATGCGATGGTGCAGTGGTGGTACGGTCATAACGCTGTGGGCTTCTTCTTGACAGCGGGTTTCTTGGGCATGATGTATTACTTCATTCCTAAGCAAGCAGGTCGCCCTGTTTACTCGTATCGCCTGTCGATCGTTCACTTTTGGGCGTTGATCTTCACTTACATGTGGGCGGGCCCTCACCATTTGCATTACACCGCGTTGCCTGACTGGACTCAATCCGTCGGTATGGTGTTCTCGCTGATCTTGTTGGCACCTAGTTGGGGCGGCATGATCAACGGCATCATGACTTTGTCTGGCGCTTGGCACAAGCTGCGCGATGACCCTATCTTGCGTTTCTTGATCGTGTCTTTGTCGTTCTACGGCATGTCCACGTTCGAAGGCCCCATGATGGCCATCAAAACTGTGAACGCGTTGAGCCACTACACAGACTGGACCGTTGGCCACGTTCACTCAGGTGCTTTGGGTTGGGTGGGCTTGGTGTCCATGGGTTCTATCTACTATCTGATCCCTAAGTTGTTCGGCCGCAAGGAAATGTTCAGCGTCAAGGCGATTGAGGTCCACTTCTGGTTAGCCACGATCGGTATCGTGTTGTACATCGCTGCAATGTGGATTGCCGGTGTGATGCAAGGTTTGATGTGGCGTGCGATCAATGCCGATGGCACATTGACCTATACCTTCGTTGAGTCTGTCAAAGCCACTTATCCGTTCTACGTGATTCGTGTGATGGGTGGCTTGCTGTACTTGAGCGGCATGGTCATTATGTTGTGGAACGTCGCGAAGACTGCCATGGGCGGTCAAACCGTCAGCGTTGCCATTCCAGCACCTGCACACGCCTGAGGAGAAAAAAATGTCTGATAACAATTCCAAAGGCTTCTCCCACGCAAGCGTGGAGACCAATAACTTTTTGATGATCGTGTTGATCTTGATCGCTGTCGCATTCGGTGGTTTGGTCGAGATCGTTCCTCTGTTCTTCCAAAAGTCAACGACTGAACCAGTCACAGGTGTGAAGCCTTTGACGGCCTTGCAGTTGGCTGGTCGTGATGTGTATGTGCGTGAAGGTTGCTACAACTGTCACTCACAAATGATCCGTCCATTCCGCGCGGAAACCTTGCGTTACGGTCACTACTCTGTGGCTGGTGAGTCTGTGTATGACCATCCCTTCCAATGGGGTAGCAAGCGCACAGGTCCAGACCTGGCTCGTGTGGGTGGTAAGTACAGCGACGAATGGCACCGTGTTCACTTGAACAATCCACGCGATGTGGTGCCCGAGTCCAACATGCCTGAATACCCATGGTTGGCGAAGAATTTGGTGGATGCAGCAGCAATGCCTGCACATATGAAGGCTTTGCGCACTGTGGGCGTGCCTTACACGGATGAAGAAATCGCTAAAGCAGCAGAAGATGTAACGGGTAAAACCGAGATCGAAGCTGTGGTTGCTTTCCTCCAATCACTGGGCCTCGCGCTCAAATAAGGAGACACCCCATGGATGTCAATGACCTGCGTATTGCGACCACGTTGATTTCATTTGCCGTGTTCATTGGCATCATGGTGTGGGCTTTTTCCGGACGTAACAAAGAAGATTTTGAGGCAGCATCGAAGCTGCCCCTCGATCAAGACTAAGGCCTCAAGGCCTTTGTAAAGGAATCGAATCATGAGTGATTTCACAAGTAATTTTTGGTCCATCTTCGTGGCGGGCATTTCTATTTTTGGCGTGATCTACTGCGCATTTTTGCTATGGTTTTCCGCCAAGGTCAAAGTGGCTGCACACGACACAGACGATGGCACGACTGGCCACGTGTGGGACGAAGATCTGCGCGAAATGAATAACCCATTGCCACGTTGGTGGTTGTGGCTATTCATCATCACGATGGTGTTTGCTGTGGTCTACGGTCTGGCTTATCCAGGCTTGGGTAGCTACGCGGGCAAGTTGGGCTGGACATCGCAAGGTCAATATGAAGCTGAAGTGGCCAAGGCCAACCAAGAGCTTGAGCCTTTGTATGCCGCCTTTAACGCACAAACGCCCGAGCAACTCTCTCAAGATCCAAAGGCTATGGCTGTGGGTGAGCGTTTGTTCATGAACAACTGTGCGCAGTGTCACGGCTCTGATGCACGCGGCTCAAAGGGCTTCCCTAACTTGACCGACAACGACTGGTTGCACGGCGGTACGACTGACAAGATCAAAGAGACCATCACCAAAGGCCGTATTGGTCAGATGCCGCCTATGGCTGCTGCAGTCGGTTCCCCAGATGACATCCGCAATGTGTCGCACTATGTATTGAGTTTGTCTGGTAGCCCTCATGATTCTGTGCGTGCTGCTTTGGGTAAGTCAAAGTTTGGTGCTTGCGCTGCATGTCACGGCCCTGACGGTAAAGGTATGCAAGCTGTAGGTTCTGCGAACTTGACCGACAAGATCTGGTTGCACGGATGGGGTGAAGAGGCCATTACGGCCATGATTAACAATGGCAAGATCAACCAAATGCCAGCGCAAGAAGGTCGTTTGACTGAGTCACAAATTCACGTGTTGACTGCCTACGTGTGGGGCTTCTCTAATAAACCTGAAGCAACGAAGTAACTCGCTTTGAACTCTGCTGAAGATACCAAGCAGCGCAAAACCATCCCTATCGTTCCAGAGCCTTCGGGCTCTGCGGACGAGGCGATGGTTTCGCTTTATGCTGCATCCAAAAAAATCTACCCCCGCTCTGTTGAGGGTATCTTTGCTTATTGGCGTTGGATTCTTGTTGTCCTGACGCAGCTGGTGTTCTACGGTTTACCCTGGTTTGAATGGGGTACACGTCAAGCGGTGCTGTTTGACTTGGCATCCCGCCGT
>CANFKQ010000051.1 GCA_947447405.1 Comamonadaceae bacterium | reverse complement strand
GATGCTCAAACCCATCACAGGTACAAGTGCTGTACCCGTATTCACTACTGCAACTGACAAATCGGTGTTGCCGCGGTCTTCATTTCGCAAACGCGCCTGAAGGGTTGTTGCCAAATCCGCCAATGTCGCAGTCGCTGGCGCAATATTCGAGAAGGACAAGGATTTGCCGTTCAGCGTCATCGAAAAACTTTTGAAGTCATTGACGCTGGCCGTTAACGGGGTGCTTGCAAACTTCACGTTAGTAATGATGGAAGTCGTTGGGGCTTGCGCCACATACGAAGCAGCAAAACTTGCATTGTTGTTAAGAGCCGTCGCAATGTCTAAAGCTGTAGGTGCTTTCACGCCGTCTGGGTCAACACTGACGGTGACACGCGCGGTAGACGGCCCAAAAGTCATCGTGATGCCGTCGTTCAACGCAGGCGTATTCAAGTTGTAGGTGACGCCACTGCTACCTTGGTTCATCAACAATTCGGTTTTGTTCATGTTGGTGTAGGTGCTGAAATCTACGCCGTCATTGGAGCCGGTTCCCAAACTCGTCGCCAAACCAGCAGCCACTGTTGCAGGTTGAGAGGTACGGATGTCTGTCAAGGCATCCAAAGAAAACTTCACCGTTTTCTTTGAAAAAGAACTGTTCAATTCAGCAATTTCAGCTGGTGTTTTGAAGTCGGCTTTGGCTTTAAGTTCGCCGTATTTGTTGACGTACATCACGTCGCCAGTGGTGTTCGTGGCTTGCTGCAAGGAGGCGTTGACCAACTTGTCACCCACATACACATAGGTTTGCCATTTGTTGTTTGGCGTTTCTTGGCTGGCGTTTTGGGTCTTCACGTAGTAGACCGATGCCAAGTAAGAGTTACCACCTGCGTCATAGACGGTCAATGCGGTGCTCTTGTTGTAGGTGGTCGGGTCATTGCGGTTGAATGACTTGCTGATCACAGACGCATCAGCTGGGAAGTTCAAGCCCAATTGCACCTTGCTGGTTTGTGTGGCCATGCCGGTGGTTTTTTGCGGGATGGTCAACACGTTCATGTCGTCCAAGTTCGCTTTGCCGGACGAGTCAACTGACGCCGCCATGAGTTTTTGACCTGCCGAGTTCACCACGTTGTACTGGTCGTTCATCATGAACACACCGTTACGCGTGAAGATGTCTTGGAATCCGTCTTGCGATTTGAGCGGGAAGAAACCGTCACCGCTGATGGCCAAGTCGAGGGTGTTGGATGAGAACACCAAGTTACCTTGACCGAATTCTTGTGTCACCTTTTTCAGAGCAACACCTTGACCGATGGTCGCTGATGCTTTTTGCAAAGGCGAGGTGGCAAAAATGTCGCCGAAGTCGGTACGACTGCGCTTGAAACCCGTGGTGGAAACGTTGGCAATGTTGTTGGACGTGACGCCCATTTGGGCGGTGGCTGCGTTCAAACCCGTGAGTGCGGTATAGAAGGACATGGTGCTTTAGCTCCTGAGAGAAATTCTGGTGTCTGAAATTAATTGACGATGCGCTTGACGTCTGCCAAGTTGACGGTCTTGCCGCCTGCGACTTCGAGCAGCATGGTGCCGTCGGAGGTGCCCGCACTGCTGACGCCGGTGACGGTGGCATAGGTGTTGACGGTGGGTTTGCTCATCACGCCTTGGCTGTTGACGGTGGCCACATAGCGATAGGTGCCATTGGCTGCAGCTTGACCGCCATCGGTCATACCGTCCCATGCCAAGGTGACATCACCTGGTTTTTGAGCGCCCATGATTTGGGTGCGGACCAAGATGCCATTGCTGTCAAACACTTGCAGCTGAATGCCGTCAGCACCAGTGGGCACATTGATGGTGCCTTGAGCCACAGTGGTGTCCGTCACTTGAACCGGACCATCTGGCACAGCCACTTGCTTGCCCATCAAGGAAGCCGCGCCCAGCATGCGGTCGTTGCTCATGCTGGAGACTAAGCTGTTCATGGATGTTTTCATGGCGGTCGTCGCTTCAAGTTGCGAGAACTGAGCGAGCTGGGCCACGAAGGCTTCGTTTTTGACTGGATCTGTGGGATCTTGGTTTTTGAGCTGTGTGGTGAACAGTGTCAAAAACTCAGACTGGCCCATGCTTGTGCTTTGAGGCGTGGCTGCTTTTTGCGCGTTGTATTGCGCCGTCGTCATGATGCCGCTGATGGAAGAGGATGTATCGATGGCCATTTAAGACTCCTGTTGAGCGCTATCAGCTCTTGGTGATTTCAAGGGTGCGCATCATCAATTGACGTGCGGTGTTCACCACTTCGACGTTGTTTTGATACGAGCGTGAGGCGGCCATCATGTCGACCATCTCGGACATTTCATTCACGTTGGAGTGAAAGACGTAGCCTTCTTTGTCGGCCAAGGGGTTGCCTGGTTCCCACGTTTTGCGAATGGGCGCTGGGTCGTTGACGATGCGGTCGACTTTGACACCACCGACGAACTGAGCGCCTGCGTGTGTCATTTCTTCTTGCATCAAAGCTTTGAAGAGGGGGCGGCGACCACGGTAGGCCTCTTCTTCAGAGCCCGCCACTGAGTTGGCGTTGGCCAAGTTAGAGGCGGTGGTGTTCATGCGCACGGCTTGCGCGTTGAGCGCGGTGCCTGCGATACCAAAGACGTTATCGAGTTGCATGGTTGATTACTCTCCGCGCATGGCTTTACGCAAACCGCCAATGCGGTTTTGCAAGAACTGCAAGGTGGCTTGGTAGTCACCTGCCGCCTTACCGTATTGGGCTTGTTCGACGTTCATCTCAACGGTGTTGCCGTCGAATGAGCTGTTAAAGGGGGTGCGATAGCGCATGCCGTTGTCTGGCGACTCTTGCAAGCCGGCATAGTGCTTCTCATTGGTGGCGGTCAAGTACTCAGTCTTGGCTTCTTTGAGCATGGCCTTGAAATCGACGTCTTGCGCTTTGTAGTTGGGCGTGTCAGCGTTGGCGATGTTGCGCGCCAACACTTCCATGCGCTGACTCCTCACGCCGAGCGCACGCTCATGTATTCCGAAAGCATTTGAAAAAACGTCCATAACAAGACTCCTGTTTATTGACACATGGCCTCAAGTTGTGAGACCTCGTGTCGATTAATGCAAGAGCCGTGCCATGGTGGTTTTGACGGTTTGTGCGGCAAATGTTTGCCGCTGACGTGAAATTAACGGACTTCCGTCACAGCCGCTTGTGCGGCATAGGCGCTCAAGCGAGCAGCCTGCATGGAGGGGCGTTGCGCCACTTCCGTACCCAAACGTTCATTGGCGTTTTGATGCAAACCCGCCAAGATCGAGTTGCGCGTAATGGGCGCACGCATGTCGCGGTTCACATGCAAGTAAGCCGCTTGCTGACCTGGAATGTTCAAAGCAGCATTGGGCCGTGTTTCGTTACGCGCGGCTGGGGTGAGTACTGTTAAGTACAGATCATCCAAACCCACAGGGCCAAAGTTCTTCAGGCCCGTGTCTTCAAAATATTTGTCCACCATGTCGAGTTGCTTCAACACGCTGTGCCCCAAAATGGCTTTGGGGTTGGCACCAAAGCCTGCGCTGGCTGCGCCTCGGTCGGGGCCATCACAAAACTGGATGATGCCGTGACAACGGCTGTTGGAGGCTTTGGGGTTCATGCCATCGCTCTCCATCAAGGTGAGGCGCGCAAAGTCATCAGGGGCAAAGCGGTGCTCTTGCGAGAGCTGAACAATTTTGTTCATCACCGCTTGTTTGTCTTGCGCGGGAATGAAACCCTTTTCAATGGCGCGGTCGATGGTTTTTTCCAACACCACGTTGCCACTGCGGTCTGAGCGCGTGAGCAACTGCACTTGGGCCGTACTTGCCAAAGCGGCGCTGCCCAACGCTGTGTTGGTGTTGAGTGTGTTGACGTTCGCAGCAGGTGTGACCGAGGGTGCTGCAGCGGCGGCCGCAGCCGCTTTGTTGGCTGCAATCGCTTGGTTCACCGCCTGCGCTTGTTGCAATGAAAAATTCAGACTGTCCAGATTCAGCTGCTGACCCGGGTGAATCATGTTGGCGTTGTTGATGTTGTTCGAACGCGCCACGGTTTGTGCCAAGCGCATGGCTTCATTGTTCGAAATATTGACGCCACGCGAGGCCATTTGCTCGCGCACGATGCCCGTCAAGGTTTGGCCTGAACGCACCGCCGTGCCCCACGCTGCCGTGCTGCCCTCGGGGGCCAAGGCGCCAGATTGGCTGGCACTGGCCATCGCGCGCGTGAAAGCGGGCGCGGTGCGGGCGTACGCCAACTGACTCCGTGGCAGCTTAGGCATGCCGGAGGCGTCGGTGGTGTTCACCTGAGGGTTGTAAGACGGGTCGAGTCGCATGGAGGGCTCCGTTTAATCGGTCCGTAAAAAAGTTGGCTTTGTTCTTGCATGAAGGCTTGGGTCTGAACTTATGTCAAAACACCAACACCGACCCGTATGACTATGCAAATGTTGTGCCTAAAAAATGCTGACACCCAACGCTTCAAGCGCTGGGGCTTGTGGCTGGCCGCATGCGTGCTAAGCCATGCCCAGCTTGGGTTTGCGGCTGATTTGTCGGTGCCAGACAGCACCTTTGAGGTGTTGCAAAAACAAGCGCAGCAATGGGCCGCAACCCACCCTTCTTTTCAAGGTAAACAGGTCCAAGTGGTGCCTGTAGACCCCCGCATCACGGTGCAAAGCTGTCAACAAAACCTGCAGTTTGAGCAACCGTTTCCTAATCAACCCGCCATTCGCGTGCGTTGTGCGCAACCTGCTTGGCAGCTTTTTGTCAACCTGAACACGGGCCAAGTCACCGCGCCGGTTAACCGCGCCAGCGCAGCAGCCCCTACTTTGTACAAAGTATTGGTGTCTAAAGAGCTGCTCAAGCGCGGCACAGTCATCACACCTGCCATGTTCAGCACTGCCGAAATGCCGGCGGCAGGCATGGAAAACCAAATCATTTCCGATATCAAATTACTCAAAAACCTGGAGCTGGTGCGTGACTTGACGCCCAACACCCCTCTGCGTTCTTACGATGTGAAGACCGCTGTGTTGGTCAAGCGCGGACAAGAGGTTCAGGTCACGGCTGGCGAGGGACAAGGCTTTTCCATCACGATGCGCGCGGAAGCGTTGCAAGAAGGTGGTTTAGGTGAACAAATTCGCTTAAAAAATGTCGAGTCGGGTCGATCACTCTATGGCGTGATCACTGGACCGAATACCGCCAAACTGAGGTGAAAAGTGGTATTTAAAAAGATATTTCAAAAAAACACTCAAGTTCTAGAATTTGGGGTCGATTGAAGTGTTGTGAAAGAGTTTGACCTGCTCAACAGGTTAAGAAAGTGAAACCATCATGAATGACGCAATTTCAAACTACGGTCGGATGACGCAATCGAACGCTGCGATTCGCAGTGCCATCGACAAAGTCGAAAAACGAAGCCCTTCTGCAGCGCAAGCCAAAGAAGACTTGGCTCCGTCTATGGAGAAAGCATCTTCCGCAGGAGCAGATAAAGTGAGCTTGAGCAACGTCGCCCAAAAAGTCATGGCACAGCCTGACTTCGACCGCTCCAAAGTAGAGGCTATCAAGCAGGCGATCAAGGAAGGTAACTACCCTGTGAACCCACGCCGGATTGCTGAAAACTTTGTGGCCCTCGAAAAAATGATCTCGAACTGATTGTTCTTTGTCCGAGATGACCACCCCCGCCATTGAGACACCCGCCTCCTCGGTAGAGCAGGCGATGGCTCTGGCACGCACGCTTGAGGACATGCTTGAGCTTGAGTTCGAGCAACTCAAAGTGCAAAACTTAGACGCTTTTGAAGCGTCACAAGCGGCTAAAAACGAGTTGCTCCAACAACTCGCGCAGCTCGCGGGCATCCAAGGTCCCGACTCGGCAGATGCACTCGGCCCTGAATGGGATGCGTTCAAAGAACACATGGCACATTGCCGCGACATGCATCGCCGCAACGAAGTGCTGATTGGTCGAAAAATTGACGCTATCCGTGGCGCATTGCAAAGCCTACAAGTGCAAGACCCCACCAGCTCGGTTGAAATTTACGACCGTCTAGGCAAACTCTCGCGTGGACGACGCGGAGGGCGTGGCTACGCGGAAGCCTAAATAGGCTTTTCATCCCCGGGCTGCATGCCCTTGAGCCAATACACCCACGCCAAAATCACGGCGACAGCGGTGAACATATCTTCCGGAATTTCTTGCCCCACATCGAGTCGGCTCAACATGGCCAAGAGACGTGGGTCTTCGGCCACGTACACGCCCTGCTTTTTCGCCTCAGCCACGATGCGACGCGCTAACTCATCATCGCCTTTGGCTGTGAGCACAGGGGCTTTGTTACGGCCATATTCCAAGGCCACGGCTTGCATGTAGTGCTTGTCGGTCATACGCGGGTATCAATCAGGCTGCCGTGCTCAGGCGGGAGGTGGTCTTCTTGCTGCTCAGGACGTGGCGCGTTGTAGACATGAAAACTGCCCATGCGCAGACCTGCGCCTTCGAGTTCGTCGGTGAGGTCGGGGGCATTGAACTTGGCAAGATCGGCCACGTCTTTCTTCAACGCCCACATGGTGAGATCGACTTGCGAATTCCCAGAGATTGTCGTTTTAAGCCACACCTCGCCTAGCACTCGGCTTTGCGTGTGCATGTTGACCACCAAAGGGTTCTTGGGCTGACCTGGTTTGTTGCCTTTTTGTTCGAAGTGCAGTTCGACCGGATCGGCATCTCGAAAGGGAATGACCAAGGCGAAATTGATTTCACCTTTGTGCAAGATGTGTGAGGACTGAACTTGTGCGCCTTCCAACTCATCGAGGGCATGGCGCAGGCTTTGATCGGCATCACTGTCTTGATCTTCGACACGTGCGCGCTCAGCCATCAACAAACGCAGCAAGACCTTGGTGTTGTCAGCCACAGGTTCACCATCGGCCAAACTGGATTCACTGGTTTTGGTGTGGCCTAGCAAAAGCCGCTTCAAGGCTTGGGGCTGCAAGCTGCCCATGCTCAAGCGTTGTGCGCTGATGCGTTTTTTCAATTCGGTGGCATCTTGTACCGGTGGAATCAAGCTCTCCAGAACGCCTGGACGCAAGAGCGCGAGCAAATTTGTAAAACCAGCAGGCTGAAACAACAAGGTGTTTAGACGTGTTGGCATGGGCGCAGGAAGCGCCTCTGACCCCGCAAAACTGCCCGTATGCAAAAGCTGTAAAGCCCATTTGCCTGTGGGGAGCAGCTGGGCACGCAGTTGCGCCACATCGCCTTCTTTGATGTAGGGGAACAAGGGCACATTGAACGCATGTTCATTGAGCACCAGTTTGAGCTGGTGATTCACCACCGTGGCAGTGGCTTGCACCACTTGCCCATCATGCAAGCCCAACTGCCTTGCAACAGGCGCCTCCACATATACCGTGCGAATTTCCGCATGGACCGGTGCCACGCGCGCAATGGCGCTGATACCTTCGGGTCCTAAGATGGCCATGCTGGCCCCTTAGGGGAAGCGCACCCAGTTTTTGCGCTCGCTCATGTTCATGTCAGCGGTGGAGTAACCACCGCCGCGTTGCATGCCGCTGTTGCCGGGCGCATGGCCGGGCACCATGTAGGTACGCAACAAGTCGTCGTGGTTAGGCACGTTCAACACCGCACCCGCCATCAAAGAACGGGGGGGCGATTTGGTAAAGGCTTGTGGGTTTTGCTGCACAAAGGCGTTGCGCAAAATGTCTGCGCGCAAAGGGCTGTCGGGCATGGTTTTGCGGATGACTTTGTCTAGCGTGTCGCCCGGCACCACTTGGTAGGTGTTGCGTACAGCCGGGCTGGCAGACAAAGCCAGCAGGGGTGCGCTCATGGCGATGCAACAGAGCAAGGCACGAACGGAAGTCATTGATGTAGTCATGTGGGGTATCTCCCGTCCATCTTTTAGTAGGTGTAAGGCCAAGCAACCCAGGCCCCGTTGAATTTTTGTTTGCGTCCCGCCACTTGTTTGATTTCAGCTTGGTACGGTGTGACAGATTTGACTTCGGCCAACACGGCGGCGTCAAGCGCCCCCGGCTCTAGCGTGTGGCGTGGCAAGACGGAGGGATCAGCAATCATCAGTTTGTCGCCCACACGCAAGCCCGCATTGCCACCTGCGTTGAGGGACAAGCGGCCATCCTTTTGCTCGACCGTGAAAGTCTGTGGCTCGCAGGCCAATTGCTTGTCGAGCTGATCGACCATAGCGGCCACTGCACGCGCAATGGCAGCATTGGTGTCGGTGTCCATCTTGGGTGTGCCGTAGGCTTGGGTGGGCAAGCTGGGTACCACCACCTCTTGGGCGGTGAACCAGCCTTGACGCTGGCCCGGGCCACTGATCTGCAAATTCAAACCAAACGCAGAAAAGTCATCAGACACACCGGACAAGGGCACGGGTGTCACGGTCAACTGGGCATGCCACTGGACATGCTCTTCACCGTGGCCGTGCACCAAACGGTCATAGGTACGTGGCTGCGCTTGAGTGCTGATGAGCCGCCAACGATCGGAGCGCGCCGCCGATTGCATCAAGCGCGTGCGCGCTGCAAAACCGAGTTGTTGGGCTTGGTAGCGCTGTGCAGGTGCCAAGCCTGTAGACAAATCCATACCGACCGTCATCACTTGACGCAAAGGGGCTTTGGCTTGAGGGGCTTCGCAACGATTCGGTTTAACCGCATCCACGGTTGTGACCGCCAATTGGGCTTGAGGCTGCTGACCTGCATCGCGCACATAGTGGGCCACCTGCAAATCACGCAACTTGATTTCAGACGAGAAACGGTTGAGCTCACGCAGCTTGCCGTCGCTCTCCATCCAACTGGTGGCGCTGACGCGGGTGTTGGACTTCATGGCAGCTTCCACCATGGCGCTGCGAATGGCCTGAAGGCGCTCTTCGGCACTCAGATCAGCGGCAGACACTGAAAAGTTGACACCCAGGCCTACTAGCAAAGCTGCCATCAGGCTCAGGTGTCGGCATGGCGAAGTCCACATACGCAAAGTCTTGGAAAGTCAGGGCTTAGCGGCGGCTGCTCAAACTGGCGATGTACAAAGCGCGCAGGTCGTTCACCACATTGCGGTCCAACGACATGGTGGTTTCGTAGGTGTCGTCACCCACAGGGGTGATGCTGACCAACACAGCGCCATAAATGACACCTTCCACACGGGCGCGGAAGGTGTCGCTCATCACGGTCATGTCAGCCACTGTGGTGCTGGCATCGAGCTGCTGGCCATAGACCTGCTCGGTCAAGGCGCGGTAGGCGTCAAGTTTGGAGGCACGAATGGCCAACAAACGTTGCTGCGCAGGGTTGCGATGGTTTTGAATACTAATCACCGCATAGCCCGTGGCAACCAAGGTCTCACGCTTTTGGGTCATCGGCGTGATCATGTTGGCGCTGTCGTCCATGCGGGCTTGCGCTGGCATGGGTGGCGGCGTGTTGGCGCAAGCGGTCAACAGAATGGCGGAGGCTGTCACAGCCCAGAGGGTGATGCGGTTCATGTCTATGTCCTTGAGAGGTCTCCCCTTTGATTCGGCACAGAACCTTGTATCTTTAACAAATTGCAATACGAATACTTTTTCTGTCTTGTGAAAAATTTATGGACATCGACAATGATGTGTAGGAATTTTTGACATGACACCCAAGACAAACTTCATTGGCTCGAGCGAATCGGCCGCCACGCTACGCCAGTTGGTCGCCACCATGGCCAACTCCAATGCCACCGTGATGATCACTGGCGAAAGCGGCACAGGTAAAGAGCTATTGGCTCGGCTGCTGCATGAGCAGTCAGACCGTTGCGGTGCCAACTTTGTACCGATCAACTGTGCTGCCATTCCAAAGGACTTGCTGGAAAGCGAGTTGTTTGGTCACCGCAAGGGCGCTTTCACGGGCGCTGTAGCCGACCGCATTGGTCGCTTTGAGCTGGCCCATGGTGGCACGATCTTCTTAGATGAAATTGGCGATATGTCGCTGGACATGCAGGTCAAACTGCTGCGCGTGTTGCAAGAACGCACCGTTGACCCGATTGGCGGTACCCGCCAAGTGCAGGTCGATGTGCGTGTTGTGGCAGCGACGCACCGAGATTTAGAAACCGAAATTGCAGCCGGTCGGTTCCGTGAAGACTTGTATTACCGCCTCAATGTGTTGCCCATGGTCACACCGCCCTTGCGTGAGCGCAATGCAGACGTGGTGGAGCTGCTGAGCTTTTTTGCAAAAAAATGTGCGAGCTTTGGCAAGCAGCCCATTCGCTTCAAACCCGATTTCATGGTGGCTTTGCAAAAGTACCCATGGCCAGGCAACGTGCGTGAACTGTCCAACGTGGTTGACCGATTCAGCACGTTGTACGCGGGCCAAGAACTCGATTTACGTGCCATCCCCCCTACCCTGCTGCCCAAAGGTTTGGTGTCGGCTCAGGCTGAACTGCAAGCGCAAGCGCCTTTGTTGGCCAAACTCGAAATGACCCCACCGCCCGAGGTGTTGGCAGAGATGAACGAGGAGCCAGAGGAAGAGGAAAACGAGATTGAGGGCCTCATCATGTTGGCCCAAGGCATGCCTCAGCTGCCACCCGAAGGCTTGTCGCTCAAAGAGCGGATGGCACAAATTGAGCGCAGCATCATCGAGCAAGCACTGACCCGCAATTCAGGCAATGTGTCACGCACAGCCAAACTACTGAACTTGCAGCGAACGACTTTGATTGAAAAAATCAACAAATACGAGCTGCGCCCCGCAGCCTAAGCCAGTCACAACACTGCGCCGTCGCACAAAAAAGGCAGCTCACTGAGCTGCCTTTTTAACGACTCAGCCTGCGTGCTTAGTCTTGTTCGTTGTAGAGCACCGTGATACTCATGCGACGGTTACGCGGGTCGCGTGGGTCTTTGGGGTTGAACGGATCGGTATCCGCGACACCCTCAATGCGTGCGAAACGGTTTTCTTTGATGCCACTTCGCTCGAGCAAAGCACGGGTGACTTCGGCACGCTCCGCCGAGAGTGACCAGTTGTTGCGGCCTTCTTTGTTGTTGAAAGGCACGCTGTCAGTGTGGCCACGAATCGCAATCTTGTTAGGCATGTCAGCCAACGAAGCCGCAATTTCACTGATCAAACTGGCAGCCTTGCCTTGCATGCCCATGCCACCGCTAGGGAACATGGCAAAGTCAGCTTTGTCGATGATTTCGATGCGCAAGCCCTGCTTGTCACGCGTGACAGACACTTGGTCTTTCAATCCACCGAGCTTTTTGTTTTCAGACAACTTTTGCTCAATCTCTTTTTCGAGTTTGTCAAAGTCGGCCTTTTCTTGGGCTTGGGCAATTTCTTTCTTCTGCTCAGGCGTCAACTTGTCTGGGTCTGAGTAGGGATTGTTGTTTTCTTGACCAGGATCGGTGCTGGGGTTAGGACCGCCTTCAGAGCGCGGTGTCAAACGTTCCAGCAACGCAGTTTGCTTGGCAGCAAACGGAAAACCATCGGGGTCGATGATGGAGCGGCCACCCAACACGCCGTTGGAGCCCGCCAACTGGCCAATCGCGACCAAGCTTTGAGAGGTGGGTTTGAAGTAGTCGGCAATGCTTTTGCGTTGGTCTTCGTTAGACGCGCCCAACAGCCACATCAACAAGAAGAAGGCCATCATGGCCGTCATCATGTCGGCCAACGCAATCTTCCAAGCACCGCCGTGAGCGCCACCGTGACCCTCATCAATGATTTTCTTGATGATGATGACGGGGGCTGGGGCAGCCTCTTTTTCTTCTTCCGCTTTAGCGGCTTCTGCTGCGGCAACAGCTGCAGCTGCGGCCGCCGCTTCTGCGGCAGCTTTTTCTGCGTCTTCGGGCGCAGCGGCGGCGTCTTTGTCGTCAGCCATTATTTCCTCAACGCATCAAAGAGTTCGCCAAAGGTCGGTTGTGCGTGGTGATTGATACACACACGCGCAGCTTCGATGATCAACGGCACGGGGTAGCCATGCATGTTGCCAATGATGACTTGTTGAGCCACCTTCAAGCACTCGCTGTCTTCATCAATGATCTGAACCAAGCGTTTGCCGAAGGGTTCAAAAATACCGTAGGCCAAGAACACGCCCAAGAAGGTACCCACCAACGCGCCACCAATCAAGGCACCCAGCACAGGTGGAGGTTGATCAATCGCGCCCATGGTCTTCACCACACCCAACACGCAAGCCACAATACCCAACGCAGGCAAAGCGCCAGCGAGGGTAGACAGGGCATCGGCGTTTTGCATTTCGCTGTGGTGATGATGTTTGATGGACGTGGTCATCACGTCTTCCACAGCATAAGGGCTCAAAGTGCCTGAAGAGACCACCATCAAACGAATGGTGTCGCAAATCAGGCCAACCAATCCGTGGTCATGCAGCATCTTGGGACATTCGCCAAAAATGGCACTGGCCTCGGGGTTTTCGACGTGCGACTCCATCGCCACAGCACCTTCGGCCTTGAGTGTTTTCATCAACTTGGAGATGACCGCGATGATGGCGATGTAGTCTTCCTTGTGGTAGCGCGGGCCTTTGAGCACGCGGCCCATACCGCCCCAAGCACCCTTGAAAATTGCGCCAGAGTTACCGGTGATCATGCCGCCCACGCCAGCGCCACCAATGATGAACATTTCATAGGGAGTGGATTTGATAATGGGCGCCAAGCTACCGCCGGCGATCACGAAACCGCCGAACACGCAAATGAACAGAACGACCAAACCAATAATTGCTGACATCTAACACTCTCCCCAAGCAGATTGGCGCACCCAAGCTAAAAACTTGGATGCGCCTAAAAATTGTCCCGAACAGCCTGCAAGATTAACTGATAAATAAGCCAATTCTGCTGGAAAGCAGAAAAGCCTTATCAGTTCATCATGCTGGCAGGTCGGTTGCTCGCTGGCACCAAAGAAGGCATACCTTCCCAGGCGTCGCGAATTTCGCGCATCAAACCATGAATCTCGTCCAACACGGCCACATCGTTGTGCGCGTTGACGTGAAATAAACGACGGGTCACATAGCTGTACAACTCATTGAGGTTGTTTGCCAGATCACCACCTTTTTCGAAATCCAAAGCACCTTGCAAACCAATCACGATGCGACTGGCACGTGCAATGGCTTTGGATTTTTCATTGATATTCTTGTGTTGGATATGACCACGTGCAGTGGACAAGCTTTCCAACAATCCATCAAACAACATTTGAATCAATTGCACATTGTTGGCCGTGGCAACGCCGCTACCGACTTTGACATCGCCGTAACTTTGAATGGCTCGTGAATTGGCTCGCATTTGATTAACTCCTGTGTGTTTCTTTGCTTACACAGGCAGTATCGGAAGGGGCTTCACAAACTTGAGCGGCATCTGTACAAACATGCAATCAAACAGGCTTCACATCTACAGACGCAGACACTTCGTTAGCCAGATGGCCCTCAGACTCGGGATGCATCACCGCCTCGATGGTCTCAGCGGCAACTTCTTGCCGCAGCTGATCTTCGTAGGCTTGAACATGCTCTAAGCCTTGGGCTAACTCTTCGGGCGTGGGCTTGCGCTCATCGCTGTCTTCGATCATGCCGTCACCCAAGACATTGGCGTTGCCTGATTCATCGGTCAATGCCAACATGGCGTCTTCCGTGTCAGGAACAGGCATGTCTTCAAACAAAAACTCTGAGAACGGCACTTCATTGACGATACCCACGCGTTGGTAAAGCATGTCAACCACACTGTCGACGGTTTGCTTCAGTCGCAACAGCACTTCAGGGTCGGGATCATTGGCATAGCTGCCTGCAAACTCCAAAGCCGAGCGGAACACGCTGCCCAAGTGTTGAGGCGGCAGCCACGATTGAATAAAACCACGTGCTGTTGAAATCTGGCGCATGGAGCTGGGCACTTTGCTTTCATCGCCGCCCGCTTCTTCGAGACCATCTTTAAAGGTGGCGGTGATGTGCTCACGCAAAACGGGTTCGTAATGGGGGCGTAAGGCATCGATCAAGGTGGCATCAAAGCCCTCTACCTGCTTGCCATTCATGGCGTCCCACAGTTTTTTGCCTTCTAAGCCAGAAAACAGCAAGTCGCTTGGGATCTCTGTTTCAAACTCGGGCATCGCGGATGTCTCAGGCTTTGGCGCCTCGTACATCTTGGCCAAGTGGTTGATCTTGTCGATGAGGTACAGAGTCAAGATGACCAGAAGCAACAAGATCCAAGAGATCATGTTCATCATGAAGTTACTCATGCGCGTCTCCTTGTCTCAACCTTCTCAGTGTCTGCAGCGTTGTCCACCTTGAGGGTGCCACGCAGCTTTTTGACTACAGACGACAAAATTTGGCTCACACGCGATTCGCTCACGCCCAAGGTTTCGCCGATCTCTTTGAGGTTGAACTCTTCCACGTAGTAGAGCTGCATGACCAACTGCTCACG
The DNA here is from genome assembly GCA_947447405.1 of Comamonadaceae bacterium. Lineage (GTDB taxonomy): Bacteria > Pseudomonadota > Gammaproteobacteria > Burkholderiales > Burkholderiaceae_C > Limnohabitans. The sequence goes on along the minus strand of CANFKQ010000051.1, from coordinate 775 downwards.
CTCGGGCAACTGGGCAATGGCGTCGGTCACGGCGTCCATGAACTGCGCCTCTTCCACGATCACATCGGGCTGCTGCGAGGAATCATCAGCAATCGTCATCACCTCTTCGGTGACCACTTCCATGGAATAGGTCTCAAAGCGTTTGGCTTTGCCGCGCTCTTTGTGGAACTCTTCGAGGTCTTTGCCCATGTACTCAGCAATTTCTGCTTGTGTGGGCGTACGGCCCAACTCAGCAGCCAAAGCGTGCACCGTGGTGTTGTGTTCTTTGTTGAAGGCCACCGCCGAGCGCGGTAGAAACGACAAACGTCGCACCTCGTCGAGCATGGCACCACGCACACGGCTGTGAGCGAAGTTTTCAAACTCGATGCCTTTGACAGGATCAAAAGCACGTGAGGCTTCGAGCAGGCCAATCATGCCCACTTGGATCAATTCATCGAGCTCCATGAAGGCAGGAATACGCGCCTTCAAGTGCAAGGCCACGCGCTTGACCAGACCCAAATGGGCCATGACCAAGTCCTCGCCTTTGGGCTTGCAGGACTCGTACATTTGTACGGGAGATAGTGTTCTCATGCGTCAGCCGAACTGTTTTTCATCAGTCGTTCCATGAAGAATTGCAGACCACCGGATGGGTGGTCAATCGGACGCAAGTGCGTACATGCCTCAGCTAAGCGCATGTAATCACGAGCGGCGGCCGTACCAGGGGCGAGTTCCATCACCGACTGGTATTTTTTGAGGGCACGCAACACCATCTCGTCTTCTTCGATCGAGGTGAGGT
>CANFKQ010000050.1 GCA_947447405.1 Comamonadaceae bacterium | reverse complement strand
CTTGGAAAAATATCTAAGGTTTCATTCAAGCCGCGGCCATAAGCTACGTCTTGATAACAACGGTGAGTGGCACGCACTTGAGCAGATGACTCACTCCAATGCGCAAAGTGTGCCGCGTGCTCGGGCACCAAAGCGCGGTTGTTGTACATGCGGTCATACCAAGCGCCGTCGCGTTGCGTCATAGTTTTTTCTCCAGAAGAATTTGTACGTTGGTCCAAGTCTTGTTTTGGGTGTTGCTGTTTTCTGCTACACCATTCCCGTTATAGACACTGCCAGTGTTGTAGTTGCGCGGGTTAAGGTTACTTAAGGTCAAGCGCCATGCGGTGTTGCCATCCACGCGCCACAAACCGTAGAGATCCAGCACACGTTTTTGCGAAATGGTGTTCAGCTGCTCGGCACTCAAACGGGTGTTGTAGCCAGGGTTGTAGTTGACGTTGCCACCAATAGTGAGCGGCGCTGCTTTGAGCCGGTAATCCGCGCCTAAGTTGGCCGTCATGCTGGGCTGCTGATCTAGCCGATTGTCTGGCCCTATGATGCTAATCACACGTGAACGGTAAAAGCTTAGGTTGTTGCGTAAATCAATGTGCGGAGCATCGTCTATCCACTGGTCCATACGAAACTTGGCTTCAAGCTCAAGACCTTCTGTGACGGCTTCACTGATGTTTTGCGGGCTGGACAACCAGCGACTACCATCAAAACTCGTGACATTGCGTATCAGGTTTTGTACACGGCGATGGAATGCACTGGCGCTTAGCACCCCCCCTTGTGGCAAGTAACGCTCAACAGCGACGTCTAAGCCTGTTGCAATTTCGGGTTTGAGATCCGGATTACCAGACACATCAGGATTGGTGGCGCTGTTGCTGTCGCGTGTGTAGGTGCGACGCGCCAACAAAGTGGGCATCGTCGGTGTTTTAAAACTGCGCGTGAGGCTCATACGCACTTGGTCACGGCTATCTGGGTCTGGGCGCCACATGGCATGTAGCAAAGGCGTGAACACGCTGTTGTGGTTGGTCACGTCGCCCGCGCTAGTGCTGCCTTGAGTGGTCAAACCTTCATAGCGCGCACCTACATGGCTAGCCCAATTAGGCGTGAGCTGCCATTCGTCTTGCGAGTACATGGCATAGCGCGTTGAACTGGCGCTGTAATCTGCGCTACCCGCCACGGTTTGATAAGCACCCACGGTCGACTGCGTGCGACGCACCGACTCAACCTCGCCACCGCTCACCCACTGATGCCCACCGCCCATCACGTTGGTGTATTTGCCGCTGAAGTTGCCCGAGCGGTCTTGGGTATGTGAATCGTCTTGGATACTGGGCAATAAATAGTTGTTGCCTGAAACTTGCTGATATTCGTTGTGACTGTTCCACCCTCCCACGTTGAATTTCCATTCCATATTGCTATCAGCCGATAGCTTGCGTCGCCACTGGCCGTTCAAGCGCGCCACGACAAAGTGGTTGTCGTTGTTGGTGGTGGCACTGGTCGCACCGGTGGTCTGAGCAATAGGCGAGGTTTGATTGGTTTGAATCAGCCCGGGCGTTGACCCTTGTGAAAGCGCAATAAATGGCATCAGCGTGAAGGTCTCGCCAGGGTCGCCTTTGAACTGCATCCGTGCCGTGGCGTTCATGCCTTCACGACCGTAATGGCTATCACTCACGCGATGCCGAACCGTATTGCCAGTGCCGTCTGTACGGGTTAAATCATTTTCACTGTGATCCGGCGCTCCATAACGGTTGACCGACAAGGTGTAGTTGGCCGTCCACTTATCGGCATCGTGGTATTTGACCAACGAAGCAGAGGGTGATGCATAACCGCCTTGAAACGATGAGCCCACTTTCAGCTCGGTGGGCATGCCTTTGCGGCCTTCGCGTGTGATGATGTTGATGGTGCCCGCAATCGCTTGAGCGCCTGTTTCAGCGGTCGGTGCGCGGTAAATTTCAACGCGTTCAATCATCTCTGGGGTGAGCGATTCGACCGAGAAGCCAGGCGGCACGCGTTCACCATCGAGCAAGATTTGTGTATAGCCTTGGCTCAAGCCGCGCATGCGAATACCACCGCCTCGGCCAGGAGCACCACCCAAAGTAATGCCGGGCATGCGCTTCAAAATTTCGCCCAGGTTGGAATCACCTTGACGCTCTATTTCTTCACGGCCAATCACAATTTTGCTGGCAGTCGATTCCCGGCGTTGCTGTGCGTCGTTGTCACGGCCACTGGTAATTTCAATACGCCCCATGTCTGAGGTCGTGGCAGGCGTGGTCGTGGCCAGCTGCGCCAAGGCCGACACGGCGCTTAGAGCAAAAGGTACAAAAAGTGTGCGTGCAATGCGCTTAGATTTCATAACTAAAAGTTTAGCGAGGTATGAATGCCCTTGCCGTGTAAAGTTCAGGTTTTCCTTTCTACGCAAGTCTCATGAGCCAAGCCTCCGCGCCACACGCCTACGAAATCAAAAGTGCCTCGTTGCCCTTGGTGTCTTTTCTCCTCAAAACCCCCGATATATCGGCCCTGCAAGTCGACATGGCACGCCGTTTGGGTGCAACCCCAGGCTTCTTCGACAACGACCCTGTGGTGATCGATCTGAGCGCCCTAGAAGACCCAAACGACCACCTTGACCTGCCTTCGGTCTGCCTCATGCTTCGCACGCACCAAATGCTGCCTGTGGCGGTGCGCGGCGCAAATGAACACCAATTGGTTAATGCGCGCAAAGCGGGCTTATTTGAGGCGAGCGATTTGAGCATCCAAGCCCCCGCTGCCGTCCGCGTGGAAACCGTGGTGCAAGAAGTGATTCGAGAAGTCGAGGTCGTCCGCGAGGTGCAAACCGGCAGCGGTTCAGCCATGGTCATTGACAAACCGCTGCGCTCTGGCCAGCACGTGTATGCAAAAGGGCGTGACCTGATCGTGCTCGCCATGGTCAACCCCGGAGCCGAGATCATGGCCGATGGCCACATTCACGTGTACGCCCCGCTGCGCGGCAAAGCCATTGCAGGTGCAAGAGGGGACGAGCAAGCGCGCATTTTCACCTCATGCTTGGAAGCCGAGCTGCTTTCAATCGCTGGTACTTACCGCACCAGCGGCGATGCGCCGCTGCCTGCGGATGTTGCAGGCAAAGCCGCGCAAATCAGCCTTCAAGGCGATAAGTTGGTGATTCAGGCACTGTAAAATTCGGCAATTAAATAACCAAAACAACTAGGGCTTTATTCATGACAAAAATCGTGGTGGTGACTTCTGGCAAGGGCGGCGTGGGCAAAACCACGACCAGCGCCAGTTTTTCCTCTGGCCTCGCTTTGCGCGGCTTCAAAACGGTGGTCATCGACTTTGACGTCGGTCTTCGTAACCTCGATCTGATCATGGGTTGCGAGCGTCGCGTGGTGTACGACTTCATCAACGTCATCAATGGTGAAGCCACGCTGAACCAAGCCTTGATCAAAGACAAGCAGTGCGACAACTTGTTCGTGCTCGCTGCTTCGCAAACCCGCGACAAAGATGCGTTGTCACAAGACGGCGTGGAGCGCGTGTTGAATGAACTCAAAGAAATGAAGTTCGACTACATCGTCTGCGACTCTCCTGCCGGCATCGAAGTGGGCGCCATGATGGCCATGCACTTTGCTGACGAAGCTTTGGTGGTCACCAACCCCGAAGTCTCCTCGGTGCGCGACTCTGACCGTATCTTGGGCATGCTCAGCAGCAAAACTAAGCGTGCGATTGACGGCGACACGCCCATCAAAGAACACCTACTCATCACACGCTACAACCCTAGCCGCGTGGAAGAAGGCCACATGCTGTCTCTGGAAGACATCCAAGACATCTTGCGTATCCCCCTGATTGGCGTAATTCCAGAATCAGAAACTGTGTTGACAGCTTCAAACCAAGGCTTGCCAGCGGTTCACTTAGACAACACCGATGTATCTGAAGCCTACAAAGACGTGATCAGCCGCTTCTTGGGCGAAGACGTGCCCATGCGTTTTACCGAGCACGTCAAGCCTGGTTTCCTCAAGCGTATGTTTGGTGGGAAGTAAGTCATGTCAGTGCTCTCTTTCTTGCTTGGTGAAAAGAAAAAAACTGCGAACGTTGCCAAAGAACGTTTGCAATTCATCCTCACCCACGAACGCACGGGTCGCAACCCGCAGCCCGACTACCTGCCTGATTTGCAGCGCGACTTGGTCGCTGTACTCTCTAAATACGTGAAGATCAATCCAAATGACATCAAGGTCAATTTAGAGCGTCACGACAATCTCGAAGTGCTCGAAGTCAAAATCGAACTGCCAGAGTGAATAACGATTGAACGGTTTACCTAACCGCTCAAACAAAAAGCGACCCTCGGGTCGCTTTTTGTTTGGCTTTCACAAGCAAAAGGTGGAGTTAACCGCCTTTGTTTGAACGCTTGCCGGGGTTCTTTTTGCTACGTGTCGCAACACCGCGCTCAAGGCTGACACGTTGACCACGACCACCGGTGCGCAGCATAGTGCCTGGCAGGGGGATTGGTTTTGGTGCGCGTTGACGATCGGCTTCGGTGACGATTTTGTTTCCCATGAAATTTTCCAAATAAAAGTTACAGCCCCTAATTAGGCCACAGGTTCGATGTATTTTCGCATGTAACCGCCCATAATCCCCGCAAAGAAAGTAATTTATGAACCCAAAGATCAGCGAACTGCTCGCACGCATCCAAAAAATGGAGCTAGAAATCGAACTTGAAATGAAGCGCAAGCGCGCTGAACTGCAAGCCGACTTTGAGGAAACACGCGTGCGCTTTGAGCATGAGGTGCTAGAGCAGCAACGCCGATTCAAAACAGGTGTGATTGCCTATTTGCTCACCGCCAATTTGATGAGTGTGCTAACCGCGCCCGTGATTTACGCACTGTTTTTCCCCATTCTGCTGCTAGACCTTTCCATCACGATCTATCAACACATCTGTTTTAGAGCCTACGGTGTTGCCCGCGTCAAGCGCAGTGACTACTTTGTGTTTGACCGCGCACATTTGGCGTATCTGAACTTGATTGAAAAAATCAACTGTGCTTACTGCTCGTATGGCAATGGTGTGATGGCCTACGGCCGCGAAGTGGTGGCTCGCACGGAACAGTACTGGTGCCCCATCAAACACGCCCGCAAGGTGATGGCCGCGCACCCCTACTACACAGGCTTTGTAGACTTTGGCGATGCTGAAAGCTACAAAAATGAGCTCGAAAATTTACGCAATGAGCTTGCCAAACTGAAATAAAAGAATGACGACCGCCCCCACAGACATGCCACACACCGACATTAACAAACGCCTGATGGACTTAGAGGTCAAAGCCAGCTTTACCGAAGACCTGGTAGAGCAACTCAACCAAACCGTTTTCCAGCAGCAACAGCAAATCGACGTGCTCATCCGCGAAGTGAGCCAATTGCGCCAACAAACGCCAGACGGAGGCTCGGGTGGTTTCACCAGCCTTCGCGATGAGCTGCCACCTCACTACTGAGCTCACCATCCGAGTCATGACTGAGCCCATGCCAGCAAGGCCTGTGATCGAATGGCGTGAACTTGCGCTGTCTACCCTGTATCGACTGAGTGCCTACGCCGTCATCAACCTGATTGACGATGCGGCCATGCTCTCCTTGGTATTCGTTTAATTTTCAAAAGGAAATCCACATGTCAAAAACCGTCGATTACTACCTGGCCCCACAAAGCCCTTGGACTTATTTGGGACACCAACGTTTTGTGCAAATCGCCAAAGCAGCAGGCGCCACGGTGCGTGTGCGACCGATGGACTTAGGCCAGGTCTTCCCCATCTCGGGCGGTCTGCCCTTAGGCAAACGTGCACCTCAACGCCAAGCCTATCGATTGGTTGAGTTGGCGCGTTTCAGCAAGTCGCTGAATCTGCCGCTGAATCTGCACCCTAAGTTTTTCCCTGTTGCAGGCGACCCTGCGGCCAAGCTCATCATCGCGGTAGACATGCACCACGGCACAGACGCAGCACTGGCCATCACGGGTGCCGTGCTTTCTGCCGTATGGCACGAAGAACGCGACATTGCAGATGCCGCTACTTTGACCGCCCTGCTGAGCGAACACCAACTAGATGCAGCCTGCTTGGCGTTATCCAACACACCCTCAGTGCAAACCCGTTACGACAGCTATACACAAAGCGCGATGGACGCCCAAGTGTTTGGTGCGCCCACTTATCTGGTGGACGGCGAGATGTTTTGGGGTCAAGACCGGTTGGACTTTGTGGCACAAAAGCTCAAGCCATAAAAACGCAAGCCTCAACAAGCCAAACAAGGCCCACAAAAAAATCAGCCACCGGAGTCGCACACAAAGTGCAACGCGGTGGCTGAATGCGTTTTAGCCCGCTGTTCAAGCGGGTACTAATTAACGAGGTGTACGTGGCTTAGGTGCGCGCTTTTTGGCATCAAAACCACCACCAAACGACTTACCTGCCGCTGGGCGTGCTGGTTTGTCAAACGGTGTGCGACCTGCTTCGAACGGGGCGCGTGGGCCACGTGCTGGGGCACGGTCATCAAAGCTGCGTGGTGCGCGGTCTTCAAAGCTACGTGGGGCACCAAAGTTGCCGCGTGGTGCGCCTTGGCCTTCGCCAAAGTTGCCACGAGGAGCGCCACGGTTGTCACCGAAGTTGCCGCGAGGAGCGCCTTGACGTGGCTCGAAACTGTTGCCACGAGGTGCATCAAAACGATTGTCTTGACGGCCTTCTGAACGACCTTCAAAACGGCCTTCCGAACGTGGCTCAAAACGACCTTGGCCATTGCCTTCAAAGCGTCCACCGCCACTGCCAAACTTGTTGCCGCCGCCGAAGCCGCCACGGTTGCCACCGCCGCCAAATTTGCCGCCGCCTTTGCGGTCGTAGTCACGACCAGCACCACCACGTTGTTCAACGCGTTGTGTGGGCTCCATGCCTGGAATCACTTCAGCCGTGAACTGCTGGCGTGTGTAGGCTTCGATGTCATAAATTTTGCGCTTGTCGCGGAACTCAGCCAAAGTGATAGCCAAGCCATCACGGCCAGCACGACCGGTACGGCCAATGCGGTGGGTGTAATCCTCAGACTTCATAGGCAAGCCAAAGTTAAACACGTGCGTGATGGTGGGCACGTCAATGCCGCGCGCGGCTACGTCAGTGGCGACCAAGAACTGCACCTGACCCTGGCGCAAAGCCATCAATCGGCGGTTACGCAAACCTTGGCTCAACGCGCCATGCAATGCAACAGCAGAGAAGCCTTCTTGTTGCAAGTCATTGGCCAAGCCGTCACACTCGATTTGGGTGCTGGCGAAGATGATGGCTTGGTTGATGGTGGTGTCGCGCAAGAGGTGGTCCAACAAACGGCGCTTGTGTTGCGCGTTGTCTGCCCAATGCAGCACTTGGCGAATGTTGTTGTGCTTTTCTTGAGGTGAGTCAATTTGCACGCGTTGGGGTTGACGCATGACGCGTGTGGCCAACTGCTGAATGCGCGGCGCGAACGTGGCGCTGAACATCATGGTTTGCTTGCGGTCGATGGTGAGCTGGTTGATTTCAGCCAAGTCGTCCGAAAAGCCGAGGTCCAACATACGGTCGGCTTCGTCAACCACCAAGAATTGGACTTTGTCCAACTTGATTTGCATAGAGCGTTGCAGGTCGAGCAAACGGCCGGGGGTGGCCACGACCAAGTCAGCGTTTTGCAGTTTAGCGATTTGCAACTGGTAAGGCATGCCGCCTACCACGTTGGCCACGCGCAAACCACGGCAGTGCTTGACCAAATCGATGGCGTCGTGCGCCACCTGTTGAGCCAATTCGCGGGTTGGGCAAACGATCAAGGCACCAGGTGTTGGGGCTTTGAAGTTACGTGTGTTGGTGGGGTCTTTGCGCTTGGCGCGCTTAGGTGGCTCTTCGCCATTCGCCGCAGCGTCAGCAACGAGCTTGTCCCAAGCAGCTTTGTCAGCGGCTTCGGCTTGGGCTTGTTGTTGAATCAAGGTGTGCAACACAGGCAACAAGAACGCAGCTGTTTTACCGCTACCTGTTTGGCTAGACACCATCAAATCGATGAAGCCAGCTTTGGCATCAGCGTTGTCGTTTGGCAAAGCCAAAGGAATGGTTTTGAGTTGAACGGTCGTGGGTTGGGTGTAGCCCAAATCGCCCACGGCTTGCACCAACTCAGGGGCTAAACCCAACTCGACGAAGCCGTTAGGCACGTCGACTTTAGGTGCTTCAGCTTCAGCGTGAGCGACTTCGGGAGTGTGAACGCCCTCAGTGGCAACTGCATTTTGAGCAGCAATAGAAATAGTTTCGGCAGGCGCAAATTCGCCTGTCACATTTAAAGTGTCAGTCATGATTTTTTCTCGCACGTGAGCGCCGCAAGTTGTGCGACTGCTCCGTTCTAGGTTAAAAAACATCAACCATCAAACGGAACCTGCTCTGACCCGCTAGGGGTTTATTCAGTGCTTGGAGCTCATTTGGCGAGCCCGGTGAATGAAGGGAGATGTACAAATTCGCTACGGCTTTGTAGCGAAGATCGCAATTATGGCACGAATTCGGGTTTTCACCTAATTAAAGTTTCAAAAAGTGTTCACGGTAGTGAATCATCTCGTCAATCGACTCGTGAACATCGGCCAAGGCTGTGTGTTTCTGCGCCTTTTTGAAGGCATTCAACACCTCAGGTTTCCAACGGCGCGATAGCTCTTTGAGCGTGCTGACATCCACATTGCGGTAGTGAAACCAGCCTTCGAGCTTAGGCATGTATTTGTTCAAAAAACGGCGATCTTGGCCAATGGTGTTGCCACACATAGGCGAAGCACCTTTAGACACATAGTGCTTCATGAAGGCAATGAGTTGCTCTTGTGCTTGCTCTTCGGTCACGGTGGATGCCTTAACTTTGTCAATCAAGCCGCTCTTGCCGTGCGTCCCTTTGTTCCATGCGTCCATCTTGCTGAGCAACTCGTCACTTTGATGAATCACAAACACAGGGCCTTCAATGCGAATCGATAAATCAGGATTGGTGACGATGACCGCAATTTCAAGCAAGCGCTCGCGCTCGGGATTAAGGCCAGACATTTCGCAATCGAGCCAAACCAAGTTCAAGTCTGACTTGGCAAGTTTGGGGACGATGGAGGTAACGGGAGTGGTAGCAACTTCAGACATGGGCTAGATTGTCGCCCATCATCTAAACTCCTCCTCCATGATGAATCCCTCTCTCTCGATGACCTTGACGCTGGCAGTTCTGCTGGTAGCCAACCTGCTTACCAAACTTTGGCTCAGCGGCCGTCAAGTGCGTCACGTCGCACAACACCGCGCACATGTGCCTGAGGCGTTTGCGCACACCATCAGCTTAGAAGCCCATCAAAAAGCAGCGGACTACACACTCGCCAAAGCGCGCGTGGGGGTCATGGATTTAGGCCTAGACGCCATCACCTTGATGGCTTGGACATTGCTCGGCGGTTTGGACTTGCTCAACCAAGTCACGCTGGATTGGATGGGCGAAGGAATGGGCCAGCAAATTACGCTGGTGGTGGGCTTTAGCTTGATTGGTGGCTTGATTGGCCTGCCTTTGTCGCTGTTCCAAACCTTTGGCATTGAGCAACGCTTTGGATTTAACAACACCACACCAAAGCTGTGGGTGAGTGACATGCTTAAAGGCTTGTTGATTGGCATGGCGCTGGGCTTGCCCATTCTCTGGCTGGTGCTGTGGCTCATGCATGCCGGTGGCGCGCTGTGGTGGATTTACACGTGGGTGGCCTTGGTGGTGTATCAACTGTTTGTGATGTGGATTGCACCCAACGTCATCATGCCCTTGTTCAACAAGTTCACACCGCTAGATGACGCTACGCTCAAAGAGCGCGTCACCGCGCTGATGATCCGCTCGGGCTTCACTGCCAAAGGTTTTTTTGTGATGGATGGCAGCCGCCGCTCAGCACACTCGAATGCGTTTTTCACAGGCTTTGGTGCTGCTAAACGCGTGGTATTTTTCGACACGCTGCTAGCCAAATTGAACGGTGATGAAATGGAAGCCGTGTTGGCCCACGAGTTAGGCCACTTCAAACACCGTCACATTTTGAAAATGATGGTCACCAGCTTTGCCACCAGCCTTGCGGGTCTCGCCTTGTTAGGCTGGGTGTCTCAGCAAGTTTGGTTCTACACAGGTTTGGGCGTAATCCCTAACCTCAATGGCAACAACAGCGCATTGGCGTTGTTGCTGTTCATGCTGGTGTTGCCTTTGTTCACCTTCTTTGTGTCGCCTTTGTCTGCTCGCCGCTCACGTACTTTTGAGTTTGAAGCCGATGCCTATGCCGCGGCCAACAGTGATGGCAAAGCACTGGCCAACGCCCTTCTCAAACTCTATCAAGACAATGCATCGACCCTCACACCCGACCCTTGGTATGTCGCGTTTTACTACTCACACCCGCCCGCTTCACAGCGCTTGGCGCGCATGACCGCATGAAACAAACCGGGTTAGTGGTGGCCAGCCACGGACGACACTGCGTGGTGGAAACACCCGATGGCGAGCGTCGCATTTGCCACCCACGTGGCAAGAAAAGCCAAGTGGTGGTGGGCGACCGCGTGCAATGGTTGGCAAGCACCGACGAGGGTACGATCGAAAAGGTGGAGACTCGCCACAACTTGTTTTACAGACAAGACGAGATTCGCACGAAATCGTTTGCGGCAAATTTAGACCAAGTGTTAATTCTTTTGGCGGCAGAGCCTGAGTTCTCTGAGATGCAGCTCACGCGTGCACTCATTGCAGCCGAGGCTGAGCACATCACGCCCATCATCGTGCTCAACAAAAGCGATTTAACTGAGCTGCATGCCAGGGCCTTGGCCCGCCTAGAGCCCTACGTCAAGATGGGCTACACGGTGCTGCAAGGTGCATTTAAAAGTGGCAACTTGGGCGATTTATCGGACCGCCTGAAATACAAAACAACCTTGGTGCTTGGGCCCTCGGGCACAGGCAAAAGCACGCTCATCAATGCACTGGTACCCAACGCCAATGTCGCCACGGCTGAAATTTCGCAAGCCTTGAACTCAGGCAAACACACCACTACTTCGACAACATGGCATTGGGTAGATGCCGAACGTAAAACAGGTTTGATTGACTCACCGGGCTTTCAGGAATTTGGGGTGCATCACATCGATGCCATGCAGTTGGCGGCATACATGCCCGACTTCAAACCACATGTAGTGAACTGCAAGTTTTACAACTGCACGCATTTGCACGAGCCCTCATGCGGAGTGCAAGATGCAGTGGCAGCTGGCGACATCAGCCCCTCGCGCTACAAGCTGTATGGCATGTTGTTTGCCGAACTAACGCAGCCTGTCAACTACTAACACGGCTCGGGGTTTAGCCCAGCAAGCGCGCCAGCGTCAGCAAGGCCAGTAAAACCATCCACAGCACCACGCTGCGCCAGACCAAGCCAACCACACTGGACAAATGCGCCATCTCTGGAGTGCGTCCTGGGGTGCTTTCACTGTCCAAATCGTGAGCTTCGTTGGCTTCGTCTGCGCGCAAAGCTTCGCCGCCCAAACGCACATTCAAAGCACCGGCCGTGGCAGCCAACACCACACCGTCGTTGTCATCAGGAAAGCGCTGTGCGTGGTTGCGCCAACAATCAATGGCTTCTTCAAAGTTGCCCACCACAGCAAACGCCACGGCAGTCAAACGTGCAGGCAACCAATCGACACGACGCCATGCTTCGCGAGCTGCGTTTTGCAAGGTGTCGCTCACCCAGCCTTTGGTCGCTTTAGGGGATGACTGCCAAGCGTGCGCCACCATGTCGCTCATGCGGTAAATCACTGCACCCGCAGGGCCAAAACCCAAGGCTGCAAGAACCGAAAACCAAGTGAGCACACCAAACACATGGTGATGCGCTGACAACACTGAATGCTCAATCACATGGCGAAGCAATTCGCTGCGGGGCAAGCTGCCCACTTCGACATGCTGCCAATCAGCCAACAGCTCACGCGCCAAGCGCTCGTCGCCCACATCCAAGGCATCGCGGATATCGGTGAAATGGTGGCTGAACTGGCGAAAACCTAAGGTGACGTACAACACCGCCACGCTCCAAATCATGGCCAAAGGCCAGCCAAAAATGCCAATCAAAATCCAATGCACGACGGTGGCGAAAACGGCCGGTAAGCCCACGGCCAACATCCATGTAGTCCAAGCCAAACGGCGGTGACCCGCATCCAAGGTCTGACTGATCCAATTGACCCATGCGCGCACAGCGCCATGCACCCAATTGCCGCGCACCAAGGGGCGGGCTTGTTCAATCAACAACGCAAGGAGCAGGGAAAGAAAACTCATATTCGGATGATAGCGGCAGGTACACGCAATTTAAGAGCATCCAGCCCGCAAGAAGCGGTAAAAGTTGCGCAGCATACCTGCAGTTGCACCCCACACAAAACGCAGCTGCTCGCCGTCTTGGTAAGGCATCGACAACCATTCACGCGTGATCCCCTCGAACTCGTAGCGGTGCCAGCGGTGGTGAGCAGGGTTCATTAAAAAAGCCAAAGGGACTTCAAATGCATCAGAAACCTCCTGGGTGTTGAGCTGCAAGGTCATGGCTGGCGAGATCAGGGCGACCACGGGCGTCACATAAAAGGCCGAACCAGTCACGTACTCGGGCAAGGTGCCAAGCACCTGCACATGGCAGATGTCTAGCCCCACCTCTTCTTGCGCCTCACGCAAGGCGGTGGCGGCCACATCAACGTCACCATCGTCACACTTGCCACCTGCAAAAGCTATTTGCCCTGCATGCGTCGACATATGCGCAGGCCGCTGCGTCAGCAGCACCGTAGGCTCGTCCCGCATGACCACACCCATCAACACCGCAGCTTGGGCGGGTGCGCGGTCCATGAATTGACGCTCACGCACAAGCTCGGGCTGCCACACAGGCGGATTGGCAAAGCGTGCCTGCAAAGCGGTAGGCGTGAGGTGCTGCGCAGGCACAGCTGCCAAGTGCGTGTCCACTTGGAACACGGGCACTTGCTGAGGGTCAAAGGCTGGTAGTTTGGACATAGAAAAAGCCACCGCAAGCTTTCACTTGGGGTGGCTTCTAAGCAAGGTAAGACCTGCTTATTTAGCGGCTGCTGCTGCTTTGAGGGCTGCGGCCGACTTGCTGACCAATTTTTCTTTGATACGAGCAGACTTACCGCTACGGTCGCGCAAGTAGTACAACTTAGCACGACGCACATCACCGCGACGCTTGACTTCGATGCTAGCGATCAAGGGGCTGTAAGTTTGGAACGTACGCTCCACGCCTTCGCCGCTAGACATTTTGCGAACCGTGAAGCCGCTGTTGAGGCCACGGTTACGCTTAGCGATCACCACACCTTCGTAGGCCTGCACACGCTTGCGTGTACCTTCAACCACATTAACGCTCACAATAACTGTGTCGCCAGGTGCAAATTCGGGAATAACTTTGGCGAGGCGAGCAATTTCTTCTGCCTCGAGAGTTTGGATCAGGTTCATGTTTTCCTCTAAAAGATCTTGGTCGCGCTACACAAAAGGCTTCTTGCAACAAAGGCGCGAAGCGGCCGACCAGAGGATCGAAAAGCCCACCATTATAGCGAGTTTTGGGTCTTCAAAACAGCCTCGTCTTGGGCCGTGAGCTTGGACGCGGCGCGCGCCGCGTCAATCAGCTCTGGGCGCAGGCGGGCTGTGATCAGCAAACGCTGGTCACGGCGCCAGCGTTCAATGTTGATGTGATGGCCAGACACCAGCGCAGCAGGCACGCCCTTACCTTCCCACTGTTCGGGACGGGTGTAGTGCGGGCAGTCCAGCAAGCCGTCTAAAGCGGGGTTAAAGCTATCCAACTGGTGGCTACCCTCGTCATTGAGCACCCCTGGCTGTAAACGCGCGATGGCATCGAGCAAGGTCATAGCGGCCAATTCGCCACCCGACAACACAAAGTCACCCACGCTGATTTGCACATCCACATGAGTGTCGATGAAGCGCTGATCCACCCCCTCGTAACGGCCACACAGCAGCACCGCGCCTTGACTGTCCGACCAGCGTTGCACAGCTGCGTGGCGCAACGTTTCGCCAATGGGCGAGAACAAGACCAACGGGGCCACATCGCGGCCTTGTCCTCGATCAGCGCGAATCGCTGCCAAACAAGCAGACAAAGGCTCGGGCATCATGACCATCCCAGGACCGCCGCCAAAGGGACGGTCATCCACACGGCGGTAGTTGCCTTCAGCGTAATCACGGGGGTTCCACAGGCGCACATCGACCAAAGCCGCCTCATAGGCGCGACGTGTGATGCCGATTTTCAGAAACGGCTCAAACAGCTCGGGGAATAGCGTGACGATGTCAAAGCGCATGGCTATGGCCTTGGACGGGTCGATTTAGTAATCGGGCTGCCAATCGGCGGTGATAAGGCGTCCCGCCAAATCGACGGTATCGATATAAGCAGTCACAAACGGAATCATGCGCTCTTGAGCCTTGCCCTCTTCCTCATAAGCAAGCACTAACACGGTTTGTGGACCCGTGTGCAGCAGCTCGCGCACAGCGCCAAGCGCCACGCCTTCGCGGTTGACCACGTCTAGGCCAATCAAGTCGACCCAGTAGTACTCGTCTGTCGCGGGGGTAGGAAAGCTGGCACGCGACACAAAAATGCGTGCGCCTTTAAGCAGTTCTGCGGTGTTGCGGTCGGGCACCTCTTGGGCCGTGGCCACCACAGAATCAGAATGATCTTTGGCTTCGATGATTTTCAGAAGCACGGTACCAGCAAATGTCTTGGCACCTCTTTCCGAGGGTTGTAAAAACCAACGCTTAGAAGAAAAAAGCGCTTCCGGAGAAGCGCTATGGGGCAAGACCTTGAACCAGCCTTTGATGCCCCAAGCATCTGCAATGCGCCCGACTTCGATAGCGTCCGCAGGAAGTACTGCGGACTCAAGGCCTAGCATCATTGCGGACTCTTGTTCAATTAAGCAGCAACTTTGGCGGCGGCTTGCTTGACCAAACGGATCACGGTTGGCGAACACTGTGCGCCCACGCTGGTCCAGTGGTTCAAGCGGTCATGCGCAACGCGCAAGCCTTCAGCTTGGCCTTTGGCAATTGGGTTGTAAAAACCAATGCGCTCAATGAAACGGCCGTCGCGACGATCGCGTTTGTCGGCAACAACAATGTTAAAAAACGGACGGGCTTTAGAACCGCCGCGTGAAAGTCGGATGACGACCATGATGAATCCTTCGGGTGGAATTTTTTCAACGTTTGAGACACGCGCTAAGCCACCCGGCCTGCGACACG
>CANFKQ010000049.1 GCA_947447405.1 Comamonadaceae bacterium | reverse complement strand
GGCATAAGCAAAATTTGAACATGATGAACCAAATGACAGACGCGCAAGCGCAATGGGACAAGGCCTGTAAGGCCTTGGACGAAGAGTTTCAGCTGAGTGCCAGTGAGTTGCCTACGATCGAAACCGCCAAAGCTTTGTTTTTACAGCTGGTGGGGCGGCGCGAAATTTCCCAAGAAGCGGCCAATGCACTGATGTTCAGTTTGTATTTCTCGGGCTATCTCAGCATGTTGGTGGCGTTCAAGCAGCAGATGCCAGACTTTGAAGTGCCCGACTATCTGAACACGCACCCTGTGCTGGAGGCATCTAACCGTTGGGCTCAGCAGGCGGTGGACGGACATTTGCTGCTGCAGTTGGCGCAGCCCATCATTCGGGACACGCAAGACTTGTTAGACGCCTTGAACTAAGCCCACGCGATGAACCCGGAAGATTTGCAAAAGCTGGTCACGCTGCGCATGCCGTTTGGCAAACACCAAGGCACGCTGTTGGCTGATTTGCCTGGCAACTACCTGAACTGGTTTGCGCGGGAAGGTTTTCCCAAGGGGGACATCGGACGCTTACTCAACCTGATGCACGAGATAGACCATAACGGTTTGAGTGAGTTGCTTGAGCCGCTCAGGCGTGGCTAATTTATGAGCGCACAGCGCCGTAAGGGCAGTAGCCAGGCTTGGGCCCCACTTGCGGGTGCAGTCGGCAGGTGTTGGGTCTTTTTTCATAGACCTTGCAACGTCGTGTTTTGGCATCTAAGTTCTGGCAATCGCCGTTGGCACGACGTGACAAGGTGAAGATGCTGTTCTTGAAGTTGAAGTGTTCAATCACGCCCATCTTTTGCAAGCGCTTGGCAATCTGTTTGGGCTCTTCGTGCGCTGCTTCAAACGGATCGACCAGCTCAAGGCGAACCAAGTCGGGCAGCTTCACTTCCACAGGCATGGTGCAGCAGTTGGCTGCGCAGGTGTTGCACAGGCCGCTCCGATAACGGGTCCAGGTGTCGCAGTTGTCGACGTTGACGATGGAGATGTGAGACCTCATGCGTTCTCCACAGCAGCAGGCAAGGGCGGTAGCTGATAGGCCAACACTTTGAGCGACCGCTCAGGTGATACATCGGCAAACGCCGCAGGGCTGGCCACGCGCTGCACAAAGTTCAACTCGGGGGCGAGCTCTTTCATTTGGTCTTGTAAGAAGGCCAAGCCCAGTTCAGGCGCATTCAGGCACAGCAACGCATAGCCGCCAGGAGCCAACAACTCGGGCAAGCGGCGCATGAGTTTGGCGTAGTCTTTGGTGGCGATGAAGCTGCCTTTTTGGTAACTGGGCGGGTCGACGATGACCAAGCCATAAGGCCCGCTGCGCGTGATCTTGCCCCAGGTCTTAAAGATGTCGTGCATCAAAAAAGTCGCGCCAGTGCTGATGCCGTTCAAAGGATGGTTTTGTTGGCCAATCGCCATCGCGCCGTGGCTCATGTCCACGTTCACCACTTGCTTGGCACCCGCTTGTAGTGCAACCACTGAGAAGGCGCAGGTGTAGGCAAAGAGGTTGAGCACTTTCAGTCGTGGCTGTGTGGCTGGGTAATCGCGCACAAAGCCGCGCACCCATTCGCGGCCTTCCGCCATATCTAAAAACAGGCCATGGTTTTGGCCTTTGAGCACATGCACGCGAAAGCTGGCACCGTTCTCTGTGACAACATGTGGGTCGGGCACGGAGCCGCTCATTAAGCGGGTTTCGATGTGGCCTTCGGCGCGGCATTGGAATACCCAGTTGAGCTGCTGGTCCGGCGTTATTTGTGCCCAGCGTGCGGACAACGCGTTGCCCACGGTGGTCAGTTCGTCTTCAGTCACCGCTTGAAAACTGGTCAACACCAGCACAGGCGGAAAAGCGTCTAAAGCCCATTGTTCGCAGCCCGGGTGTAAGCCACCACGGCCATGAAACACGCGTTGTGCGTCAGTGGGCAGGGCCATCGTGGCAATGGCATTCAACAGGGCTTGCATGTGGGGCTTTGCGGGGCAGATGTGGAGTGAAGTGCGTAAGTGTAGGCACTTGCCCGTTCTGGGCAAAGGGTAAGAGTGGCGCGGTAGGATAGACCCCCTTTTCAAAAAACAGTTCGGATACTTCATGACTCCCGCAGAACAAGAATTACGCTCAGCCGCACTTGAATACCACCGCTCGCCCACCAAGGGCAAGATTCGCGTGGAGCCCACTCATCCGCTGGACAACCAGCACGACTTGAGCTTGGCTTATTCACCTGGCGTGGCGTACCCTTGTTTGGAGATCGAAAAAGACCCGCAACTGTCTTACGAATACACCAGCCGTGGCAACTTGGTCGGCGTCATCACCAACGGCACAGCCGTGTTGGGCTTGGGCGACATCGGCGCATTGGCCGGCAAGCCTGTGATGGAAGGCAAGGGTTGCCTGTTCAAAAAGTTTTCAGGCATTGACGTGTTTGACATCGAACTCGACGAACACGATGCCGACAAATTGGTGGACATCATCGCGGCGATGGAGCCCACTTTCGGTGGCATCAACCTCGAAGACATCAAAGCACCTGAGTGCTTTTACATCGAGAAAAAACTGCGCGAGCGCATGAGCATTCCCGTGTTCCACGATGACCAACACGGCACTGCCATCATCTCGGCTGCGGCCATGTTGAACGGCTTGGAGCTGGCAGGCAAAGACATCGCCAACATCAAGATAGCTGTGTCGGGCGCAGGTGCTGCTGCCTTGGCTTGTTTGGATGTGTTCCTAGGTTTGGGCGTGAAGGCCGAGCACATTTTTGTGTGCGACTCCAAAGGCGTGATTTACGAAGGCCGCCCCGGTGGCTACGACGAGTCCAAAGCCCGCTTCGCACAAACAACGCAAGCACGCACCCTGGCCGATGCGGTCAACGGCGCAGACGTGTTCTTGGGCTGCTCCGCACCTGGCGTGTTGACGCAAGACATGGTCAAGACCATGGCTGACAAGCCGCTCATCTTGGCCTTGGCCAACCCCGAGCCAGAAATTCGTCCTGAATTGGCCAAAGCCGTGCGCCCCGATTGCATCATCGCCACCGGTCGCTCCGACTACCCCAACCAAGTGAACAACGTGTTGTGCTTCCCGTACATCTTCCGTGGTGCTTTGGATTGCGGTGCGACCAAAATCACTGAAGCCATGAAGATTGCGTGCGTGCGCGAAATTGCAGACTTGGCGAAGCTCGAAGTGACCGCAGAAGTGCAAGCTGCTTACCCCGGCTTAGATTTGTCTTTTGGTGTGGACAACATCATTCCCAAGCCATTCGATACCCGCCTCATCCAGCGCATCGCGCCTGCAGTGGCTCGTGCGGCTGAAGCCTCGGGTGTGGCCAAGCGCCCCATCAAAGACTTTGACGCTTACGCCAAAACCTTGACGGCTTGGGTGAAGTAACACTTTGAGTCGGCTCAAGCTCACCCGCGACAAGATCTACAAAACGGTATCGCGCCAACTGCATGGTGTGGTGCCGTGTTGGGTCTGCGGGGAGCATGTGGCGCACGCCGACGCCACGCTAGAGCATATTCAGCCGCTGAGTGAAGGTGGCAACAGCCACCAAGAAAACCTGGCCATCAGTCATGACCGCTGCAACAACTTGCGGCATGTCAAGCGCAAGGTTTAATGCGGGTGCATCCACCCGATGCGACAGGTCTTGATACATTCAAGGCACTCACATGACACGCCATACCAAACGCCAATCCGCCTTGTTCGGCATTAGCTTGCTGCTGATGGCCGTGGCGTGCTTTGCGGTGTTGGACACCACCACCAAACGTGTCACCACGGTGGTGCCGATCTTGATGGCCGTTTGGGCGCGTTACTTTTTCCAAGCCTTGCTCACCACGGCTGTGGTGTTGCCACTCAAAGGGCTTGGCGTTTTACAAACCAAAAATCCACGTCAACAACTCACGCGTGGGGTGCTGTTGGCTTCCGTCACGGGCTTGGCATTTTTAAGCTTGACGCTTTTGCCTGTGGCCGAATTCACCGCGATTGTGATGGTGGTGCCTTTGCTCGTCACGTTGTTGGCGGCGCGTATGTTGGGTGAGCATGTGTCTGTGCAGCGTGTGTGGTTGGTGTGTGGTGGTTTTCTTGGCACGCTCATCATCCTGCGACCTGGCACCGATGTGTTTGGTTGGTCGCTGCTTATCCCTGCAACGTTGGTGGTGGTGAATGCTGCGTTTCAGTTGCTCACCAGCAAGATGGCGCGCACCGAGGATGCCATGACCACACAGTTCTACACCACGTGGGTTGGCACGGCGTTGGCGTCGGTGCCGTTGTATTGGTTTTGGGTGCCCGTGACGGATAGCCGTGTGCTGCTGGAGTTGGTGCTGATGGGTGTGGCGGGCAGTGTGGGGCACTTCTTGCTCATCATGGCGTTTGAGCGTTCTCCTGCGGGTACCTTGATGCCCTACATGTACGCACAAATTGGTTTTGCCATGCTAGGCGGGTGGCTGGTGTTTGACCATGTACCCGACCATGTCTCGCTGATGGGCATTGGTTTGATTGCGCTGTGCGGCACGGCATGCGGTGTGCTGACTGTGTATGAACTACGCCAAAAAACGCAAGGTTGAGCGCGTTGTTTTTTAGCGCTGAGCTGTTCGTTCGAGTTTCTGCACATCAAAATGTTGCGCTTTCAGCCGTTCGATCAAAGCGTCATAGGCTTTGACGTTCACTTGAGGTGTGCGCGACAACACCCAGAGGTAGTCGCGCTTGGCGTCGCTCACGGCTGCCAGTTGGTAGTCGGTGTCGAGGTCAATCACCCAATAGTCGCCCCACACCACAGGAAGCCAGCTGAGCCATGCCGGTGCAAAGCGTACCTTGAGCTTGGGGGATGTGGCGGGACCGATTTGACGGGCTTGGCCCAACGCATCCATGGTGCGGCCGTCCGCCGCGACGCAGCTGTTGAGCACTTGCACCGAGCCATCGGTGAGTGCCAAATATTGCGCCCGCGTGTTGGCCACACATTGGGTTTGAAACCAATTTGGAAATTTGGCAATCTCATACCAAGTGCCCATGTAGCGCGGCACATCCAGTGTGGCGACGGTATTCACGGACGACACGTTGGCAGGTGTTACCGTGTTTTGCGCCGAGATGTTCAGAGCCGTACAAAGCAGCACCGAAGCAAGCCAAAGGTGTTTGTGCGACATCAACAGCCCTTAAAACCCGACTTGCATCTGCACATGGCGCAGCACGATGTCCGCGATTTGAATCAACAACATCAAGGCAATGGGTGACAAGTCCACCGCGCCCATCTGTGGCAATACACGACGGAGGGGGCGCAACAAAGGCTCCACCAACTGAGCCAAGAAGTACCGCGCATCCGAGGCCGTGCTGAACCACGACATGAGGGCGTAGCCAATCACCATCCACATCAAGCTCGACAAAATGACGCTGAGCAATTCAAACCCAGCATGGGTGACCAAGCTCAGCCAATGGGCTGCCGCACCTGCCACGATCCACAGCAGCGAGTGCTTGGCCAGCAGCACCGCATAAGCGGCCACCAAGCTGGCGGTGTCCAAGCGACCTATTGCGGGAACAAAGCGACGCACGGGCAGCACAATCCAGTTGGTGATGCTGAACACAAGCGGTGCCAATGGGTTGCCCCCGCTGCTGGAGAGATTGATGCGTTGCAAGTGCATGTACATGCGCAGCAAACAGGTGCCCGCCACCAAGCCCACGGCGAAGTGCAGGATCAAAGAGAAAATTTGTATCAACATGTCTGCAGTTTAGGTGGGCTCAGGCAAAATTTACGCATTCACCTCAGATTGTTCCGTATGAAGCCAATTCCACCCCTGCCTCGTTTTATTTTTGCTAGCCGATGGTTGCAGCTGCCTTTGTACTTAGGCCTCATTGCAGCGCAAGGCGTGTATGTGTTTCATTTTTGGGTGGAGTTGGTGCATCTGATTGAAGCCGCGTTTGGCAGCCAAGCTGCGCTGGATGCTTTGGTGACCAGCATTGGCTACAAAAACGGCATGACCGTCACGCACCTGAGCGAGTCCATCACCATGCTGGTGGTGTTGGGGTTGATTGATGTGGTGATGATCTCTAACTTGCTTATCATGGTCATCGTCGGCGGCTATGAAACCTTTGTGTCACGCATGTATTTAGAGAATCACCCCGATCAACCCGAGTGGCTCAGTCATGTGAATGCGTCGATTTTGAAAGTCAAGTTGGGTATGGCCATTATTGGCATTTCATCAATCCACTTGCTCAAGACCTTCATCAATGCGGCCAATTACGACGAGAAGGTGTTGATGTGGCAAACCATCATTCACATCACATTTTTGCTCAGTGCTTTGGCCATTGCACTGACTGACAAAATTTCACATCCCCAAGACCCGTCACACTGAGAAGCGCATGCAAACACGTCACCCCATTCACCGCAATGCACTGGTTTTGTTCTCGGGCGGGCAAGACTCCACCACCTGTTTGGCCCATGCGCTGGCGCAATATGAGCGCGTAGAGACCTTGGCGTTTGATTACCGCCAACGCCATTTGGTCGAGCTAGAAGCGCGCATTCAAGTGCTGGCGCAAGTGCGTGCACAGTTCCCGCAATGGGCAGACAAGCTGGGTGAAGACCATTTGCTTGACCTGGGCGTGTTGGGTCAGGTCAGCGAAACATCTCTCACACGCGACATGGCGTTCAAGATGGAAGCCTCAGGTTTGCCCAACACCTTTGTGCCTGGGCGCAATCTGTTGTTCCTCACACTGGCCGCTGCATTGGCCTATCGCCGTGATTTGGATGTCATCGTCACCGGCGTGTGTGAGACCGATTTTTCAGGCTACCCCGACTGCCGCGATGACACCATGAAGGCCATGCAAATTGCCTTGTCGTTGGGGCTAGACCGCCGCTTGTTGATCGAGACGCCGTTGATGTGGATCGATAAAGCGCAGACGTGGCAGCTGGCCTATGACTTGGGTCAAAAAGCGCACGCAGAGGGTGGCCATCAGTTGGTTGACCTCATCGTGGAGCACACCCACACCTGCTACATGGGCGACCGCACGCACCGCCATGATTGGGGCTATGGCTGTGGCACCTGCCCTGCGTGTGATTTGCGCGCTAAAGGTTGGGAGCGCTGGAAGGCGTAGTGTTATTCCGCCACCAAAACGAACTTGGCTGAGCTGCCCTCAGGCGCTGGCACAAACTGCCACACCGTCTCGTGATGGCTGGCCACACTGGGTCGGTGGGCGATCGACACCACACCACCACCTTCTTCTCGCACCATGGTCAGCAGCTTCTCGTAAAGCGTTTTTTCTGCCGCTTCATCTAAAGCACTGGTGACTTCGTCTGCAAACACCCAGCGTGGGCGCTTGAGCATGACACGAGCCAGGGCCAAGCGCTGTTGCTCACCCCCTGAGAGCTGCTGCGTCCAATGGCCTGCCACGTCAAGGTCGTTCACTAAGTGCGGCAAAAGCGCATCAAATAGCGCACTTTGCAGGGCTTCGTCGGTGTAGTGTTCCGCGCGGTCGGGGTAGGCCAGTGCTTGGCGTAAGGTGCCCTCGGGGAAGTAAGGGCGCTGCGGCATGAACACGCTGCCTTCAGGCAGAACCACAGGGCCATAGGTGATGGGCTCACCACGGCGGTCGTGTGTGGGTGAGGTGACATACGGCCAAATGCCTGCCAACACACGCAGCAAGGTGGATTTGCCGCAACCCGATGGGCCTCGAATCAGCACCGTGTCGCCCGCAACGGCGTTGAGCGACGTGTCGGCCAGCAGCACTTCGCCATTGGGCAAAGACACTGTGAGAGGCGTGGTGTGCAAGGCATTGATGCCCGTGAAAGACAGCGGTGCCGTTTCAGGCTCAGCCACCTCGTCCACCTGGATGGCCAACATCTGGTCTTGAAAACTGGTCAAACGCAGGGTGGTAGCTTGCCATGAGGCCAAGCGGCTGTAGTTGCTGATGAACCAGCTGAGTGACTCTTGCACTTGGCCAAACGCAGAAGAGATTTGCATCAATTCACCGAGTTGAATGGCTCCGCTGAAATAGCGAGGTGACGCCACCAACATGGGGAATACCACCGCCGCTTGGCCATAGCCTGAGTTGAACCACGTGTAGCGCTTTTGCACGCGCAGCAAGCGCATGAAGTTGTCCAGCACTTGTGCAAAGCGTTCTTGCAGCGACAAGCGTTCCACACGGCCACCACGGTCGAGTGCAATGGCTTCGCTGTACTCGCGCACGCGCATCAAGTGGTGACGAAAGTCAGCCTCAAGGCGCTGTTGTGCAAAGTTGAGCGATGCCATGGAGCGACCAATGAAGTGGCCCATCAAGCTGCCCGCCAGTGCATAGGCGAGGGCCATCCACACCATGAAGCCAGGAATGTTGTGGGTCTCACCCATCACCTCAAAACTAAAGCCCCCTGACAGCGACCACAAGATGCCCACAAAGCTCAACAGCGTGACCGTGGCATCGAGCAAACCCAGCGACAAACCCACCGTGTCCGCCGTGAACTGTTGCACGTCTTCTTGAATCCGTTGGTCGGGGTTGTCTGTGCCGTTCTTGCTTTGTAGTTCCAGCTGATAAAACACATGGCCTTTGAGCCAGCGCTGCAGGTAGTCGCGCGTCATCCACGCACGCCAACGCACTTCAAGCAATTGCGTGAGGTAAAAGCGGTACACCGCCACGATGATGAAGCACGTCGCCAGCATGGCAAACACGCCGAGCTGATGCCAAAACACCTCGGCATTTCGGTTTTGCAGCGCGTCGTAGAACACGCGGTTCCAGTCGTTGAGCAAGACCATCATGTAAACCATGCCGAGGTTCAAGCCTACGCAAGCAGCCAGCAGCAAACGTGCGCGCCATTTTTCTTCGGACTTGAAATAGGGCAATGACAAAGCCCAAACGCGGCTGAGCTGCAAGCGGCTTTTTTGCCAATTCGTCGCCACGTTATGGGCCACAGTTTTGAATGCGTTCATGTGTTTTCAAACTTCGGTGTTGCTGTTGCGCACGCCGCTGGCCACATGCCCTGCGGGCACGTGACGGGCGGCTGACTCGATGTGGCCAGTTTGGTCGTCAAAGAAAAAGTCGGGTTCAAACTCGCGCAAGAACTCGCCTTTCTCAAGGCCACCCAAGAACATGGCCTCGTCTACTTCAATGTTCCAGTTCATCAACGTGCGAATGGCACGTTCGTGTGCGGGCGCGCTGCGCGCGGTGACCAATGCGGTGCGAATACGCATATGCGGTGTACCTGCTTGCTGCAGCACTTGCAGGGCCAGCAGCAGAGGTTTGAATGGTCCAGCCGGTAAGGGTTGCGCCGCATTGGTTTTCTCGTGCTGCTGAAACGCGTCCAAGCCCTGGGTTTGAAACACACGCTCAGCTTCGTCGCTGAACAGCACGGCGTCTCCGTCAAACGCAATGCGCACTTCGTGCGGGTTGGCTTCTGAGGCGTGGGCCGAGTGCGGGTACACCTGGGCAGCGGGCACGCCAGCATCAAGTGCTGAGCGCACGTCCGACAAATGCGTGGACAAAAATAAGTTGGCGTTGAGCGGGCGTAAATAGCGCCAAGGCGATTCGCCGCGTGTGAATGTGCAACGAATGATGGGCAGCGCGTAATGGGCGGCTGACTTCATCACGCGCAAGCCACTCACGGGGTCGTTGCGCGAGAGGATGACCACCTCCACACGCTGTGCTTCAGACGTGTTGAATGCCAACAGCTTTTGCACCAATGAAAACGCGACGCCTGGCTTAGCGGGTGTTTCAAGGCGGTCCAGCTGCAAGTTCATGTACGCGCGGTCGTCGCCTTGCTCGAAGACTTGGTTTTCCTCTTCAAAGTCAAACAGCGCCCGCGAGGAGATGGCGACGACTAACTTACCGTCGAGTGAAATGCTCATTTGTATTCTCCAAGTACGGTCCGCCGCTGGGCCGCTCCCAAGGCGGACCAGCCCCCTCGGGGGGCAGCGAGGACACGACAGTGCCGAGCGTGGGGGCTCATCTGACCCATTGATTGAGTTGAATGATGGGCAGCATCACCGCCAAGACAATGAGCATCACCATCGCGCCCATGGCCACGATGAGCAGTGGCTCAAGAATCGTCGCCAGTTGTAAAGCGCGGCGTTGTACCTCTTCGCTCAGCTGTGCAGCAGCGCGCTGTAGCATGGTGGGCAGTGTGCCGGTTTGTTCGCCCAAGCGCGCGAACATCACCAGCAAGCGCGGAAAACGTTTGTGTTGTGCGAGCGCAGAGGCCAGCGGCGCACCTTCGCGCACCAGCACCAGAGCTTCTTGTGCATCACGTTTGAGTGCGGTGTTGCTGAGGGTGTCGGCGGCCGCTTGCAGGGCTTTCAAAATCGGTACGCCTGCCGTGGCCAACATGGCTAAGGTACTGGCAAAGCGAGCGGCGTTATAGCCACGGGCCAATCTGCCGATGAGGGGCAGTTGCAACCAAGCTGCATCAAAACGCAAACGCAGTTCGGTTTGCTTCAAGGCCACATGTGCACCCAAGGCCAATACCGACAGCAGCAGCAGCCCCCACAGCCAAAAGTCTTGCACAAATTGACTCAACGCCAGCATGAAGGTGGTGAGCAAAGGAAGCTTCTGTTGGTTGCTGCTAAACACCTGCGCCACCTGCGGCACCACATACGCCAGCAAAAACAACACGATCACCAACGCCACCACACACACGATGGCGGGGTACAGGCCAGCCGCCAACAACTTGCCGCGCAAGTTTTGTTGCGCTTGCAAGTCGTCGGCCAAGCGCTCCAGCACCAAGCCTAAGTGCCCGCTTTGTTCGCCTGCGCCGATGACAGCGATGTAGGTGATGGAGAACTCACGCGGGTACTGGCTGAGCGCCTTGGCAAAGGTGGACCCAGCGTTCACCTCTGTGCGCAGCGCAGAGACCAAATCGCGTTGACGAGGGGTTTCGGCTTCGTCGCTGAGCGAGGCAAGTGCGCGTTCAAGCGGCAAGCCTGCCGAAACCAGACCGGACAACTGACGCGTCCATACGCCAAGCTCTGTGCTGCTGAAAACTTTGCTTTCCCAAATGACCGTGTCGAAACCTTGCTGGGTGCGATGTACGGGCGCTACCTTGAGCGGCACCAAATCTTGCGCGCGCAATTGACTGCGCGCGGTGCGTGCCGAGTCTGCTTCCAGCACGCCACGGCGTGTTTGGCCTTGGGGGTCTAGGGCTTCAAACGAGTAGGCGGGCATGGTGGGTCGGGCTGAGTCGCAGAGGTTCAGTCGCGTGTCACGCGAATCAGTTCTTCACGGGTGGAAACACCGTGACGCACCAAACGTTCACCGTCGTCGCGCATCAGCGTCATGCCAAAGCGCTGCGCCGCTTCGCGCAGTTGCGCTTCGCTGGCTTGGTTGTGAATGAGGGCACGAATGTCGTCGTTGGTGGTGAGCAATTCAAAAATGCCGGTACGACCTTGGTAGCCGCTGTGGCCGCACACCTCACAACCCTTGCCTGAACAATGCGTGCAGGTTTTGCGCAGCAGGCGTTGCGCCAACACGCCCAAGAGCGACGAGCTCAGCAAGAAGGGCTCCACGCCCATGTCGGTCAAACGGGTGATGGCGCTAGCCGCATCGTTGGTGTGCAGCGTGGCCAGCACCAAGTGGCCGGTGAGCGAGGCCTGAATGGCGATTTGCGCAGTCTCAAAGTCGCGAATCTCACCAATCATGATGATGTCTGGGTCTTGGCGCAGGATGGCACGCAGAGCCTTGGCAAAGTCCAAATCAATCTTGGGGTTCACCTGCGTTTGACCCACGCCAGCCAACTCGTATTCAATCGGGTCTTCCACCGTCATGATGTTGTTGCGTGTGGCGTCTAGCCCTTGCAGCGCGGCATACAGCGTGGTGGTTTTGCCCGAGCCCGTGGGGCCGGTGACCAAGATGATGCCGTGTGGCTGGTGCACCAGCGCTTCAAAGCGGCGCAGCGTTTCGCCTTCCATGCCCACGGCTGGCAGTGTGAGTTTGCTTTCTGTCTTGTCGAGCAAGCGCAGCACCGCACGTTCGCCATGTGCGCTCGGCAGGGTGGACACGCGCACGTCAATCGCACGCTGGCCCAGGCGCAGTGAAATGCGACCGTCTTGCGGCAAACGCTTTTCGGCAATGTCCAGCTCCGCCATGATCTTCAAGCGAGAAATCAATGCCGCATGCAAAGCCCGGTTGGGCTGCACCACTTCGCGCAGTGTGCCGTCCACACGGAAACGCACGCTGCTGTGGCGCTCATACGGCTCAATGTGAATGTCGCTCGCACCGTCGCGTGCCGCTTGCGTGAGCAGTGCGTTGAGCATGCGGATGATGGGCGCGTCGTCGGCGGCTTCCAGCAAGTCTTCTACGGCGGGCAGCTCTTGCATCATGCGGGTGAGGTCGGCGTCACTCTCGACTTCGCTCACCACCGCCGCGGCGTTGCTGTCCGCTTGCGAGTAGGCCTCGCTGATGCGTTTGGCCAGCGTGGTTTTGTCAGCGTATTCAAACGACTGCACGGTGTGGCGGCGCGTGATTTCGCTCCACGCGCTCAGGTCGGGCGCGTCGCTGTGCCACAGTGTGAGCGTGTGGCCATCGTCCTCCAGCAAGAGCTGGTGGGTGCGGGCAAAGGCGTAGGGCAGCGGGCGGCGCATGGCTTATTGGGCGGGCGTGGCTGCAGGTACGGGCGGCACAGGCACGGGCGCAGGCGGCAGCACAGGCGCATTGCCCGAACCCAAGATGGGGTTGAAGCCGGGTTGTGCGGTTTGTTGCATGCCCATCATTTGCTGGTAGCGGTTGTTGCTGAGCGCATCCGACGCTGCAGCGTCACGCATGACGACAGGGCGCAAAAATACCATCAAGTTTTTCTTGGTGCGTTGGCGGCTTTCGCTTTTGAAGAGCCAGCCCAACACGGGGATGTCGCCAAACAGAGGCACTTGGCTGGCCGCACCTGCGTACTCATCCGACAGTAAACCGCCCAGCACGATGATGGACCCATCGTCCACCAAGACGTTGGATTCGATGCTGCGCTTGTTGGTGATGAGTCCCGCGGTGGATGACTTGGTGTAGTCGATGCTTGACACCTCTTGGAAGATGGTGAGTTTGACGGTGCCTGTTTCGCTGATTTGTGGTTTGACCTTGAGCGTCAAGCCCACGTCTTTGCGTTCCACCGTTTGGAACGGGTTGACCGAGCCGTTGATCGTGTTGTTGTTGGTGTATTGGCCCGTCACGAAGGGCACGTTTTGTCCCACGACGATCTTGGCTTCTTCGTTGTCGATGGTCAGCAAGGTGGGTGTGGACAGGACGTTGCCATCACCGTTTTGTTGCAAGAAGGTGGCCAAACTGCTCAGCACATAGGTGCCGTTGATCTGCCGAGCTGTGCCGATGTTTAAACCGCCTCCCAAAGCGCCGAGTGCGGTTGCCCCACCGGCCGCCCCAATGATGTTGCCTTGCCCGATGGTGGTGCTGATGGGGTTGTTGAAGTTGGTGCCAATGATGCCGATGTTGCCGCCTGATTGACCTGTGGCGGTTTGCCACTGAATGCCCATTTGCGCGGCTTTGTCGGCGTTCACTTCGGCAATCAAACTCTCCACCATCACTTGCGCGCGTCGTTGGTCGAGCATGTCAATCACGGCGCGAAGTTGGCGGTATTGCGGTTCTGGCGCGGTGATGATGAGAGAGTTGGTGGCCGTGTCCGCTTGAATTTGTCCGCCGGTTGCTGAGCCTGTTGCCGCCGTCGTGCTACCCAATGTGCTGCCCGATGTGGTGGTGGGTGTCACCCCTGTTTGTGGACTGGCCAGAGGTGAGACTCCCGCGCTTGCATTGCTGGCGTTTGCGGTGGCTTGCCCACTCACCGCTGCACGCAAGGTGGTGGCAAGTTTTGTCGCATCAGCATTTTTCAAATACACCACATGGATGTTGCCGCTGGCGTTGGTACCGCTCGGTTGATCGAGCTTGATCACCAGTGACTTCACCAAGGCCACACGTGCAGGGTTGGCGGCACGCAAGATGAGGGCGTTGCTGCGTGGCTCAGCCAGCAGCGTGGTTTTGTATTCGGCACCGGTTTGCCCTGGGGTGGCAGCCGCTGCGCCTGGGTTGTTGGCGCTGCCTGATTCGACCAAGCGCAACACCAGCGGCGCCAAGTCCACCGCAATGGCGTGCTTGAGCTGAATCACTTCCACCTCGCTTGCATTCGACACATCCAGCGTGGCGATGATGCGGGCCATGCGCTGCAGGTTGTCGGCGTAGTCGGTGATGATGATGCTGTTGTTGCCAGGGTTGACGTTGATGGTGTTGTTGGGGCTGATGAGCGGACGCAACACAGGCACCAAGTTGTTGGCTTGCTCAAAGTTGAGCTTGAAGATGTGCGTGACGATTTGACCGCTGCCCGAGCCGCCGCTGCCTTTTTGAATTTCTTGCACATTGCCGCCTTGGAGCTTGGCATCTGCTTCCGGCACGATTTTGTAGAGGCCCTTGGTCTCAACCATGGCAAAGCCTTGCAAACGCAAAGCGGCCAAGAACTGGCTCCATGCTTCGTTGGGCGATACAGGCAATTCGGTGCTGAGGTTGATGGTGCCTTTCACGCGAGGGTCCACCACCAAGTTGCGGTTGGACAGCGTGGCCAAGGTGCGCGCCACGGACTCAATCTCTGCGTTCACAAAGTTAAGCGTGATGGGTTCTGACGAGGCTGATTTTTTGGCCGGTGGTGCGGCGTGCGTGAGCGACAGGCCCACCAGCGAAGGAGTGAGGCTCAAGCTCAGCGCAAGCGCCAAGGCAGAAGGCTGGAGATAAGTGCGTTGCTGAGCCATATGCGTTAACCCATTTTCAAAATCGACTTGGTTCCTTGGCGTTGGCCAAGGATGTTCAATAAATTAGAGAGCGCGGCTTCTGCGTCAGGCGCAGCAGAGGCCTCGCCGTTGAAGCGCACGCGTCCATTCAGCAGTTGGCCGTTGCCTGTGAGTCGCAAGCTGCCTTCGACGGTATCCAATGTGATGGCCATCGTATCGCCCCCTTGCACGCGAATGCGGTAGCTGCCTAAGGGGCGCAGCGTGGACAGGCGAGTCGACAGCTGTTGCATCTGCAATTCAGCTTGGCCTTGCAGTTGCCCTTGGCTTGGATTCTGTTGTTGGCCGGCTTGTTGTGTCCATTGCAGCTGCGTGGTGCGCAATTGCATCCGCCCTTCGGGCTGAATGGTGTTCCAAGGTGCTCCCAAACCGACGAGCCAGCTGGCAGGCCAATTGGACGTGTGGTCGCTCACCTGCACGCGCAGACCGCGCCACATGGGCGAAACATCAACGCGTACGGGCTGTGGTGTGCAACAAGCCGAGGCGATGGTGGCGCTGAGTGCGAGGCGCATGTTGGCCAAGTCAACACGCGGGCCAAGTTGCCACGTCACACGG
>CANFKQ010000048.1 GCA_947447405.1 Comamonadaceae bacterium | reverse complement strand
GCAGAAAAGCAAGCTTACCAACACCTTCGCGGAGAGTCCAAGTGCTTGAAAAAAAAGAGGAAAATGCTGTTGTCCACAGAAAGATGCTTTGCTTATCTACTACTACTAATTTAAATAAAGAAAACAAGAGGAAGAGATGATCGTACTGAAAGCAACACAAGACAAAGTTTTGTCAGTTCTGCAATCTGTTGCAGGTATCGTTGAACGTCGCCATACATTGCCAATCTTGGCAAACGTATTGATTCGCAAAACAGGTAGTTCTCTACAGCTGACCACCAGTGATTTAGAAATCCAAATTCGTACGACAGCAGAACTCGATGGTGATGCAGGAAACTTTACAACCACAGTGGGTGCACGCAAGCTGATTGACATCTTGCGAACCATGCCTTCAGACCAAACTGTGAGCTTGGAGTCAAATCAAAACAAGTTAATTTTGAAAGGTGGCAAAAGCCGCTTTACTCTGCAAAGCTTGCCTGCTGAAGATTTTCCATTGGTACAAGAAGCTACCAACTTTGGTCCTTCTTTTAGCGTGCCGCAAAAGACTTTGAAAGAGTTGTTGCACCAAGTGTCATTCGCCATGGCCGTGCACGATATCCGTTATTACTTGAACGGCATTTTGTTTGTAGCAGAAGGTAAGCAACTGAGCTTGGTCGCAACAGACGGTCACCGCCTAGCTTTTTCATCTGCTACTTTGGACGTGGAAGTGCCACGTCAAGAAGTCATCTTGCCGCGTAAAACAGTGTTGGAAATGCAACGCTTGTTGAGTGACAAGGAGGGTGCGATTGAAATGCAATTTGCTGGCAACCAAGCCAAGTTCACATTCGACGGCATGGAGTTTGTAACTAAGCTTGTCGAAGGAAAGTTTCCTGACTACAACCGCGTTATTCCAAAAAACCACAAAAACACGATCACCATGGGACGTACGGCTTTGTTGGCCACTTTGCAGCGCACAGCCATTTTGACTAGTGAAAAATTCAAAGGTGTGCGGCTGAATTTAGAGCCCGGTGTCTTGCGCGTAGCATCAAGTAACGCTGAGCAAGAAGAAGCTGTGGACGAACTTGAAATTGATTACAACGGTGATGCCATTGAAATTGGTTTCAACGTAACCTATCTGATTGACGCTTTGACCAATATGGACCAAGACATGGTGCAAGTAGATTTGGCTGATTCCAACAGCTCAGCACTCATCACCATTCCTGAAAACACCACGTTCAAATATGTGGTGATGCCAATGCGTATTTAACGCATTGTTATTTCCCTTTTTTCCGATTGAACCCGTGAGGTGCTTGCGCCTCACGCACGAAGACTTGCTATGACCGAATCCACTCAAACTCCTGAAATCCCAGTGACGCCTCCAGCCGGTGAAGGCTATGGTGAGGGGTCAATTCAAATTTTGGAAGGCCTTGAAGCGGTCCGCAAGCGTCCTGGTATGTATATCGGTGACACATCTGATGGTTCAGGCTTGCACCACTTGGTATTTGAGGTAGTGGACAACTCGATTGACGAAGCATTGGCAGGCCATTGCGATGACATTGTGGTCACCATTCACAGCGACAACTCCATCAGCGTGACCGACAATGGACGTGGCATTCCAACGGGCGTGAAGATGGACGACAAGCACGAGCCTAAACGCAGCGCTGCAGAAATTGCGTTGACCGAGTTGCATGCAGGTGGCAAGTTCAACCAGAATAGCTACAAGGTGTCGGGTGGCTTGCACGGTGTTGGTGTGTCTTGTGTCAATGCATTGTCTAAATCCTTGCGCTTGGTGGTTCGACGTGAAGGCAAGGTACACACCTTGGAGTTTTCCAAAGGCTTTGTGCAAAACCGTTTGATTGAAGTGGTGAATGGTGTTGAAGTTTCTCCTATGCGCATCACGGGCGATACCGAAAAGCGCGGCACCGAAGTTCATTTTTTACCCGATACAGAAATATTCACGCAAAACACTGACTTCCATTATGAGATTTTGAGCAAACGTTTGCGCGAATTGAGCTTCTTGAATAACGGTGTTCGTATCCGCTTGTTGGACGAACGAACAGGCAAAGAAGACGATTTTTCTGGTGCGGGTGGTGTGAAGGGTTTCGTGGACTTCATCAACTCAGGCAAGAAAGTCCTGCACCCCAATGCTTTTTATGCCGAAGGCGACCGTCCTGCTGAAACCTATGGTGGAATTCCAGGCACCAACATTGGTGTGGAAGTGTCCATGCAGTGGAACGATGGTTACAACGAAAACGTCTTGTGCTTTACCAACAACATTCCACAGCGCGATGGTGGTACTCACTTAACGGGTTTGCGTGCTGCGATGACACGTGTCATCAACAAGTACATCGAAGAAAACGAATTTGCTAAGAAGGCCAAGGTTGAAGTGACGGGCGATGACATGCGCGAAGGCTTGTGCTGCGTGTTGTCTGTCAAAGTGCCTGAACCTAAGTTCAGTAGCCAGACCAAAGACAAGTTGGTATCTAGCGAGGTGCGTGCACCTGTGGAAGATATTGTGGCTAAAACACTTACCGACTATCTTCAAGAGCGCCCCAATGACGCCAAAATCATTTGCGGCAAGATTGTGGAAGCCGCGCGTGCCCGCGAAGCGGCGCGTAAGGCTCGCGAGATGACACGTCGCAAAGGTGTGTTGGATGGCATGGGCTTGCCAGGAAAGTTGGCCGATTGTCAAGAAAAAGACCCATCCTTGTGCGAAATCTACATCGTGGAGGGTGACTCCGCGGGTGGTTCAGCTAAGCAAGGCCGTGACCGTAAATTTCAAGCGATTTTGCCCCTGCGTGGCAAAATTTTGAACGTTGAAAAAGCACGTTACGAAAAGCTGTTAACTAGCAACGAAATCTTGACGCTGATCACGGCTTTGGGTACTGGCATTGGTAAAGCCAGTGCTGAGTCTGGCAAGTCTGCCACGGATGACTTTAACGTTGACAAGCTTCGTTACCACCGCATCATCATCATGACTGACGCGGACGTTGACGGCGCCCACATTCGTACCTTATTGCTCACGTTCTTCTATCGCCAAATGCCTGAGTTGGTGGAGCGTGGTCACATTTACATTGCCCAGCCACCTTTGTACAAAGTGAAGGCAGGCAAAGAAGAGCTGTACCTCAAAGATGCAGCTGCTTTGGATGGTTTCCTGTTGCGCATCGCCATGAAAGACGCCAGCATTACCACTGGTGGAACTAACTCTCAAGTCTTGAGTGGCGACACATTGAACGAATTGGCCCGCAAACACCAAGTGGCTGAAGCAGTCATTGCGCGTTTGAGCGGTTTTATGGATGCCGAGGCTTTGCGAGCGATGGCTGATGGTGTGTCGGTTAATCTTGATACCGTTGCTGATGCAGAAAAATCTGCTGTAGCCATGCAAGAAAAATTGCGTGAACTGGGCAGTGGTTCAGAAGCTACCGGTGAATTTGATGTGCGCACCGACAAACCTATTTTGCGCATCAGCCGTCGCCACCACGGCAACGTGAAGAGCAGCGTGATTACCCAAGACTTCGTGCACGGTGCTGATTACGCAGCATTGGCTGAAGC
This sequence comes from Comamonadaceae bacterium, assembly GCA_947447405.1. GTDB lineage: Bacteria > Pseudomonadota > Gammaproteobacteria > Burkholderiales > Burkholderiaceae_C > Limnohabitans. Next base: position 11,802 of record CANFKQ010000048.1, on the reverse strand, counting down.
CGCTCAAACCTTCCGTGATTTGGTGGGTGAGGGCTCAAAAGTACATCGCGGTGAAGGCGAAAAAGCCAAAGAAGAGAAAGTATCTGACTTCCGTCAAGCCATGAGGTGGTTGATTGGCCAAGCTGAAAATGCCACCGCCCGTCAACGTTATAAGGGCTTGGGCGAGATGAACCCAGCACAGTTGTGGGAAACCACGATGGACCCCACTGTGCGTCGCTTGTTGCGCGTACAAATTGACGACGCCATCGAAGCGGACCGCGTGTTCACCATGTTGATGGGCGACGAGGTTGAACCCCGCCGCAACTTCATCGAAAGCAACGCCTTGCGCGCAGGCAACATCGATATTTAATCGGTCCTGCCCTTCCGGCGTGAATGCTCTGGAAGGGTTTCTTCGTCAAACACTTTTTGCTGCTCGACGCTCAGTTGGTTGTAAAACGTGCGCGTGGCTTCTGTGCGTTGTTTGACGTGTGCCTGCATGCTTGCCAAGTTGGCTTCATGCAGTGCGTTCATCTTTTCCATACGCTCAGGGGTGCTGAGCTTGGCTAAGGCTTCTCGGTCAATGGGGGGTGCTAGGCGTGTGGCGGGCAATTTCATGCTTTGTACAAAGGTAGTCCACGCTGGTTCTTGCCTTTCGGCCAAATGCAGTTTGGCTTTCAACTCAGCCTGACGCTTTTCCCAATGTTTGACCATGCGTTCATGGATGCGCCCCTCGTCATGGTGCATGCCCATTTCCCCCATCATGGGTTGGGCTTGTGCGGGAACCACGGTTGTCAAAGCTGTACCAGCCAATAAGACAGAGAGGGCGAAATGCGTGGTGTTCAAACGGGTCATAAAAGCTCCTTAAAGTCAGAGGCGAGGTACCTCTTCCAAGTTCCGACTGTGAACCGTCCGTGTAACGCGTCTGTGCGTTGCAGCACAAGTTTCGTAAAGTTTTATAGTTCCGAATTAGCCCATTAAACCAGCACGAAAGTCGTCCACCGCCTGCACCAGCTCTTCACGCGTGTTCATCACGAACGGGCCATATTGCGCGATAGGCTCGCTCAAGGGCTGGCCCGCAATGACGATGGCACGGGTGTCGGCTTGTGCACGCAGCACCAAACCATCGCCATTGTTGGTGAGTACAGCCATACGTTTGATAGGCACAGCGTTGGCTGTGTCGCCCTGCATTACGTCCAAGCCGCCGCGATACACATACACAAAAGCATTGTGCGTGGCGGTCAATGGCTGCTCAAATACAACACCGTCCATCGCAGGGAACTGCAGGTCTAAGTACAAAGGTTCGGTGTGCTCGCGCTGCATAGCACCGTTTGTGTCGTGTGAGCTGCCAGCAATCACACGCACCAGCACGCCTTCAGCGGTGGTGACTTCAGGAATGTCCTCGCTTTGAATGTCGCGGTACCAAGGTTCGCACAGTTTGTTTTTAGCGGGCAAGTTCAGCCATAGCTGAAAGCCTTCCATCACGCCATCTTCTTGCTCGGGCATTTCGCTGTGCGTTAAACCACGCCCCGCAGTCATCCACTGCACACCACCGTTTTGCAGCAAGCCTTCATGGCCTTTGCTGTCTTTGTGCCGCATGCGACCGGCAATCATGTAGGTCACGGTTTCAAACCCACGGTGTGGGTGGTTGGGAAAGCCGGCAATGTAGTCACCGGGGTTGTCGCTACCAAACGCATCGAGCATGAGAAATGGGTCTAAGCGTTCTTGTAAATCGTGGCTGAGCAGGCGTGTCAAGCGCACACCTGCACCGTCTTTTGTATCTTGGCCTTGCACCAAGCGCTCGACGCCGCGAGCTTCTTGGATCGTGTTCATGCGACTTGGTAGCCTTCGTCGGTAATGGCGTGTGCAATGGCTTCGCGTGACTTGCTGCTGAGCACATCGACCTTACCCGTGCTGCGGTTAATTTCAACTTTGGCTTCGGGGTCTAAGCGTGCAATCGCTTTCTTGACGGCCATTTCGCAGTGGCCGCACGTCATACCTTGAACTTGAAACGAGTTATCCATCATTTACTCCTTATAAAGCGGTAACCTTAACGCATGTCTGAATTGTCTTGCGATATTGGTATTGGTGGAATGACCTGTGCATCGTGCGTGACCCGTGTGGAGCGCGCGATTGCCAAACTTCCCGGCGTTGAGTCCGTGAGCGTGAACTTGGCGACTGAATCAGCACGTGTGACGTGGTCCCCTTCGCATGTTGATGAAGAAAGGCAAACCCAGCAAGCGCGCCTGCGCCGAGCCGTTCGTGACGCTGGTTACGAGCCACTTGTCGCAGAGCATTTAGAACAAGCGCCAGTCGACGCATGGGCTGGCTTTATGTCTGTGGCTATTGGTTTTTTACTTAGCGCGCCCTTGGTGTTGCCCATGCTTGGAGATGCATTGGGTAGGCACTGGATGTTGCCGGCGTTGTGGCAGTTTTTGTTAGCGACGCCCGTACAGTTTGTATTGGGGGCTCGCTTTTACAAAGCGGGTTGGCATGCGCTGCTAGCAGGCAGCGGCAACATGGATTTGTTGGTCGCTTTGGGGACGAGTGCAGGCTGGGCTTTGTCGGTGTGGCTATGGCTCAGTGCGCCCGTAGGGGCCATGGTGCATTTGTATTTCGAAGGCTCAGCGGTCGTTATCACCTTGGTGCTGTTGGGCAAGTGGCTAGAGGCCCGAGCTAAGCGACAAACCACCGATGCCATCCGAGCCTTGCATGCCTTGCGTCCCGCACGCGCACGCGTCATCACGCTCGATGGCGAAGTGGAAATTCCGATAGAAGAACTGCTGGTGGGTGACCGTTTGGTGGCCTTGCCTGGAGAACGCTTTGCCGCAGATGGCGTGGTGCTGGAAGGTCAAACGCAAGTCGACGAAGCCATGCTCACGGGCGAACCTTTGCCTGTTCACAAGTCGGTGGATTCACGTGTGACCGGTGGCAGCATCAATGGCGAAGGGCGTGTTGTGGTGTGTGTCAGCGCCACAGGTACAGCTACTGTTTTGGCCAACATCATCCGTTTGGTGGAATATGCACAAGCGGCCAAGGCGCCAATTCAGCGCATGGTCGACCAAGTTTCTGCCGTGTTTGTACCCGTGGTGTTGGTGTTGGCTTTGGCTACCTTCCTGGCTTGGTGGTTGACAGGCCACAGCTTGGAGGTTTCACTCATCCATTGCGTGGCGGTGTTGGTGATTGCGTGCCCGTGTGCCTTGGGTTTGGCCACACCGGCGGCCATCATGGCCGGTACTGGCGTGGCGGCCAATCACGGCATTCTCATTAAGGATGCGCAGGCACTTGAGGTGGCGCACAAGGTGGATACGGTGGCGTTTGACAAAACAGGCACCCTCACGGTAGGGCGGCCGCGCCTGTTGTCGTTGCTGGCGGTGAATGACGCGGCGGCGTTACAGGCGCCGGTGCCCCTGGCCTCACAGACCGAGGCATCAGCAACGCGGTCATCCATGTCAATGACCCCTGACGAGCAAGTGCTGCTCACTTTGGCCGCAAGCTTGCAAAGCGGCAGCGAACATCCTTTGGCCCATGCGGTCTTACAAGCCGCGAAAGCACAGGGCTTTAATTTGATCGCGCCAGAAAACGTCAAAGCGGTGTCCGGCTTTGGCAGCGAAGGCACCGTGCAAAGTCGACACTTGCTACTTGGCAGTTTGCGTTGGATGGCCACGCTTCAGCTTGCCGGGGACCAATGGAAAGCTCATGCAGCCGCTTTGCAGGCGCAGGGTGCCACAGTGTCGGTCTTGGCCGAGCGCACGCCGCAAGGGGCGATTGCGCTCGCTGTATTGGCCTTTGGTGATGAGCCGAAGGTGGGCGTGCAACAAGCGTTAGCCAAACTCCGCGCACGCGGCTTGCGCTTGCTGATGATTTCTGGCGATAACACAGGCGCTGCACAAGCCATGGCCGCTCGTGTGGGCTTGCATGCCGACGAAGTACATGCCGAAGTCATGCCTGGTGACAAAGCCGCGTTGGTCAAAAGCCTGCGGCATAACCCACACGGCGTACCGCATGTGGTGGCGTATGTGGGTGACGGCATCAATGACGGGCCCGCTTTGGCGGCAGCCGATGTGGGCCTCGCCATGGCCAATCTCAACGCGGATGGTCAACGCGGTGGCACCGATGTGGCCATGCAAGCGGCAGGCATCACGCTCATGCGCGGGGATGTGGCTTTGGTTGCCGGGGCTTTGGATATTTCGGCGCGAACCGTGGCAAAGATTCGACAAAACTTGTTTTGGGCCTTTGCTTACAACGCTGCCGGTATTCCACTTGCTGCTTTGGGTTACCTGAGCCCTGTTGTGGCGGGCGCTGCGATGGCCTTGAGTTCGGTGAGTGTGATCACCAACGCGTTGTTGCTCAAGCGTTGGAAGCCATGACTGACCTTTAGGCGCGGTGCTCTTGTTGAGGCGTGCGTCGTTCTTGTAGTAACCGCACATCCTTCGCAGAACATTGACAGCCTTGTAAAATTAGCCTCTTGCTAAGCAGGGCGGCGCACAGCCCCTGCACACCCAAAGGTTAGTTTTATGTTGTACCCCCAAGAGTTTGATGTCATCGTCGTAGGCGGTGGTCACGCCGGCACCGAAGCCGCATTGGCCTCTTCACGCATGGGTTCTAAAACTTTACTCTTAAGTCACAACATCGAAACCTTGGGTCAGATGAGTTGCAATCCTTCAATCGGTGGTATTGGCAAAGGTCATTTGGTCAAAGAGGTGGATGCTTTGGGCGGCGCCATGGCCTTGGCCACCGATGAGTCAGGCATTCAGTTCCGTATTCTTAACAGCTCCAAAGGCCCCGCCGTGCGTGCCACCCGCGCACAAGCTGACCGCATTTTGTACAAAGCCGCCATCCGCCGCATGCTTGAAAATCAGCCCAACTTGTGGCTATTCCAGCAGGCTGTCGATGACCTGATGGTGGAGGGCGACCGCGTGGTCGGTGCCTGTACCCAAGCGGGTATTCGATTCCGCAGTCGCACTGTGGTGCTGACGGCGGGTACGTTCTTAGACGGCAAGATCCATGTGGGCCTGAACAACTACGCCGGTGGCCGGGCGGGTGATCCGCCTGCCGTCAGCCTGTCGGCCCGACTCAAAGAACTCAAGTTGCCACAAGGCCGATTGAAAACAGGAACGCCGCCGCGCATCGATGGCCGCACGATTGACTTCAGCCAATGCACCGAGCAACCGGGTGATGGCGTCGCGAACCAAACCAGTAACGGCGCACCTTCGGCCGGTGTGCTGGGTGAGGTGCCTGTGTTCAGTTTCATGGGCCGCGCGTTCATGCATCCGCAGCACATGCCTTGCTGGATTACCCACACCAACGAACGCACCCACGACATCATCCGGTCGGGCTTTGATCGCAGCCCCATGTTCACCGGCAAGATTGAGGGCGTCGGCCCACGCTACTGCCCAAGCGTGGAAGACAAGATCAATCGCTTTGCCGACAAAGACAGCCACCAAATTTTCTTAGAACCTGAAGGCCTGACCACCCACGAGTACTACCCTAATGGCATCAGCACCAGCTTGCCGTTTGACATTCAGTATGAATTGGTTCGCTCAATGAAGGGTTTGGAAAACGCCCACATCATTCGCCCCGGCTACGCCATCGAATACGATTACTTTGACCCACGTGAGCTCAAGCGCAGTTTTGAAACCCGCGCTATCAGCGGCTTGTTCTTCGCGGGGCAAATCAATGGCACCACGGGTTACGAAGAAGCGGCGGCCCAAGGGTTGTTTGCTGGCATCAACGCCGCGCTGCAATGCCGCAGCTTGGCCGGCGCGGCCAACGACTTTGGTGGCGCGTGGACGCCAGGCCGAGACCAGGCTTACCTGGGCGTGTTAGTCGACGACCTCACCACCAAGGGCGTGACCGAGCCATACCGCATGTTCACTAGCCGTGCCGAGTTCCGCTTGCAGTTGCGTGAAGACAATGCCGATGTGCGATTGACCGAAGTCGGCCGTCAAATGGGGCTGGTTGACGACGCCCGCTGGGAGGCCTTCAGCCGCAAACAAGAGGCTGTTTCACGTGAAACAGAACGTCTCAAATCCATCTGGGTCAGTCCCCGCAACCTGCCTGCCGACGAGTCCGCGCGCGTCTTGGGTAAAGCCATCGACCGCGAATACAACTTGGCCGACTTGCTTCGCCGTCCCGACGTGAGCTACCAGGGCTTGATGTCGTTAGATGGTGCCAAGTACCAAAACCAAGAGGTGGTCGATGGCTTTGCGGGTAACGACGTTTCACGTGAAACCACCCGCGCCATCATCGAGCAGATTGAGATCGCTGCCAAATATTCTGGCTACATCGATCGCCAGCGCGAGGAGGTGGTGCGCGCTGCCCACTACGAAAACCTCAAACTGCCCGAAGACTTGGACTACAACCAGGTTGCAGCTTTGTCGATCGAGTCACGTCAGCGCCTCAGTCGTCAGCGTCCCGAAACTTTGGGGCAGGCGTCGCGCATGTCCGGCATCACGCCTGCAGCCATCTCTTTGTTGCTCATTCACTTAAAGCGCTCGCGCATCAAAGGCTTTGCCCAGGAGCCCGCGACCAACAACTCTGCCGAGGCGACCTGATGCATCCGCTGTTGTCCGCCTTGAAAAAAGGCCTCGATGGCTTGGCCTTGTCGCTGACCGATGAGCAACAAGTCCAGTTGTTGGCCTACATGGAGTTGATCGGCAAGTGGACCCGCGTCTATAACTTGACTGCCGTCCGTGATACCAACGAAATGCTCACGCACCATCTGCTCGATAGCTTGGCTGTTATTGCGCCTTTACGTCGCGAGCTGATCAAGCTCACGCCAGATGCTGGCGCTGAAGCAGAACAAACCGCTGCTAGGCGCACTCAAAAACAGATCAGCTTGCTCGATGTCGGCGCCGGCGCCGGTTTGCCGGGCATTGTTATAGCGATCACTTGCCCAGAAATCTCGGTGACCTGCGTAGACACGGTGGCAAAAAAAGCGGCCTTCATTCAGCAGGTGGCCGTCACCCTCAAGCTGCCTAACCTCAAAGGTTTGCACGCCCGCGTTGAAAGCTTGACCCAGCCTTATGACGTGGTGTGCTCCCGTGCTTTTGCCTCGCTTGTCGACTTCACAACTTGGTCCAAGTCAGCTTTGGCAAGCCATGGCGTGTGGATGGCCATGAAGGGTAAGCATCCAGACCAAGAGCTGGCCGCCTTGCCCGAAAGCGTCAAAGTGTTTCACGTGGAACAGCTTCAAGTGCCTGGCTTGGATGCCGAGCGCTGCATCATTTGGATGCGCGGTTAAACTTCTCTCAGTTCTACATCTGAGTCATCTATGTTTGGTATCGCGGACTACGGCGCTTTCGTCGTGGCCATCATTGTCTTTTTAGCCATTCCCGGCCCCGGTAACTTGGCCTTGCTCACCGCAACAGGCAAGGGTGGCGTGCGTGCGGGCATGGCTGCTACGCTGGGTGTGATTGGCGGCGACCAAGTGTTGCTGTGGTTGGCCGTGGCCGGATTGTCTGCCGTGCTGATTAACTACCCCGGTTTGTACAGCACGGTGAAATGGATGGGTGCCGCCTATTTGTTGGGCTTGGGTTATTCCCTGTTCAATGCCAAGTCGGACGATGCACCTGTGTTGAACATGAAGCCCGACCATTACTTTCGCCAAGGCCTGTTCATCACCGTGCTCAATCCCAAAGCGATTGTGTTTTACATGGCTTTCTTTCCTTTGTTTGTGGACCCCAAAATTCACCTAGGCTTGCTTACCTTTGCGGTCATGGCACTCACCATTGCCGCGCTCACTTTGGCTTATGGTCTGGTCGTCGTTTTGTTGGCGCACCACTTTGCTGAGCGCGTTCGTGCCAACCCCATGGTGAGCGTCATGCTCAACAAAGTGGCCGGCACCTTGCTTATGGGTTTTGGCCTGAAATTGGCCCTGTTTTAATTACTTCTCCGTCTCTTTCGAAAGCTCTGTATGGCCCAAATCTTCTGCGTAGCCAACCAAAAAGGTGGCGTCGGCAAGACCACTACCACCGTCAACTTAGCGGCTGGCTTGGCGTTTGTGGGCCAGCGTGTGTTGATGATTGACCTCGATCCACAAGGCAACGCCACCATGAGCTCTGGCGTCGACAAACGGGAGATGGAGCTGTCGGTCTACGACGTGTTGCTAGAAGAGGCGACCATCGCCGAAGCCCGTATTCGCAGCAACTGGGGCAAAGATGGCGTGCGTTCAAAAATTCCAACTTACGACGTGTTGGGTGCCAACCGCGACTTGGCCGGTGCCGAGGTAGAGCTCGTATCTTTGGAGCGTCGCGAGAACCGTCTTAAGCAAGCCTTGGCGGCGGTGGATACAGAGTACGACTTTGTGCTTATTGATTGCCCGCCTTCATTGTCCATGCTTACGCTCAATGGCTTGTGCTGTGCACACGGCGTCATTGTGCCTATGCAGTGCGAATACTTTGCATTGGAAGGTTTGACCGACTTGGTCAATACCATCAAGCAGGTGCACGCCAACCTCAACCGCGACCTCAAAATCATTGGCCTCTTGCGCGTCATGTTTGACCCCCGCATCACCTTGCAGCAGCAGGTGAGCGAGCAACTCAAAGATCACTTTGGCGACAAAGTGTTTGCCGCCGTCATTCCCCGTAACGTGCGTTTGGCCGAAGCGCCTAGCTATGGTTTACCTGGCGTGGTGTTTGACCCATCCGCCAAAGGTAGCCATGCCTTTGTGGACTTTGCGCAGGAAATGGTTGAGCGCGTGAAGACGCTCTAAGCCTAACCTCTAGTCAACGATTCATCCAACAGCGCACCCCGTGACAACGCCTGTTCTCATCCTCCCCGGCTGGCACAACAGTGGCCCTGACCACTGGCAAAGCCTGTGGGAGAGTGCGCATGGTTATACGCGTGTCGAGCAGCACAACTGGGATTTCCCGCTGCGTGGCGACTGGATGATGCAGCTCGAAGAAGCCGTCTTGGCTACCCCCAACGTCATCTTGGTCGCGCACAGTTTGGGATGCGTCTTAGTGGCCGCGTGGGCATCGCACTCTTTGAATTCGCACAAAGTCAAAGGTGCCTTGTTGGTCGCCCCCTCCGATGTCGAGCGCCCTGAAATGCAACACATGCTGCACAGCTGGAGCCCCATCGCACGCAAGCGCTTGCCGTTTCAAAGTACTGTTGCCGCTAGCCGCAACGACCCCTATTGCTCCCTGATGCGCGCCAGTGGTTTGGCTCAAGCCTGGGGCTCGAAGCTGGTTGACTGCGGCATGAGCGGACACATCAACATCGACTCACGCTTAGGCGATTGGTCCGAAGGTTTCGCCCTGTTACAAAATTTACTCAAAGAAGAAGTACCCCATGGTCACTAAAAAATCTAAAGGCTTAGGCCGAGGCCTCGAAGCTTTGCTAGGGCCCAAAGTCGACGACAGCGTTGCAGCACAAAACGCTGCGGCCGAGGGCTTGCCCAGCACCTTGTCGCTCACGCAAATGGTCGCTGGCATGTATCAGCCTCGCACGCGCATGGACGAGGGCGCTTTGTATGAACTTGCCGAAAGCATCAAAGCTCAAGGCATCATGCAACCCATCTTGGTTCGCCAACTCAACGACGGCCCCAATGCAGGCAAATACGAAATCATCGCGGGCGAACGCCGCAGCCGTGCAGCCAAACTGGCGGGACTAGACACCGTGCCCGTGTTGGTGCGCAACGTGCCCAACGAAGCCGCAGCCGCCATGGCGCTGATTGAAAACATCCAACGCGAAGACTTGAACCCGCTCGAGGAAGCCCAAGGTCTGCAACGCCTCATCAAAGAGTTTGGCCTCACGCACGAGCTTGCAGCACAAGCTGTGGGTCGTTCACGCAGCGCCGCCAGCAACTTGTTGCGCTTGCTCAACTTGGCCGAGCCCGTGCAGTCCATGCTCATGGCCGGTGACATCGACATGGGTCATGCCCGCGCTTTATTGGCTCTCGACCGTGGGACACAAATCACAGCGGCCAATCAAATCAGTGCAAAAAAAATGTCGGTGCGCGAAGCCGAAAGCTTGGTCAAAAAACTCAGCGCCGAATTCAACCTCGTGCCGCAAAAACCCAAGAGCGAAAAGTCACGCGACATCAAACGTGTCGAAGAAGAGCTCTCCGACTTGCTCACGGCACAAGTGGACGTGCGTATTAAAAAACGCGTCAAACGTCATGGTCGAGTCGAAGAGCTGGGCGAACTGGCTATTCAGTTTGGCTCCATCGATGAACTCAATGGGCTGATTGACAAACTGCGCAAGCAATAAAACCCAAATGCTTCGAAAGCTGCAAAGCCTCTTTGTGCCAAAGAGCTTTTTTGAAGGCTCGCAGTTGGAGCGTCGTCGCAGCTTGTTGATGTTCATCCTGCTTATGGTGGGTGCGTGTTCGTTGCCGTTTTATTTCATTTACCAGCCTGATTACGACCACATTGCCAATTTGATCGGCACGGCTGGATATTGGGGATTGCTGCTTTTTTTATTACTAGGCGGCTCTTACATGTGGGTCGCTCACGGGACATTGCTGTGGTCTATTTCGTACGTTGCTTATTTGGCAGCGATGACTGGCGGCATTAATTCCCCCGTCATGGTTTGGATGACCGTGGCCATTTTCCCTGCCATTTTGTTGCTTGATCGAATGCCTGCATTGTTCTGGGTGGCCATCGTTTTTTTTGCAAACCTGTTGCTGCTGTTGATCAGCCAAAGTGGGCGGGTGAACAGTGATATCAACATGGACAACGAGGTGATGGCATGGACTGTTGCCAGCAAGTTGTTGGTGATCTGCTTATCGATGTATGTGGTGTTTGTGACTGAACGCATGCACCGAAGTCAAACGGTTGAGATGGATGAAAGCAATGCTGAGTTGGAGCAAACACATCAGGCTTTGATCCGCGCACAAGCGCATAAAGATGAGTTCATCGCCGCTGTTGGGCACGAGTTGCGCACGCCGATGAACGCCATCTTGGGCTTGAACGGCATTCTTCGTGCAGAGTTAGAGGCAACGTTCGACGACGCTGTTGTGGTTGATCACATCCGCCGCTCTACCGAGCAATTGCTGCAAGTCGTGAACGACATCTTGGATTTTTCGCAATTGCAAGTGGGGCGGTTGACGCTGCACGAAGACGAGTTCGCACTGAGTGATCTCTTGGGCGAGATCTTGGCGGTGTATGAAAAAAAAGCGCAGTCAAAAAATATCACACTTCATTTGGAGGCTTCAGCAGTCGACAACATGTATGTCAAAGGAGACAGGAGGAGGCTGACACAAGTACTTCACTATTTGCTTGATAACGCCATTAAATTCACTGCGGTGGGTGGCATCTTTGTGCGTGCACAAGTGGTTGACGGTGGCGTGTTGTTTGAGGTGCAAGACTCAGGCATTGGCATCGCCACTGATCGACAAAAGCAAATTTTCCACGGCTTTGAACATGCAGATGTACAAACCAACCGTCAATATGGTGGAACAGGTTTAGGACTGTCTATTTGCGAACGCTTGGTCAGTTTGCAGGGGGGCACCATCGGTGTGAGCAGCGTGCAGGGGCATGGCTCTCGTTTTTGGTTTCAATTGCCTTTGCGCAGCATTGCGGTCAAAGAGGCGCAGACTGCTGCAGAAATAGCGCGCATGTGGATTGATAAGCCGATTCAAATTTTGTTGGTCGATGACAACGCAGTGAATCTTTTGGTCGCTCGCATGATGTTGAAAAAATGTTTTCCTAAAGCCCAAATTGTGGCGGTCAGTGGCGGCGAGTCCGCCTTGGAAAAGTTGCGCGAGCAACCTTTTGACTTGACGTTAATGGACGTGGTCATGCCTGATATGGATGGCATGCAAGTGACGCACGCTTTGCGTCACGACTTTCCAGCGCCCGTGTGTCACATGCCTGT
>CANFKQ010000047.1 GCA_947447405.1 Comamonadaceae bacterium | reverse complement strand
TGGGCGCAAGCGCAACCCAAACTGAAGGTCGGCTTCATGCTGCCCGCCACAGGGACCTTCGCCTCTTTGGGCACGGCCATCGATAACGGCTTCCGTTTGTACGTGGCTGAACAAGGCGGAAAAATTGCTGGCCGTGAAGTGGAATACGTGCGCGTGGATGACGAAAGCGATCCATCCAAAGCCACTGACAACGTGAACAAACTCATCAAGCGCGACAACGTCGACGTCATTGTGGGAACCGTCCACAGCGGCGTGGCCATGGCGATGGCGAAAGCAGCCAAAGAATCTGGCACATTGCTGATTATTCCGAACGCAGGTGCTGTGGCCGTCACAGGCCCGATGTGCGCACCCAACATCTTCCGTTCAAGCTTTAGCAATTGGCAGCCGGGCTATGCCATGGGTGAAGTGGCGGCGAAAAAAGGGCATAAAAAAATCGTCACGATCACTTGGAAATACGCAGCGGGTGATGAATCCGTCAAAGGCTTCAAAGACAGCTTTGAGAAAAATGGCGGCACCGTAGTGAAAGAGCTCAGCCTGCCCTTCCCCAACGTCGAGTTCCAAGCGCTGCTGACTGAAATTGCAGCCACCAAACCCGATGCTGTGTTCACCTTCTTTGCCGGTGGTGGCGCTGTGAAGTTTGTCAAAGACTACTCAGCTGCTGGCTTGAAAAAAACCATTCCGCTCTACGGTTCAGGCTTCTTGACCGATGGCACGCTCGAAGCGCAAGGCGCTGACGCCGACGGCTTATTAACGACCCTGCACTACGGCGACAACCTCAACACCAAGCGCGATCAAAGCTTCCGCTTGTCCTATGCCAAAACCTACAAACTGCAGCCCGATGTGTATGCGGTGCAAGGCTATGACGCGGGCCAAATGTTGGGCATTGGTTTGAACGCTACCAAAGGTGACGCGAAAAACATCCAAGGCTTTGCGCAAGCTGTGCGCGCCGCAAAGATCGACAGCCCACGCGGCACCTTCACGATTTCTAAGAGCCACAATCCTGTGCAAGACATTTACTTGCGCAAAGTGGTGGGCAAAGAAAACGTGATTGAAGGCATCGCCTCTAAAGCCTTGGCTGACCCAGGCCTCGGCTGCAAGATGTAACTGTGCACCACCACCACCGCCTGCAAGGACGGTGGTGGCTCGAGCATGTCTTAACCCTAACGGCAGAACCTTGATGGACTTTGCGACTTTTTTAATCCAGTGCCTCAACGCCCTGCAATACGGTTTGTTGTTGTTTTTAGTGGCCTCGGGCCTGACCTTGATCTTCGGGATCATGGGCGTCATCAACTTGGCGCACGGTAGCTTTTACATGATCGGGGCCTACATGGCCTACGCTTTGGCACCTGCTGTGTCGGCCATTTTTGGCGGTGCATTTTTCAGCACATTGGCCGTGGGTTTGGTGCTGTCCGTCATCTTGGGCTATGTGCTGGAGTGGGCATTCTTCAGCTACCTTTATGAACGCGAGCATTTGCAACAAGTGCTCATGACCTATGGCTTGATTTTGGTGTTTGAAGAATTGCGCAGCATGCTGGTGGGTGACGACGTGCATGGTGTGACCGTGCCCGAATGGCTCAACGGATCCTTCGCACTCAACGAGGTGATGACCTACCCCGTCTACCGCCTATTCATGAGCGGCGTGTGTTTGCTGTTGGCTGGGGCCATGTGGTTTGTATTCACCCGCACACGGCTGGGCATGATGATTCGTGCGGGCACGTCTAACCGCGAAATGGTGCAAAGCTTGGGTATCGACATCACACTGCTCTACCGCATTGTGTTTGCCATCGGCGTGGCACTGGCAGTGTTTGCCGGAATGATCGCTGCGCCTGTGTCTAGCGTGTACCCGGGCATGGGCAACTCGGTACTGATCATCTGCTTTGTGGTGGTAGTCATTGGTGGCATTGGCTCCATCAAAGGTGCGCTGCTGGCAGCGCTGCTGATTGGTTTGGTAGACACCTTTGGCAAAGTGTTGCTGCCCCAAGCAGCGGGCGTGCTGGTGTATGTATTAATGGCGCTGATTTTGTTGTGGCGCCCCAATGGTTTATTCAAAGACTGAGAACAAACTCATGCGTCATTCCACTCCTTTTGTTCTTGTATTTTTTGGTTTACTTGGGCTGTGGCCCGTCATGGCCGGCTCCTATGGCGCCGACTTGGTGGCCAAGATCATGATCTATGCATTGCTTGCTTTGAGCCTTGAGCTTTTGGTTGGCAGCACCGGCTTGGTTTGTTTTGGTCAGGCTGCCTTTTTTGGCATTGGTGCGTATGCGGCCATTTTGTTGTCGCCTACCGACGGGAGTGCGCCCACGTTGTGGCTGTCGTTGCTTAGCGCGATTGCGCTGGCAGCGGTGTATGCCTTGGCCGTGGGTGCGTTGTCACTGCGCACCCAAGGCGTGTACTTCATCATGGTCACGCTGGCGTTTTCACAAATGGCTTACTACGTGGTGCACGACACACCTTTGGGTGGCGGAACCGACGGCATTTACATGTACGTCAAACCCACTTGGGGCTGGGTCGATCTAGACAAACCCGCGCACATGTACGGCCTGATTTGGCTGAGCTTGTTGGTAGGGTTTTTGTTTTTATCGCAACTGCTGCGCTCGCCGTTTGGCCGGGCGTTGTCAGGCATTCGTGTGAATGAGCAACGCATGAAAGCCACCGGCTTTTCGGTCTATCCCTACAAGCTGGCCGCATTCACCTTGTCGGGTGCAATGGCTGGCTGGGCAGGCTATTTGTTTGCCATCAAAGACGGGTTTGTAAACCCCGAGTTGTTAAGCTGGCACTTAAGCGGCTCAGTGTTGGTGATGATTATTTTGGGTGGCTTGGGTCACATGCGTGGTGCAGTCTTGGGCGCCTTTGCCTTTGCCCTACTGCAAGAGTTATTTCAAGCCGAAGCGGTGTTTGGCAGCTATGCCAAACACTGGCACTTGAGTTTAGGCCTAGCCATCATGGCATGCGTGGCCTTCATGCCGCACGGCTTGGTGGCGTTGCCTGCGCAATTGCGCGAGCGTCTTTCTGGACACAGCAACAGCAAAACCTCAGTCGACACATTGGAGGAACACGCATGACCCGCGATGTCCTTTTGCAAGGCATCAACCTCACCCGTCGCTGGGGTGGTTTGGTGGCCGTCAACAACGTCTCAATATCCCTCAAACGCGGCCAAGTGCATGGGGTGATTGGCACCAATGGCGCTGGCAAATCCACGCTCATCAACTTGCTCTCTGGCGAGTTCCCCCCCTCCTCTGGCCAAGTTGAGCTGTTGGGGAAAGACGTATCGCACTGGGCGCAATCGCGTCGTGCGCGTGCGGGTTTGGGCCGTAGTTACCAACGCAACACCATCTTCCCCAGCTTCACTGTGCTCGAAAACTGCCGCCTATCGGCGCAAGCACAACACCAACAAGCATGGGCCTTTTGGCGTATCGCCGACACCGATGCCACCACGCGCAGCATTGCGCACGATGTGGCCACGCGTGTGGGCTTGGGCGATGCCCTCGAGCGTCAAGCTGGCTTTTTAAGCCATGGCCAAAAGCGCCAACTTGAAATAGCCATGTGCTTGGCCACAGCACCTCAAGTGTTGCTATTGGACGAGCCGTTAGCGGGCATGGGCGCGGAGGAAACCGAGCGCATGCTCACCCTGCTGCAAGAGCTCAAACAAGACCATGCCATTTTGTTGGTTGAACACGACATGGATGCGGTGTTTCGCATTGCCGACCTCATCACGGTGATGGTCAACGGCGTGGTCATTGCCACCGGTACACCCGACGAAGTGCGCAACAACCCCGATGTGCGCACCGCTTACTTGGGAGACCACTGATGTCTGTCAACTCTGAAATCATTTTGCAAGCTCAAGACGTGCATGCTTGGTATGACAGCAGTCACGTCTTGCACGGCGTGAGCCTCGACATTCGCAAAGGAGAAACCGTGGGTCTGCTGGGGCGCAATGGCATGGGTAAAAGCACCCTCATTCGCAGCTTGCTAGGCCATGTGCAGCAACGCGATGGCCACATCAGTTTGTTTGGTCACGACATTTCCAAGGCACGTCCGCACGAAGTGTCACGCCAAGGCGTGGCTTATGTCCCCGAAGGTCGCGGCGTGTTTGGCAATCTGACCGTGCGTGAAAACTTGGTCATGGCTTCGCGTCCCGGCCGTGACGACCGCAACGACTGGACGCTTGAACGCGTGCTGCACACATTCCCGCGTTTGGCTGAGCGATTGACCAATTTGGGCAGTCAGCTGTCGGGCGGCGAACAACAAATGCTCTCCATCGGACGCGCCTTGATGACGCACCCCGACCTCATCATCTTGGACGAAGCCACCGAAGGTTTAGCTCCGCTCATCGTGGCTGAAATTTGGCGTGTCATTGACAACATCAAAGCAAGCGGCATGGCGGTCCTCATCGTTGACCGCGATTGGCACAAAGTTCTGTCGCGCAGCAACCGTGCGTTGGTGCTGCAAAAAGGCTTGGTGGTATTGCATGGCGATGCACAAGATTTGCTACAGGACCCAGCGCTGCCCAACTACCTAGGCGTGTGATTGGACATGAAGGCGATTTACATCGATGGTCACGGGGGCAACGACGTGGTGCAAATCGGCGACCGTGCGAAGCCGCCAAGGCATGCAGGCGAAGTGCGGCTGCGCATGCAGGCCAGCACACTGAACCAAGTCGACCTCTACATGCGCAAC
This sequence comes from Comamonadaceae bacterium, assembly GCA_947447405.1. GTDB lineage: Bacteria > Pseudomonadota > Gammaproteobacteria > Burkholderiales > Burkholderiaceae_C > Limnohabitans. The sequence goes on along the minus strand of CANFKQ010000047.1, from coordinate 10,769 downwards.
AGCGGTGCAGGCATTACACATCAGCTGCCGCAAACCATGGGCATCGAAGGCTTTGGCCATGTAGCCGAGTGTGATGCCAACAGTGGCTTCAAGGTGGGTGATGCGGTGGTGATTCACCCCAGCATCAGCTGTGGCCAATGCGAGTTTTGCCAACGCGGTGACGATGTGTTGTGCTCCCGCATTTCCTTCATCGGCGAACATCGTGATGGTGCTTGGTCAGAGTACCTCACCGTCCCTGCACGCAACGTGCTTCTCGCACCCAGCTATCTCACTGCTGTCGAAGCTGCTGCCTTGGCGGTGACACACCTCACCGCGTGGCGCATGCTGGTCACACAGGGGCAGCTCAAAGCCGGACAAACTGTTTTAGTGTTTGGTATTGGTGGCGGCGTGTCTGTGGCGGCCTTGCAATTGGCCAAGGCCATGGGTGCGCGCGTCATCGTCACCTCACGCCACGCACACAAGCTTGAACGCGCCAAAGACATGGGTGCCGAGCTAGGCATTCATACACCCAAGGAAAACGTGGTGAAAAGCGTCATGGCCTTCACCGGCAAACGTGGTGTGGACTTGGTCATTGAAAACGTCGGCGAAGCTGTGTGGGCTGATGCCATGAAGTCGCTCGTGCGCGGCGGTCGTTTGGTGACGTGTGGCGCGACCAGCGGTGACCAACCACCGGCTGATCTGCGCCGCATCTTCATTCGTCAACTACAAATTTTTGGTTCCACCTTGGGTAACCTGCAAGAGTTCAAAGACTTGTTGGCATTTTGTGAGCAACACCAAATTCGCCCCGTGATTGACCGTGTATTCCCCATGGAACACGTGCGTGAAGCATTGGATGTGATGTCACGTGCTGAGCAGTTTGGCAAAATTGCACTCACCTTGCATGAAGCACGCTGAGCTCTCAGCGAGCAACTGCCAGCGTCAACACGCGCTCAGTATGTCTTTTGCCGCCGCACGCAAGTAACCGCACAAAGGCGATTCACTGCGCGACCTGAGTGACACCCAACCAAACTTAGCCGTTGCATTCAACTTAGGCGACATCTTGAGTACATCCAAATCAGGAGCCAAGGACCTTACGGCCACCATGATGGCGTCGGTCGAGCGAACCACATCCAACAAACTCGAAATTTCTTCACAACGCAAATTCACCAACACGTCGGGATGCGCGTCTGGTCCATAGCGATCCACCAAGATGCGAGCCACCTCATCACTCAAAGGGGTAGATGCCACCGGAAACGCTTTCACTCTGGCAATCGTCACTTGCCGTGCTTTGCTTAACGGATGGCCTTTGCGGCACATAAAGGCTCCTGGCATTTCACACAAAGCATCCACCACGAGATCGCTGGATGGATTGAGGGACCGAATATCCAACACGAGCGCATCCAAGTGCCTGTCACGCAAAGCTTGGACCAGCAACGATGTGGAACCACGAGAAATTTCTAAATGGCCCTGGGGATATTCGGTGGCCATGTGGGCCAACAAAGGTGTCATCAACAAGGCACCGGGGCCCGACCCCAAACCGATTCTGACCTTGCCAGTTTGACCACTGAGCAATTGCTGCCCGCTTTGCTTCAAATTATTAGCACGATCAACCAACTCTCGCGCTTGCACATAAATGTATTGACCAAACGCCGTGAGTTCACTTTGACGACCGACCCTGTCAAACAACTTATGGCCAAACTCATCTTCAATTGTTTGGATGCTGCGGCTCAACGCGGGTTGGCTCACGTGCAACTTGACTGCAGATTTGCTGAACGAGCCTGTATTGGCCAGTTCTAGGAAATGTCTCAATTGCACCAAGGTCATCTCGCATCCAATCCATGCATTGAAGTTATTGATTCTTTAATTATTATGCATTGGACACTACTGCTTTCGCTTCTTACTATTCGTTTAACCCAACAAGGAGCAATCCATGACATTCAATCGCCGCCATCTTTTAGGTCTGCTCACAGCGCTCAGCAGCCTGTTCATTTCAGCGACAGCGCAAGCGGACGCCTACCCTAGCAAGCCCGTCACATTGATGGTGCCTTATCCTGCCGGCGGCTTGTCTGATGTGATTGCCCGTACCGTCAACAACACTCTGTCTAAGAACTTTGGACAAACGGTGATCGTGGACAACTTAGGGGGTGCCAGCGGATCGATTGCTGCGCAAAAAGTGCTCAACTCGCCGGCTGACGGGCAAATCATTTTTCAAGGCTCACCCAACGAATTGATCTTGGCACCACTGGCCATTTCTGCCGTGAAGTTCAAGAGCGAAGATTTCCGTTTGGTACAAATGATTGCCACGGCACAAATTGCGTTTTTGGCACGCAAAGATTTGCCTGTGAACTCTGTCGATGAATTTTTGGTCTACGCCAAAAAAGAAGCTCAAGCGGGCCGCCCCATCACCTACGCCAGCGTGGGACCCGGCAGTTTTTATCACCTGCTGGGTGAGCACTTGTCCAAAGTCACCAATATTCCCATGACCCATGTGCCATACAAAGGCGCTGCGCCCGCCAACCAAGATTTGTTGGGTAGCCAAGTTGATATTTTCTTGGCCCCCTTTGGCAAAGCCTACGACGAGTTGAACAAGCAAGGCAAACTCAAAGTCCTAGCCATGCTCAACAGCGAACGCTTGGAGTCGGTCAAAGATTACCCAGCGATCAGTGAAAGCAAGTCACTCAAGCATTTCACCTTCAATATTTGGACAGGCTACTTTGTGAAAAAAGAAACACCTGAAGCGGTGGTGCAAGTCATTCACAAAGCCATCACGGACTCTTTGTCTGATCCAGCGGTTCGCAGTGGCTTAGAAGCCAACAGCCAATTGGTAGCCAAGCCTTTGTCCTTGCAGGCCGTAGACAAAGCTTATGTCGATGGCACAGCACAGTTCCGCGCAATTGCCAAGTCGATCAACTTGCAGCCCCAGTGACATGACCTATTTGCGTGATGCACTCACCAGCCGCGTGGGTGAATTTATTCAGCTGCGCCGCGATATTCATCGCCATCCCGAGTTGGCGTTTGAAGAGCACCGCACGTCTGACTTGGTTGCCACCAAGTTAGAGAGCTGGGGCTACGCCGTGCATCGCGGCTTGGGTGGCACGGGCGTGGTGGGTACGTTGACGCGGGGACAAGGGCCGCGCCGCTTAGGCCTGCGCGCCGACATGGACGCATTGCCCATTCAAGAAGCCACAGGTGCCGAATGGTCCAGCCTCAAGCCAGGCGTGATGCATGCATGCGGGCACGATGGCCACACCGCCATGCTATTGGCAGCAGCCAAATCCATTGCGCAAGACGTGTCATTCAATGGCACCTTGAATTTGATTTTTCAGCCCGCAGAAGAAGGTGGAGGCGGTGCGGTTCGCATGATGGCAGATGGCTTGTTTGAGCACCACCCATGCGACGCCGTTTTTGCCATGCACAACATGCCGGGCACTCCCGTAGGGCACTTTGTATTTCGCGATGGCTCGGCCATGGCCTCTAGCGACTACGTGACCATTCGTATACATGGCACAGGGGGCCATGGGGCCATGCCCCACCGCGCGGCAGACCCTTTGGTGGCGGCATCGTCCATCGTTATGGCATTGCAAACCATCGTGTCTCGTAACGTCGATCCACTCGACACAGCCGTCGTCACGGTGGGCGCGTTGCATGCGGGTCAGGCCAACAACGTCATTCCAGCACTGGCCACCTTAGAGCTCAGCGTGCGATCACTCCATCCTGCGGTGCGACGTTTGTTAGAGCAGCGCATCAAAGCCTTAGTGGCTGCGCAAGCCGAGAGTTTTGGTGTGACAGCTGAGATTGATTGGCGTGCAGGTTACTGCGTGCTGGTTAATGCGGTGGCAGAAACAGACTTCGCACGACAAGTGGCCTTTGATCTGGTGGGACCAGAACGTGTGACCTTGCAAGGCCCAGCTTTGACAGGCAGCGAAGACTTTGCGTTCATGCTTGAAAAAATACCCGGTAGCTATTTACTCATTGGCAACGGTGATGCAGACTCTGCCGGTGCGTGCATGGTGCACAACCCAGGCTATGACTTCAACGACGACAACATCGCCACGGGTGCTGCCTATTGGATGGCACTGGTCGAAAGGTTTCTCGTACACTGATTTATGATTTCTTACTCGACCTTGTGTCGACATGTCATCGGGAGAGACTGCCAACGCCCAAGCGTGCTGGGCAGCGCCGAAGGAGCAACCGCCCCGGAAACTCTCAGGCAAACGGACCGGTGACATGACCCAACTCTGAAGAGCTGCTGACGAATTCGTCCGTCAGTGCACCGAAGGAGCAAGCGATGGCCGTCATACGTCCTCGTGAATCTCTCAGGTCCAAAAACAGAGGGGGCGCACCAAACATGCACAGGGCATGTTGGCGCTCAACCCCTTGACGTTTTTGAAAGCACCTTCATCATGAAAACAATCGCAGTTATTGGCGGCGGCATCACGGGCGTCACCACCGCATACGCTTTGGCCAAACGTGGCTTTGCCGTCACATTGTTCGAGCGCCATCGCTATGCCGCCATGGAAACTTCGTTCGCCAACGGCGGTCAATTGTCTGCATCCAATGCAGAAGTTTGGACACATTGGTCCACCATCCTCAAGGGCTTGAAGTGGATGCTCAAAAGTGATGCGCCGTTACTGGTCAATCCCGCACCCACGTGGCACAAGTTGTCTTGGTTTGCAGAGTTCATTGCGGCTATGCCCCATTACGAGCGCAACACGGTTGAGACAGCACGCTTAGCCGTCGCAGCTCGCAAACACTTGTTTGCTTGGGCACAAGAAGAAGGCATTGATTTCGACCTCAAGAAGGAAGGCATCCTGCACATCTACCGTGACAAAAAGGGGTTCGACCATGCAGGCAAAGTGTCAGTCATGCTGGCCAAAGGCGGCCTTCCTCGCCATGCCGTGACCCCCGCTGAAATGAAAGCCATCGAGCCAACCTTGGCAGGCACCTACTACGGTGGCTACTTCACTGAGAGTGATGCCACAGGTGACATTCACAAATTCACCAACGGACTCGCCGCTGCGGCAGCACGACTGGGTGTTCACACGCTCTATGGCCAAGATGTGACATCGGTGCAAAGCAACGGCCAACAAGCCGTCATCACCGTGGCACAAGAGGATGCTTCCCCCAGTGTTCATACCTTTGACAGCGTGGTCGTGTGTGCAGGTGTTGCCAGTCGAGACTTTGCGGCACAGCTTGGTGACCGCGTGAACATTTACCCCGTCAAAGGCTATTCCATCACCGTCAACTTGAACGACGAAGAAAGTCAATTGGGCGCCCCCACTGTGAGCTTGCTGGATGATGAAACCAAATTGGTCACCAGCCGCTTAGGCCTCAACCGCTTCCGCGTGGCGGGCACTGCCGAATTCAATGGCGTGGACCGCGACATTCGTGCGGACCGTATTCGCCCCTTGGTTGCATGGGTCGAGCAATGCTTCCCCCGCATCAACACACGCTCTGTGGTGCCATGGGCTGGATTGCGCCCCATGATGCCCAACATGATGCCTCGCGTGGGTCAAGGCAAAGCCGCCAACGTGTTCTACAACACCGGTCACGGGCACTTGGGTTGGACGCTGTCTGCCGTGACGGCTGAGCTGGTGTCAGACGCCATCGTCAAAGCAGCAGCAACTAAAAATTCCGTGCATGCGATGAGTTTGCACGCAGCCACTGCTGGCAACCTATAAAGCTAAAAGCACTTTCACCAAACGGCAGAGGTGCCTTGTGCATCTCTACCGTTTGGTATTTGTCAGCTAGATCACAGCGTTTTATCTAAGCCCAACAAACGCACGGCGTTACCTTTCAAGATGCCCGGCATCACCTCGGGCTTGAAGCCTGCGACTTCGAAGTCTTTCATCCAGCGCTCGGGAGTGATCAACGGGTAGTCACTGCCAAACAACACACGATCTTTCAACAGTGTGTTGGCGTATTGAATGAGCTGCTTAGGAAAGTATTTAGGGCTCCAGCCTGAGAGGTCAATCCACACGTTGGGCTTGTGCGTGGCGACGCTCAAAGCCTCGTCTTGCCAAGGGAAGCTGGGATGTGCCATGACGATTTGCATGTCAGGCCAATCAATCGCTACATCATCCAAATGCATGGGGTTGCTATAGGCCAAGCGCAGTCCGCCGCCACAACGCATGCCGCTGCCAATGCCGCTATGCCCCGTGTGAAAGATGGCAGGCAACTTGTAGTGGTTGATCACTTCATAGATGGGCCAAGCCATCTTGTCATAGGGGTGATAGCCCTGCACCGTGGGATGAAACTTGAAACCTTTGATGCCGTCTTCTTTGATAAGGCGCTCGGCTTCGCGCGCACCCATCTTGCCTTTGTGCGGGTCAATGCTGGCAAAGGCCACCATCATGTCGCTGTTCTTTTTGGCTGCATCTGCAATTTCTTCATTGGGGATACGGCGACGGCCCAGTTGCGATTCACTGTCCACCGTGAACATGACCAACCCTATTTTTCGCTCGCGGTAATAGGCCACGGTCTCGTCAATGGTCGGCCGCCGGTCGCTGCCAAAGAACTTATCGGCCGCGCGGTCGTACTCCTCGCCGTAGTTGTCAAACGGGTTGCGACAGCTCACTTCGGCGTGGGTGTGAATATCAATGGCAATGAGGTCTTCGTGTTTCATATCTGAATGATAGAGGCAGTCAATTTAGGGAAAGTCCTAGGGGGTTTTCTTTTTTAACGCTCTCACAATAACGTTATAAAAAATAACTTTATGTGCCAATTGAACGGAATTGATATGACCACCACACTCCATCCTTCGATCGAACGTGCGCGCGCCACTGGTGTGTCGCTAGATATGCATGGCGCTGTTGCCGTGGTTCGCTTATGCCGCCCTGCCAAGCGCAACGCGCTGAGCGATGGTTTGATTGAAGCCTTGCGTGACGTGTTTCAAAACCTACCTAGCGAAGCACGCGCCGCTGTGATCCATGGCGAGGGTGAGCACTTTTGTGCTGGCCTTGATTTATCCGAACTGAAAGAGCGCGATGCCGGCGAAGGTGTGCACCACTCCCGAAGCTGGCATGCCGCTTTAGAAGCTTTGCAATACGGCCGCGTTCCAGTGATTGCAGCCTTGCACGGTGCTGTGGTCGGCGGAGGGTTAGAACTCGCTTCGGCCACGCATATCCGCGTCGCTGACGACAGCACATTCTTTGCACTGCCAGAAGGCACGCGCGGCATCTTTGTGGGTGGCGGTGGCTCGGTGCGTATTCCCAAGCTCATTGGCGTGGCCCGCATGACCGACATGATGTTGACAGGCCGCGTCTACAACGCCCAAGACGGCGAGCGTTTGGGCTTTGCCCAATACCTCGTGCCCGCTGGCGAATCACTGGCCAAGGCCATCGCATTGGCTGAGCGCATTTCCACCAACGCACCACTGACCAACTACGCACTCATGCACGCACTGCCTCGGATTGCAGAGCAGCCTGCGGACCATGGCTTCTTGACCGAAGCCTTGATGTCCTCTATTGCACAGTCAGCACCAGAAGCCAAAGCACGTGTACGCGCCTTCCTTGAAGGCAAGGCCCCCAAAGTCAGCAAAGACTGACACCACCACACAACACAAACCTCAACAAAAAATTGCGACTGAGCAAACGAGGAGACAACACATGTCCCAAGCTAAATTTCGCCCCCTGAAGTTCGGCGTCACACGCGTGAGCGTGCGTGACGGCCACAGTGGCACGCACTACCTGAAGGCTGATCAGGACTTGCAAGAGTTTCCTGAACGTCTGAGCGATCGCTTGCGTCACTGGGCGCACGAAGCGCCCGAGCGCACCGTGTTTGCACGTCGTATCAAACAAACCGATGGCAGCTTGGGCGACTGGCGTCACATCAGCTACCAAGAGGCTTGGTCTACCGCACGCAACATTGCACAAGGCCTCATTGATCGTGGTTTAAGCGCCGAGCGTCCTGTGGCGATCCTGAGCGAAAACAGCTTAGAGCACGCCATGCTGGCGTTGGGTTGCATGCTGGCGGGTGTGCCATTTGTGCCCACCTCACCGCCTTACTCGCTCATCAGCGTGGACTACGACAAACTCAAACACGTGCTGAAAACTGTCACGCCTGCTTTGGTGTTTGCACAAGATGAGCGCTATGCCAAAGCCATCACTGCCACGATGGGCGACGACATTGAAGTCGTCATGGCCAGCGGTAGCGTACCTGGCCGCACCACCACCAGCTTTGCACAACTCTGCGCCGTCCCCGCCACCGATGCAGTGGACCACGCCATGGCCGCCACTGGCCCCGATACGATTGTGAAATTCTTGTTCACCAGCGGCTCTACCAAATTGCCCAAGGCGGTGATCAACACCAACCGCATGTGCTGCGCCAACCAGCAGCAAATGACCCAATCCATGCCTGTGCTCGCCGAGAAGCCTTTGGTTCTGGTGGACTGGCTGCCTTGGAACCACACCTTCGGTGGCAACCACAACTTCGGTATGGTGATGTTCCACGGCGGCACCATGTACATCGACGACGGCAAGCCCACGCCTGCGCTGATGCACGAAACATTACGCAACCTGCGCGAGATCGCCCCCACGGTGTACTTCAACGTGCCCACCGGCTTTGAAGCCATTGCCAACGCCATGAAGACCGACGATGCCTTGCGCAATACGCTGCTCTCGCGCGTGAAGATGTTCTTCTACGCAGGTGCCGCTCTGGCTCAACCCATCTGGGACAGCCTCTACGAATCGCAAGAGCGCGAAATCGGTGAGCGCATCGTCATGGGCACGGGTCTCGGCATGACCGAGTCTGGACCGTTCGGTTTGTTCGTCACCAGCCCAAATGTGCGTGCGGGAGACTTGGGCGTGCCCACACCCGGCCTAGAACTCAAGCTGGTCGACACCGATGGCAAAACTGAGGTGCGCTACCGCGGCCCCAACATCACACCCGGCTACTGGCGTGCCCCCAACGAAACCGCCGAAGCATTTGACGAAGAAGGCTTCTTCAAAACCGGCGATGCCGTGAAGTGGATCGACGAAACCGATGTGCATTTAGGCCTCAAGTTTGATGGCCGTATTGCGGAAGACTTCAAACTCGCCACTGGCACGTTTGTGAGTGTGGGTCCTTTGCGCGGCAAGATCATTGCTGCCGGTGCGCCCTACATCCAAGACGCTGTACTGACAGGCATCAACCTCAAAGAAGTCGGTGCCATGGTGTTCACCACACCACGTGTGCGTGAACTGGCAGGCATGCCTGAGAACACACCATTGGCCGATGTATTGGCAGCCCCAGCTGTGTTGGCCAAGTTTCAACAAGTGGTCGATGAGTTGTCGGCCAACAGCACGGGCAGTGCCAACCGCATCGCACGGATGTGTTTGTTGAGTGAGCCGCCCACCATCGACAAAGGTGAGATCACCGACAAAGGCTCGATCAACCAACGCTCCGTGTTGCATCACCGCGCCGACACTGTGGCTGCGTTGCACGAAGACCGTTTGCACTACATCCTCAAACCACAGGCATAAGAAATAACCATGGCTTCTCCAAAAGGATTTTTCAACGCGTTTGACGATGTGTGGATGCACGAAGGTGTGCGTACACCGATGGTCGACTACTGCGGTGCACTCGGCCACATCTCGCCCACCGACCTTGGCATCAAGGCCGCACGCGAAGCGTTAAAGCGCGCGGGCATTGCCCCTACCGAGATCGGTTCGGTCATCACGGGCAACATGGCCCCTGGTGACTTTGACCAATTCTTCTTGCCTCGCCACATTGGCCTGTATGCAGGCGTGCCACAAGAAGTACCGGCCATCATGGCGCAACGCATTTGCGGCACAGGCTTTGAGTTGTTTCGCCAAGCGGGCGAGCAAATTGAAGCAGGCGCATGCGACGCGGCCTTGGTCGTTGGCACCGAAAGCATGACGCGCAACCCGATTGCGGCCTTTGATCACCGCAACGGATTCAAACTTGGCGCGCCTGTGGGCTTCAAAGACTACATGTGGGAAGCCCTGAAGGACCCAGCCGCTGGTATCAACATGATTCAGACCGCTGAGAACCTCGCCAAGAAATACAACATCACCCGCGAAGAAGTCGACCAATTCGCGTCTGACTCTTTCGCCAAAGCTGTGGCCGCTCAAGAAGCCGGTTTTCACGCAGGCGAAATCGTGCCCGTGATCACTGAAAAGTTTGAACTCGAAGGCTATAAAGCTCGCGGCATCAAACTGCAGGGCAAAGTGACCGAAGTCAGCGCCGACACGCATGCACGCATCTCGCCCGTAGAGGTGCTGGCCAAGCTCAAGCCCGTGTACGAAGGCGGCGTGCAAACCGGTGGCAACAGCGCGGCCTTGGTTGATGCAGCGGCGGCTTGCGTGGTCACCTCTGGCAGCTATGCCAAAACCCACGGTAAAAAGCCTATGGCTCGTGTGGTGGCGGCTGCGTCTGTGGGTGTGCCACCCGAGATCATGGGCATTGGCCCAGCACCTGCAATTCGCTTGCTGTTGGCGCGCACAGGTTTACAGCTGTCCGACATTGGTCGCTTTGAAATCAACGAAGCACAAGGCGCACAAACCTTAGCTGTGGGCCGTGAACTGGGCCTCGACTTGTCCAAGCTGAACGTCAATGGCGGCGCCATTGCTTTGGGCCATCCCCTGGCTTGTACAGGTGTGCGCTTGACCATCACCTTGGCACGCGAACTCCAACGCTCAGGTCTGCGCTATGGCATCTCAAGCGCCTGCGTGGGTGGCGGCCAAGGCATTGCCCTGTTGATCGAAAACCCTGACGCAGCTTAACCCCTGCGGCCAACACAATCATTCAAAGACATCGTTATGAACATTCAAGGACAAGCAGCATTGGTC
>CANFKQ010000046.1 GCA_947447405.1 Comamonadaceae bacterium | reverse complement strand
GGCTCGGTGTCGCCTTGCGTCACGATGATGCGGCGCAGGTTGGCGCGGTGTTCGCCAGGCACGTCTTGCCAAGCTTTTTCACCAATGTGGTCACCAAAGTGAATCTTGCGATCTTCTTCACCTGGGTTCAAGAAAACGCCCCAACGGTAGTCGCGCATCTTGACGTGGCCAAACTGTGCCCAGCCTTGTGGATCCACGCTCACGGCGGTACGCAAGTACACATCCATGTCGGTAGAACCTTCAGGACCCATGTCGTCCCACCAGTTGATGAAGTTGGGTTGCCATTGCTCAAGCGCACGCTGCAAGGTGCGGTCTTCGCTCAGGTTCACGTTGTTTGGAATTTTTTCGCTGTAGTTGATACCGGACATGAGAGTTCTCCTTGTGAAATTAAACGCGGTTCAAATCGAACACGGACTTTTCGCCTTTGCCGTACACCTTCAAGGCACCTTTTTCGCCAACCGCATTGGGGCGGTTGAAGATCCAGTTTTGCCAAGCCGACAAGCGGCCAAAGATGCGTGTTTCCATGCTTTCTTTTTGGCAGAAACGCAAATTGGCTTCCAAGCCAGTCAAACTGTCTGGCGACATCGCGGCACGCTCTTCCACGGCCAAACGAATTTCATCTGCCCAGTCAATGTCGTCAGGTGCGGCAGTGACCAAGCCCAATGCCAATGCTTTTTGCGCATCAAGCGACTGACCTACGGCAGCACGTGCGCCTTCGAGTGGACCAACTTCTTCGTAGAAACGGCGTTGCAAACGTGACTGGTGATTGACCATGGGGAAGAAGCCAAAGTTCATTTCGCTCAAGGCGATGTGCGGGGCTTTTTCTGGGCTGTCTGGCAAGTCGAGCATGTAGGCACGGTCAGCCGCGAAAGCCAACTCAGCCAAAGTACCCACAAAGCAAGAACCTTCGTCAATCAAGGCAAACAAAGAGCGCGACGTCACATCGACGCGCGCCAAGGTGCGGCGCAACAAACCAATGGTTTCGTTGACCAACCAGTGGTCTTGGTGCTGCGCCAAGATGGCATCGCTTTGCAAGGCCAACTTGGCGTCACCTGCGGTTTTGAGCAACCAGGTACCAATGTCGAGTTCGTTGGTGCGCAAATTCAAAATTGCGTCGTCCAACTCACGGGCCATTTGCAGCGGGTACCAGTTGGCACCTGCGGCTTGAATGGCAGCCACGGTGTCAGGCAACGCAGACTTTGGTGCGTGCACTGTCAAGGTGGCTGTGCGCTTGGCACGGTCAATGGCCACTTGCACGTATTCATAAGAAAGGGTGTCTGCACCGATCACGCGCTTGAGCGGTGTCAATGCCACACCTTGACCTGCTGCGGATGTGCCTGGGCGCTTGCAATGGGCTGCGGCCTTGCTGGCACGTGCATGAACAGCAGCTGCAAACTGGGCAGGCTTGGCGATCTCATCGACTAAGCGCCAATCCACGGCCTTCTGCCCACGCACACCTTCCACGCTGGTACAAAAGAGGTCAGCATGGTCGTGACGCACTTTGCGCTTATCGGTCACGCGGGTCAGGCCACCGGTGCCTGGTAACACGCCGAGCAATGGCACTTCTGGCAATGACACCGCTGAAGAGCGGTCATCCACCAACACGATTTCGTCACAAGCCAAAGCCATCTCGTAGCCGCCGCCGGCACAGGCGCCGTTGACGGCAGCCACAAACTTCAAACCGCTGTGGCGGCTGCTGTCTTCAATACCGTTGCGGGTTTCATTGGTGAACTTACAGAAGTTCACTTTCCATGCGTGGGTAGACACGCCCAACATGAAGATGTTGGCACCTGAACAGAAGATGCGGTCTTTCAAGCTGGTTACCACCACACTCTTGACTTCGGGGTGCTCAAAACGAATGCGGTTCAGTGCGTCATAAAACTCAATGTCCACACCCAAGTCATAGCTGTTGAGCTTGAGTTTGTAGCCAGGGCGAATGCCACCGTCTTCGTTGATGTTGAGTTGCAAGGTGGCGATCTCGCCTTCGTACTTCACAGACCAGTGTTGGTACTGGCTCGGTTCCATCTGATAGTTGACCGTGGTGGGCTGGCTCATGTCTCTGTCTCCAAGTTAAATCAGGCAAATTTGCAGTTGCATACACAGAGGCTGATCACCTCTTTGCTGCAGTATATTGCAATCATCCAAATAAAACATGCATTTTTATGCATTCAAGGGAAAACACCTAAACCACCAAAACCTCATAAACATGAGGCGGCACTTGCAGCAGAGCTTATTGAGTTAGATGGGCAGATTGATCACTGCACGCAGTCTTGCACGCAACGTTTGAAAGCTTTCTTCCAGCGACTGAGCGCTGGTATCAAAGGTCATGTCAGCCTTGGCATAAAACGGCGCACGACCTTCCAAGATCAACTTCAAGTCGTCAATCGCCTCTGCACTGCCCGCCATCGGGCGCATGTCGCCTTGCGCTGCCACCCGCGACAAGTGATCTTCAGGCTTGGCCTGCAACCACACGGTGTAGCAATGCGAGAGCATTTCATTCAGAGTGGCCGAGTCGGACACCAGCCCACCCGGCGTGGCAATGATGACTTCTGGGTAAATCTGAATAGCCTCTTCCAAAGCGCGGCGCTCGTAACGGCGATAGGCGTTGGTGCCATAGAGGTTGTGGATTTCAGAGATGCTGCAGCCGGCAAACTTTTCAATCTCACGGCTCAGTTCAATGAAGGCATAGCCCAAATCTTTGGCCAAGCGCTGCCCGAACGTGGTCTTGCCAGCCCCACGCAAACCAATGAGCGCAATGCGGTTGGTCCTCGCCGCCTCTTGGGTGGTGCCAAACAACACAGACACCTGCTCGCGCACACGGCGCAAATCAGCCTCGCTTCGCGTACTCAACATTTCGCGTAGCAGCAACCACTCGGGCGAACTGGTGGTCACGTCGCCAATCAACTCAGCCAAGGTGCATTGCAAAGCGCCAGCGACTTGCAAGAGCACCAAGATGGAGGCATTGCCTTCGCCGTACTCCAAGCTGGCCAAGTGACGCTCAGACACATCGGCCGCCACGGCAACAGCCTTGCGTGTTAGCCCGCGTCGCGCACGTAGCGCCCTGACGCGATCCCCCAGCGCTGCCAAGAAAGGGTTCTTAACCTCAACCACTTCTGCCATGTGTCTCTTCCAGTCATTCAATCCTAGGACTAACCCTAGAACATGCAATATATTGCTAGACGTGCGGTTTATCGCATGTTAGTCTTCGTACAAGCATAATAATTCATGTTGGAGCATATGACAAGCACCCAAATCTCAGCCGATGCCATGGCGCACGCGCAATCCCAGTTCAAAACGCGCCTAGCGGCCGTCACAGCTCAGATTCATGACCGCCCGCTCAATAGCGCCTTGGACGAATGGCTCAATGCCAACCTAGGCACGGACACCCCCACTTATCGCGAACTCAAACAGTCGTGCCAAGAAGGTGTAGCACAAGGCTGGTTGTGCAAATATGAAGGCGGTGGCCTGCGCTATGGCCGCATTTTTAAACCTTCAGAAGACCTGCACGGTTTCTCTGTTGACGTGGTGGACATGACAAACGTGGCTGGCCCACACCATGTACACCCACAAGGCGAGATCGACCTCATCATGCCCATCGAAGGCGATGCCACATTTGACAGCCGCCATGCAGGCTGGCTGGTCTGCCCACCCGGCAGCGCCCACCGCCCTACCGTGACTCAAGGCCGTGCCTTGGTTTTGTATTTGTTGCCCAAGGGCGAAATTGAATTCACCAAATAAATATTCTCCGAACATAGAAAGCACCCCATGACCGAACTTCTCTCTAACTACGTCAGTGGCCAATGGCAAAAAGGCAAAGGTGCGGGCACAGCCTTGCACGACCCCGTCCTCGGCACGGAACTCGTTCGCGTCGATGCATCAGGCCTTGACCTTGCTGCTGCGTTTGCGTTTGCCCGCCACAACGGCGGTGCAGCCCTGCGTGCCCTCACCTACGCACAACGTGCGGCCATGTTGGGCGCTGCGTCCAAAGTGCTGCAAGCCAACCGCGATGCGTATTACGACATTTCCACAGCCAACAGCGGCACCGTGAAAAACGACACAGCGGTGGACGTGGACGGCGGCATTTACACCCTCAGCACCTACGCCAAGATGGGCGAGAGCTTAGGCGATGTGCATTTCATGCACGACGGGGAACCCGCTCGCTTGGCCAAAGACCCTCTGTTTCAATCACAACACGTACTCACCCCCACACGTGGCGTGGCGTTGTTCATCAACGCCTTCAACTTCCCCTCTTGGGGCTTGTGGGAAAAAGCGGCGCCTGCACTTTTGTCTGGTGTACCTGTCATCGTCAAGCCTGCCACCACCACCGCATGGCTGACACAACGCATGGTCAAAGACGTGGTCGATGCAGGTATCTTCCCAGCAGGTGCCATCTCTGTCATTTGCGGCAGCTCTGCAGGCCTGATGGACCAACTCGAACCCTTTGATGTGGTGTCATTCACCGGTTCTGCCGACACCGCAGCCATCATCCGCTCCCACCCTGCGGTCACCAAAAAATCTGTGCGCGTGAACATCGAAGCGGACAGCGTGAACTCTGCCTTGCTGTTACCCAACGAAGCGGTTGGCAGCGAAGCCATTGATTTGTTGGTCAAAGAAGTCGCACGCGAAATGACCGTCAAGTCTGGCCAAAAATGCACCGCCATTCGCCGTGTGTTGGTGCCTGAAAGTTTGTACGACACCGTGGCGCAAGCCTTGTCTGCACGTTTGGCCAAAATCACCGTGGGCAATCCTCGCAACGAAGCCGTACGCATGGGCGCTGTCGTCAACCGTGAACAATTCAACGCTGTGCGCGATGGCTTGACTTATTTGAAATCGCAAGCTTCCATGCTGCATGACGGCAACACGCATGCGTTGGTAGAAGCGGATGCGGCGATTGCATGCTGCGTAGGCCCAACACTGCTGGGCACACGCGATGCCGCAGGCAGCGATGCTGCCGACCGCGTGCACGACACCGAAGTGTTTGGTCCTGTGGCCACCTTGGTGCCCTACCGCACCACAGGCAATCGCCACGACCTTGACCATGCACTGCAACTCATCCGTCGAGGCCAAGGCTCATTGGTCGCCTCTGTCTACGGCAGCGACCCGGTTGCATTGGGCAAAGCCATCCCAGAACTGACAGACAGCCACGGCCGTGTGCACGTCATCACGCCCGATGTGGCAGCCATCCACACGGGCCACGGCAACGTGATGCCGCAGTCACTGCACGGTGGCCCAGGTCGCGCCGGAGGTGGCGAAGAGTTGGGTGGCTTAAGAGCACTCAATTTCTATCACCGCCGAGCCGCTATACAAGCCAGTACCGCTGTGTTGACACAACTCAAATAACACCACACAGCAAAGACTTGGAGGAGACAACATGACAACAAACCACAACACCACCCAAGACGTTGCAGCGCCACCCGAGCAATTCAACTTCGCGCAGTTTTTGCTCGAACGCAATGACGACCGCGCTGACCGTCCCGCGTTCATCGACGACACCGGCATCCTCACCTATAGTGACTTGTCACAACGCGTGCGCAGCATGGCTACTGGCTTGCGAAGCTTGGGACTCAAGCGCGAAGAGCGCGTGCTACTGCTGATGCACGACTGCAACGATTGGCCTGTGAGTTTTTTGGGGGCCATGTACGCAGGTCTCGTGCCTGTGGCGGTCAACACCTTGCTCACCGCCGACGACTACGCGTTCATGCTGGAAAACTCGCGTGCACAAGCCGTGTTGGTGTCGGGCGCATTGCTGCCGACTCTCACAGCAGCCATGACACGCTCGGACCACGAAGTGACCAAGGTCATTGTGTCCAAACCCGTAGCGCCATTGCACCCCGCAGAAGTCGAATTTGAATCGTTCTTGCAAGCCCACCAACCCATGGCTAAAGCAGCCGCCACCAAAGCGGATGACCCTGGCTTTTGGTTGTATTCGTCGGGTTCAACAGGTCGACCCAAAGGTACGGTGCATTCACATGCCAACCCGTACTGGACCTCTATGCTGTATGGCAAAGATGTGTTGAAAATTACCGAACACGATGTGTGCTTCTCTGCTGCCAAGTTGTTCTTTGCCTACGGCTTGGGCAATGGCCTGACCTTCCCCATGGCTGTAGGTGCATGCGCCATTTTGATGGCCGAGCGCCCCACACCCGACGCAACATTCAAGCGCATGACCGGTGGCGTAGGTGGCGTGAAGCCCACGGTATTTTTTGGTGCGCCCACAGGCTTTGCCGGCATGCTGGCCCATCCCAATTTGCCAAGCAAAACCGATGTAGCCATGCGCTTGGTGTCGTCTGCGGGCGAGGCCTTGCCCGCAGAGTTGGGCGAGCGCTTCACACAGCACTTTGGTGTCAACATCGTTGACGGTATCGGCTCCACCGAGATGCTGCACATCTTTTTGTCGAACAAACCCGACGATGTGCGCTATGGCACCACCGGCTGGGCAGTGCCTGGCTACGAAATTGAGTTGCGCGGTGACGATGGCAATGCCGTGCCCGACGGTGAACCCGGCGACCTCTACATCAAGGGCCCAAGTGCAGCACTCATGTACTGGGGTAACCGCGAGAAGAGCCGCGAGACCTTCCAAGGCGGATGGACCAAGAGCGGCGACAAATACGTCCGCAATGCCGATGGCACCTACACCTACGGTGGTCGCAGCGATGACATGCTCAAAGTCAGCGGCATCTATGTCAGCCCCTTCGAAGTCGAGGCCACACTGATTCAACACCCTGCCGTTCTGGAAGCCGCCGTGATTGGCGTCAACGACAGCGAAGGTTTGACCAAAACAAAAGCCTTTGTGGTGCTCAAAGATGGCGCCACGGTGAGTGACGAAGAACTCAAAGCTTTCGTCAAAGACAAGCTTGCACCCTACAAATACCCACGCGTGATTGAATTTTTGAACGAACTGCCCAAAACTGCCACCGGAAAAATTCAGCGCTTCAAGCTGCGCGCGCAAGAAGCCCAAAGCTGATGAACTCCTCTTTCGTGAGCATCGACTGGCAGGGTCGCCCTGTACGCATTGAGCACCAGTGGCTCAACGCGCACTTGACTGAGGCCCAGCTGTTTGTTTTTTTGCACGAAGGTTTGGGCTCAGTCGCTATGTGGCGCGACTACCCACAGCAGCTGTGCGATGCACTCGGTGTACGTGGCTTGGTGTATTCACGCCCCGGCTACGGTCAATCCACACCGCGAGATGCTGACGAACACTGGGCCCCCAACTTCATGCACCTTCAAGCACACGAGGTTTTGCCCACATTACTCAAGGCTTTGGATGTGCGCGAAGCGCCTTGGCTATTCGGTCATAGCGATGGCGGATCAATTGCGCTGCTCTACGCTGGGCGTCACGCCACCGCAGGTGTGGTGGTGCTGGCCCCACACATCCGAGTCGAAGACGTGTCGGTCACCAGCATTACGCAGGCCAAAGAAGCATATGAAAACACTGATTTACGTCAGCGTCTCGCTCGGTACCACACCGATGTGGACTCTGCGTTTTGGGGTTGGAACCGCATTTGGCTCTCGCCCGAATTTCGTAGTTGGTTCATTGAAGAAGAACTCGCCACCATCGCCTGCCCTGTCCTCGCAGTTCAGGGCGTTAACGACGAGTACGGGACCTTGGCGCAAATTCGAAATATTCAACGCCAAGTGCCTCACGCCGAACTACTTGAACTCGAGCACTGCGGCCACTCGCCGCACCGCGATCAACCGCAAGCACTTACACAAGCTTGCTTGAAATTTTTCAGTGCCAACGCTGCTCATGCTTAGACGGTCAAGGGTTAGCACTAATGACCATCATCATCGACATCCTCACAATTGATTGAAACTTAAACATTTCAAAGCTAAAGCACTTGAAAAGGATTTGCCATGAAAATTGTTTGCATCGGAGGAGGACCAGCAGGACTGTATTTCGGACTGCTGATGAAAAATCTCAATCCGAACCATGACATCACCATCGTCGAACGCAACAAAGCCTACGACACCTTTGGCTGGGGTGTGGTGTTCTCCGATGCCACCATGGACAACATGCGACTGTGGGATGTGCAAACTGCGAATGAAATCCAAAAAGCCTTCAACCACTGGGACGATATCGAACTGTTGTTCAAGGGCAAGCGCATACGCTCGGGCGGACACGGTTTTGTCGGTATTGGTCGCAAGCGACTGCTCAACATCCTGCAAAAAAGATGTGAAGCCCTAGGCGTTAAATTGGTGTTCGAGCGTGAGTCAGATTCCGATGACTCTTATCCCGATGCAGACTTGGTGATTGCTAGCGACGGCATCAACTCCAGCATCCGCAACAAATACCAAGAAGTGTTCCAACCAGACATCGTGGTGCGCCCCAATCGTTACATTTGGCTTGGCACAAACCGTCTTTATGACGCCTTCACGTTCGACTTCCGCAAAACAGAGCACGGCTGGTTCCAAGCGCACATCTACAAGTTCGATGAGAACACGACCACTTTCATCATCGAGTGCCCAGAACATGTTTGGCTCGCGCATGGCCTAGACCAGGCGGACCAACAGCAATCAATCGATTTTTGCGAACGGCTGTTCGCCGACAACCTCCAAGGCCACAAGCTGATGACGAACGCCCGCCACCTGCGGGGCTCAGCGTGGTTGAATTTCCAACGTGTGGTGTGCAATCAGTGGTGGTTAAAAAACAGCCATGGCAGCCATGTTGTGCTGATGGGTGACGCCGTCCACACGGCTCACTTTGCGATCGGATCGGGCACCAAACTCGCCCTTGAAGATGCAATCGAACTGGTTCGCCAATTCCGTGATCATGGTGACGATGCGTCACAACTCAGCCAAGTGTTGCAGCACTACCAAGAAGCTAGGCGCATCGAAACGCTGCGTTTACAAAACGCAGCATGGAACGCGATGGAATGGTTTGAAGTGTGTGGCGAACGTTACTGCGATCAGTTAGAACCTGAACAATTCATGTACTCCATGCTCACGCGCAGTCAACGCATTGGCCACGAAAACCTGCGCTTACGCGACAAGGGGTGGATCGAAAGTTACGAGCACTGGTTCAGCCAACGTGCAGGGGCAAAGCCAAGTCAACTACCCACCCCACCCATGTTCACACCGCTGACCGTTCGCTCTGTCACCTTGAAAAATCGAGTCGTGGTCTCGCCCATGGCCCAGTACAGTGCGGAACATGGCACTGCGGGGGACTATCACTTGGTGCATCTGGGAGCACGCGCGATGGGCGGTGCGGCCCTGGTGTTTGCCGAAATGACATGCGTCAGCCCTGATGCCCGCATCACTCCCGGATGCCCCGGCCTGTGGAGCGACGAGCACACACAAGCTTGGCTTCGCATCACGCAATGGGTACACACACACAGCGATGCCAAGATGGCCGTACAGATCGGGCATGCCGGCGCCAAGGGGGCAACGCGTCGCGCGTGGGATGGCATTGACAAACCACTTAGCCTAGAAGGCAATGAATCAGCGTGGCCCCTGATCTCCGCATCACCCCAGCAATACCTCGAAGGTGAAAGCGCTTGGTCGCGTGAGATGACACGTGAGGACATGGACCGTGTGAAAGCCGATTTTGTCGCTGCTACGCAGCGCGCTGCGGATGCAGGATTTGATTGGCTAGAACTGCATTGCGCGCACGGTTATCTGCTGTCGTCCTTTATTTCACCACTCACCAATCAGCGCAAAGACGACTACGGTGGCTCGTTGGCGAACCGACTGCGCTACCCACTCGAGGTGTTCGCGGCTGTACGCGACGCATGGCCCGAGCATCTGCCGATGTCTGTGCGCATCTCAGCGCACGACTGGGTTGATGGTGGCATCACCCCTATAGATGCGGTCGATATCGCGCGCGCTTTCAAAGCCGCGGGGGCTGATTTGATCGACTGCTCGTCGGGGCAAGTCAGCAAAAAAGAATCTCCCATTTTTGGTCGCATGTTTCAAACACCTTTTGCAGACCGGATTCGCCAAGAGGCGGGCATCGGCACCATCGCGGTGGGCGCGATAAGCGAGGCTGACCATGTCAACAGCATCATCGCTGCGGGTCGTGCAGATTTGTGCGCCATCGCGCGACCGCATCTTGCCAACCCGGCATGGACCCTGACAGAAGCCGCACGCATTGGGTTTAATGGCATCTCTTGGCCACAAGCTTATCGCTCCGGCAAGAGCCAATTGGAGGCGAATTTTTCGCGCGACAAAGCGCAAATGGCCGGTCAAATCGAACAAGCCCGTCAAGCGGGATTACGCAAAGCGAGCCTAGGTGATGTCTGACACACACATCCTTCCACATCGCCACGCACTGATCACAGGCGCGGGCAGCGGCATTGGCGCAGCCATTGCCCTCACACTTGCGCAGCAAGGCTATCTGATCACACTCGCGGGGCGTTCACGTGAACGGCTCCAAGAGCAGGCCGAGCAAATCCGCGCACAAGTTCCTCATCTCTCGGTTTGTTTGGCCCCGATGGACGTGACGCAACCAGAGTCCGTGAGCGCGGCGGTAGAGCACGCACAGAGGCAGCGGGGCCCGATCCACGTCCTTGTCAACAACGCAGGACAAGCACTCAGCCAACCCTTTAGCAAAACCGATGTCACGCTGTGGCAACAAATGCTGGATGTGAACCTAAGCGGTACCTTTCATTGCATCCAAGCAGTTTTACCTGAGATGCTACAAGCCGCTCGTCAAGGAACGCCAGGACGCATCATCAACATCGCCAGCACAGCGGGACTCAAAGGCTATGCCTATGTCAGCGCATATGTTGCAGCGAAACACGGCGTTATCGGTTTAACCAAAGCACTTGCACTAGAACTCGCGGGTAAGGGCGTGACGGTGAATGCGATTTGCCCTGGTTACACCGAAACTGACATCGTGCGACATGCCATAAAAAACATCATTCAAAAGACAGGCCAAAGCGAAGATCAAGCCCGTCAAGCACTGGCCGCACGAAACCCGCAACAGCGTTTGGTACAGCCCCAAGAAGTCGCGCAAAGCGTGCTTTGGCTGTGCGCTCCGGGCAGCGATGCCATCAACGGACAAGCTTTGGCGATTGACGGTGGAGAACTGGCAGGATGAAACTCGCACAGAACTCACAGCAGATGACCGATATGGAAGTTCGGGCCCATGCTGATCACCATGCATCTCTACGACTGTGGTTACGTTTGCTGTCATGCACGACGCGCATCGAAGACACCATTCGCCAGCGTCTGCGCGAACAATTTGAAATCACCCTACCTCGCTTCGACCTGATGGCCCAACTCGAGCGAGAGCCAGAAGGTTTGTCGATGAGTGAGCTGTCACGCCGCATGATGGTCACTGGCGGCAACGTCACCAACATCGTCGATCAACTTGAGCAAGAGGGTTTGGTTGTGCGTCAGAGTCAGCCCGGAGATCGGCGTGCGTTTCGTGTCAGCCTCACACCCTCAGGTCGCAAGACATTCACTGCGATGGCACAGGAACATGAAGACTGGGTCGTTGAACTGCTCTCGCCCTTGAGCGAACGTCAACAAAAACAGCTACACGAATTACTCAGCACGCTGAAAGTTGGACAAGCGTTACAACAGAAGGAGTCCCTATGACCAAACGCTATCTACCTGGA
Source organism: Comamonadaceae bacterium (assembly GCA_947447405.1). Lineage (GTDB taxonomy): Bacteria > Pseudomonadota > Gammaproteobacteria > Burkholderiales > Burkholderiaceae_C > Limnohabitans. The sequence continues at coordinate 4,419 of CANFKQ010000046.1, read as the reverse complement.
CAGCCACATCAACTGCCTCGACACAACACCCCCATGGCCTCGTACGAGCCCGAACACTTCTTGCTGACTGTTGAAGAAGGCGTCGCCACCATCAGCCTGAACCGTCCCGAGCGCAAAAATCCTCTGTCGTTTGACTCTTACGCTGAACTCCGTGACTTCTTTAGGGCATTGGCTTATGCCCCCGACATCCACGCGCTGGTTATCACAGGATCGGGCGGCAATTTTTGTTCGGGTGGGGATGTGCACGAGATCATCGGGCCACTGACGAAAATGGACATGCCCAGCTTGCTAGCCTTTACCCGAATGACGGGTGATCTGGTCAAAGCCATGCGCGCTTGTCCACAGCCCATCATTGCCTCCATCGACGGTGTGTGTGCAGGCGCTGGGGCGATTTTGGCCATGGCCTCTGACCTGCGCTACGGCAGTCCGCGCAGTAAGACCTATTTTTTGTTCAACAAAGTGGGATTGGCGGGTTGCGACATGGGCGCCTGCGCGCTCTTGCCACGCATCATCGGTCAAGGCCGCGCCAGTGAGTTGCTTTACAGCGGGCGCGGTCTAGGCGCCGAAGAAGCCGAGCGCTGGGGTTTTTATAACCGCGTCTGTGAGGCAGAGAGCTTGTTGACCGATGCCCAAGCCATGGCCAGCAGCATCGCCGCTGGCCCGACATTTGCCAACGGCATCACAAAAAAAATGTTACAGCAAGAGTGGAATATGGGTGTCGACGAAGCCATTGAAGCCGAAGCGCAAGCACAAGCCATCTGCATGGCTACCAACGACTTTCACCGTGCGTATCACGCCTTTGTCGCCAAACAAACGCCAGTGTTTGAAGGAGATTGAGCATGTCCGATCACCCTCCCGAGCTCGACTGGCCCTTCTTTGACCCCGCACATCGCGAATTCAAAACGCAACTTGATGCTTGGTGTCAACAGCATCTGGCAGACACCCACCATGACGACAGTCGCAACGCGGTCGACGCTGAATGCATTCGCCTAGTGCGTCTGCTGGGCAACGGCGGTTGGCTCAAGCATGCCGTGTCGGGCACGGCTTATGGTGCAGCCTCGGACGTGATTGACACACGCCAGTTGTGTTTGTTGCGCGAGACATTGGCTTTTCACAACGGCTTATCTGACTTTTCCTTTGCAATGCAAGGCTTAGGAACAGGTGCCATCAGCCTGTTTGGCACACCTGAACAAAAGCAGCGCTATCTGCCTCGTGTTGTGTCGGGTGATGCCTTGTCCGCATTTGCTCTAAGCGAGCCTGAGGCAGGTTCAGACGTGGCCGCCATGCAGTGCAGCGCAAGCGTGACCGAGGACGGCTATGTTCTCAATGGCTATAAAACTTGGATCTCAAATGGTGGCATCGCCGATTTTTATGTGGTGTTTGCACGCACCGGCGAAGCCCCTGGCGCGAAGGGCATCAGCGCCTTCATCGTCGACGCCGATACGCCTGGCCTGCACATCGAAGAACGCATTGATGTGCTCGCACCACACCCGTTGGCGACGCTGAAATTCGACCAATGCAAAGTCACAGCCCAGCAACGCATTGGAGACGCTGGGCAAGGCTTCAAAGTTGCGATGGCAACGCTCGATGTGTTTCGTACTTCAGTGGCAGCGGCAGCGTTGGGGTTTGGTCGACGCGCATTGCACGAGGCAATCGCTTGGGCTCGGTCGCGCCGAATGTTTGGGCAAAGTCTGGGCGACTTTCAGATTACCCAAGCCAAGATCGCGCAAATGGCAACTTCGCTTGATTCGGCCACACTGCTCACATACCGCGCGGCTTGGTTGCGTGATCAAGGGCAACGCATCACACGCGAAGCAGCGATGGCCAAGATGACGGCAACAGAAAACGCACAACAAATCATCGACATGGCCGTTCAAATGCACGGAGGTATGGGGGTGCGCAAGGGACACATCATGGAATCGCTGTACCGAGAAATCCGTGCGTTGCGAATTTACGAAGGTGCCACCGAAGTGCAGCAACTCATTATTGGCAAAGATGTGCTCAAGCGCTAAGCGCATGCGCCAGTGACCGCTTTTGAAACCAGGGGACAGACATGAATGATTGGAACCAACTTCTACCCAGCAGTCATACCGACACCTTCACACGCGAGCGATTGCCCCCCAAAGACCAATGGCCCGTCATCAACGCCGAGCTCGATTATTCAGACACGCTCAACGTAACGGCTGAATTGGTAGATAAACATGTCCGCGAGGGCCGAGGGCAACGCATCGCCATGCATGGCGTGACCCATATCGACACGCTGAGTGGCGAATTCAGTTGGACGTACGCCGAGCTGCAAGACAAGGTCAATCGCATTGCGCAAGTGCTGACCGATGATCTAGGACTTGTACCTGGCAATCGCATCCTTTTGCGTGGCGGCAATAGCCCGATGATGGCCGCGTGCTTGCTTGCCACGATGAAGGCAGGTCTGGTCGCTGTTCCCACGATGCCGTTGTTACGCGCCAGTGAACTGGTCACCATCTTGGAAAAAGGACACATCAGTGCAGCACTGTGCGATAGCTTGCTAGCGCAGGAGCTCGAGCACTGCATGACGGAGGGAGACGCACATCATGCACCTGAATTGCGACAAATGATCCAATTCCGAAGCGCGACACCTGAGGGATTAGAGCAGCGCATGCGACGCCACAACGGGCACTTTTCAGCTCATCCAACCAGTCGCGACGATGTGTGTCTTATTGCATTTACCAGCGGGACCACAGGCAAACCCAAAGGCACCATGCACTTTCACCGTGACGTGTTGGCCATGTGCGATTTGTTTCCACGCCATGTGTTGAAGATGACCGAAAACGATGTGGTGTGTGGCACGCCGCCTATCGCGTTCACCTTTGGCTTGGGCGGCTTATTAGCTTTTTCGCTGCGTTATGCCGCCTCCACGGTCTTGATCGAAAAACACACGCCCCAATCGCTGCTTGAAACTATGGCCAAGTATCAAGCGACACAGTGCTATACCGCCCCAACCTTTTATCGACAAATGGCGGCACTGGCTTCACAGGTCGACTTGAGCGCTCTCAAGCATGCGGTCTCGGCCGGTGAAGCGCTGCCCGATGCCACACGTCAGCTATGGAAGCAAGCCACAGGCCAAGAGATCACAGACGGCATTGGTGGCACCGAGATGATTCACATCTACATCTCGAGTGGTGGCAACAAGGTGCGCCCCGGCAGCATTGGTCAGGTGGTGCCAGGTTACACAGCACAGATCGTGGATGACAACATGCAGCCCGTCCCGCCAGGCACCCTCGGACGCTTAGCCGTGCGCGGACCCACAGGTTGCAAATACCTAGACGACCCACGACAACAAGACTATGTCAAGGCGGGATGGAACTTGCCAGGCGACACCTTTGTCATGGATGCCGACGGTTACTTCAGTTACCAAGCGCGCAACGACGACATGATCATCTCTGCAGGCTACAACATCGCTGGCCCTGAGGTAGAGGATGCGCTGCTTCAGCACCCCGCAGTGGGTGAATGCGCTGTCGTGGGAATACCGGACGAAGAGCGAGGCCAAATTGTGCAAGCATTTGTAGTGCTAAAACCCGGATTCCATGGGAACGAGACAATGGCGCTCGACCTCCAAGATCATGTCAAAAAATCAATTGCACCTTTCAAATACCCGCGCAAGATCGTCTTCATGGACAACTTACCCCGTACTGAAACAGGTAAGTTACAGCGCTTTCGTTTACGCCAAATTTCTTCCTAAGGAGTTTCTATGTTCAACATCTTGCAGCCCGAGGGCTGGGTCCCTGCAAAAGGCTATGCCAATGGCATCGAAACACGTGGCCGCATGATTTTTGTGGCGGGCATGATCGGTTGGAATGGTCAATGCCAATTCGCAAGCGACGACTTTGTCGACCAATGCAGACAGGCGCTCCAAAACATCGTCGATACATTGGCCTGCGCAGGCGCTGCACCACAACACCTGGTACGCATGACTTGGTACGTGAAGGATAAGAAGGAATACCTCGCCCAGGGCAAGCAATTGGGGAAAATCTATCAAGAAGTCATCGGTCGCCACTATCCCGTCATGACGCTAGTCCAAGTCGCTGACTTATTGGAAGATCGCGCCAAAGTCGAAATCGAGGCCACGGCCATCGTGCCAGATTGAATCATCTGTCCATAGTTGGCCCCACACTTTTAACGCATACTCATAAATCCCATCGCAACCTTAAATCTAACTAGGAGACACACCATGCAAAAAAGAAACGTTCTGATCACGGCTGCCGCACTGGCACTGATGACAACGACGACCGCTTGGGCGCAAGCGCAACCCAAACTGAAGGTCGGCTTCATGCTGCCCGCCACAGGGACCTTCGCCTCTTTGGGCACGGCCATCGATAACGGCTTCCGTTTGTACGTGGCTGAACAAGGCGGAAAAATTGCTGGCCGTGAAGTGGAATACGT
>CANFKQ010000045.1 GCA_947447405.1 Comamonadaceae bacterium | reverse complement strand
TACCTATGTAAAAAACTCAAATTTCCCATTCAAGTTGCCTTTTTGTTAGTCACTCAGTCTAGAAGCTAATGCGCAGCCCAACAAGCTGCTCATTGATATTCCGTTACTGAGACGACTTCAGCATATTTTTAGCCAGCGTTGTACAGGTGATTTGAGCGCCGCAAGAGCCCGTTTAAGCGCCAGTTGGGCAAACACGTTGTCGGTTTAACCGACAACTTTGTGTGAGGGGCTAAATTTGTTCAGGGTGGGCCCATGTGAAGCTCAGGCCCTAGCGTTTCACACAGAAAGTTCGGTGGCAGGGTAGGGAGTCGAACTAGGGTTACACGCAGCGTGCCCCCATTTTTTTGTATACCTTAGTAGCGCAATAGCCGATCGGTGTAGGTGCCGCGTTTGCAAATCCGTTTAGCCCAGTTCGACTCTGGGTCGCGCCTCCAGTTTAAAAAGCAACTGCTTCATCACAGTTGCTTTTTTTTTCACATATTTTCAATATCGTAGGCGACAAGAAGAGATTTGACGCAGCATCAAATCCATCGTTAAGCAAGTACTTAACGATCAATAGCAGGTCATGATTCGTATTGCTTGCCGTGGGCTAGCAATTCTGGCGTTCCAATTACTGCGTTCAAGCTGTCAAAGTCGAGCATTTGATTTTGCCAAGGCAGGGTTGTTTGGTGCTGATGCAGACTTGCATAATAGCCTTGCAGAGTATGAGCCACAGCACGGGCCGTTCCCCCTGGAAAAATCACAATCTTGTAGCCGCGCTGACCTAAAGCGTCAGCGCTTTGTACTGGGGTTTTGCCGCCCTCCACCATATTGGCCAACATGGGTATGCGTTGCGCAAATTGCTGACACGCTATGTTCATTTGCTCTGGAGTGCGCACTGCTTCAATGAACAAGGCATCCACGCCACAGGCTAGGTAGCGTTCGGCACGCTCCAGTGCAGCCTCAAATCCCTCCACCGCGACAGCGTCGGTGCGAGCCAAAATCAATGTATCTGAAGAGTGACGGGCGTCCAACGCGGCACGCAACTTTCCTTCCATCTCTGCTACATCCACCACGCCTTTTCCATCTAAATGACCGCAGCGCTTGGGAAACGTTTGGTCTTCCAATTGAATCATCGCTGCACCAGCGCGTTCAAAATCGCGCACAGTGCGCTGTGTGTTCAAGGCATTGCCAAACCCAGTGTCGGCATCTACGATGACGGGCGTTCGTACTCGGTCAGTGATATGCGCCAAAGTGTTCGCTACTTCAGTTGCAGTTGTTAGGCCAATGTCAGAACGTCCAAGCAAGGTGTAGGCGATGGAGGCGCCCGAAAGGTAAAGCGCCTCGAAGCCTGCTTGTTCGGCAATTAATGCGCTAAAGGCGTCATACACACCGGGTGCGAGGAGCACCTGGGGTTGGTTCAGGCGTTGTTTCAAATTCATGGTGTCTCCGTCAAGGATGCAGCGGTGTGTGCGGCTAGGTAGCCACCGGCAATGGCACTGAGCAAACCATTGCCCGATAAATAGCCCCACACAGCGTCGCCCGACACGCCGCGTGCAGCGCCACCTGCAGCCAGCAGGTTGGGTAGAGGGAGCCCATCGGGGCGAAGCACTTGGCATTGGGCATTGATGTCGAGGCCGCCTTGCGTGTGGAACAGCGCACCTGTGACGCGAATGGCATGAAATGGAGCCACGAGGTTACGGTTGAAGCGGCGGCCTGTACGCGGATCAAGACCTGCAAGCAGGCTGTCTAGGGTATGTTGCAAGGTTTCAGCGGAGCAGCCGATATGCTTCGACAGAGCCGCCACATCTGAAAAGCTGTGGACTGCACCTGCGGCTTGTGCTTCACAAAAATCTGGAAAGTCTTGTGCAAAAGCCAACAAGCGGTCATCAAATACATTCCATACTGTGCCGCCGGGTTGAGCCAGTACATGTACCGCAGCTTCTGAGTAGCCTTGGGTTTCGTCATGGAAGCGTTGGCCCTGCGCATTGATTTGCACGGCACCTTCCATCATCAATGCCCATGAAATCAATGCGCCTTGCGGCACCGCCCAAGAGCCATGGCCTTGGTAGCCCCCGAGGTCGGCCAACTGAGCGCCGAGCTGTTGACCCCACTGAATTGCACTTCCATCGTTGCCGGTGTGTCCAGCGTATAGTGCGTCACGCATCTCGGGCAGCAGCGATTGGACCAACGCAGGGTTGCCACCAAAGCCATTGCAGGCCAGCAAGGCCGTGTCGCAACTGAGTTGCTCCAGTTGTCCATCGGGGCGAACAAAACCAACCCCCAGCACTTGATCGGCATCGTTGACGTATAGCGTGCGCACGTGTGCTTCAGTCAATACGACCACGCCAGCAGCTTCCGTGGCATTGTGCAAACGCATCATCAAAGCGCCCCCAGTTTTCTCAGGTACGGCATGCATGCGGTGAATGCTGTGGCCAGGGTACAAAAACGTGTCGAGCACATGCCATGGCACCCCATGGTGTTGTGCCAGCGCATCCAAGGCTGGACCGATGGCATGGCTGTAGGCTTGAACCAAGGCGGGTGATGCACGGCCATGGGCTTTGGCTTGGATGTCGTGTGCGAAACGTTCTGGGGAATCGTCGATACCCTGTGCCTGCTGTGCTTGTGTGCCAGCAGCCGGCACAAAGCCAGACGACAACGCCGTGGAGCCTGTAGGCAAGGCATCCCGTTCCAGCACCACACAGTCGATGCCCAGTTGGCTCAAAGTCAATGCGGCAGTCAAGCCACAAGCGCCACCTCCCACAATCACCACCGTTGTGTGTACGGGGGCGTTAAGGTGGGTGAGGCGTTCAACCGCGGGATTCATAGGGTCGCCAAAAATTGAGCGCAGGTCATGACTTCAGCCACCGAGGTCATGTCGGTAAGTGCAGCTTGCTGTGCGCTGTCAGAGAACGTGGCGCAACCATCACTCAGCACCACGGTACGGTAGTCGCGCATGTGGGCATCTCGTACGGTGCTGGCCACGCCGCCGTTGGTGACGATACCGCACACGACCACTGTGTCCACGCCGGTTCGGCGCAAGATCCAATCGAGTTGCGTATTGAAGAAGGCCGAGTAAGCCACTTTGCATACCGACACATCGACCCAAGGTGCAATCGCCTCGACATTGGCTTGGCCCCAACTGCCAGGTGCAAAGTCACCTGCCCGCAAAAACGGGCGACGCTCGAGCAAGTGCGGCGAAATCATGGGCTGGCCTTCTGTGTCTGGCCACAGAGTAAACAAACTGGCGGCTACCAGACCGTGATGTTGCTTGACAGCCTTGGCAACTGGTGCAAGACGGTCCGGTAACAACAAGGCTTCTGGACTTACAGTTTTACCGCGTGCGTAGGCCCCTTCGTGTGCCAAAAAATCGTTTTGCAAATCGACGATGACAAGGCCAATGCGGCGTGTGACCGTGTGTGTCATTGGGTTGTCCTTTCCACCAGCAAATTACCGAGGGGGTCGACACGCGCCAAGAAGCCAGGTTCGAGCCACACGGTGGTGTCAGCCTGTTCCAAAATCGCGGGACCTGCCACTTGTGCTCCCACCGGCAAGTCAAGGCGCGCATACCGTTTGGCGTCCCACCACTGACCGACGTGGTACACACGCTGAACGCCGAGTGATGCTGTGTTGCCTTTTCCTTTGGGGGCCAGCACAGCCAAGTCAAATTTGGGCCGCACCCCAACGCGTGCATAGCGAAGGTTCATGACGCGTATGACCATACCTGTGAGTACACGACCAAACGAGGCTGTATAGGCCTTTTCAAAAGCTAATTGAATACTTTCACGACTGATGTCGTTTGCGTTCAACGGAACTTGTAAGGTGTGGGTTTGTCCCATGTAGAGCATGTCGAGCGCAACGATTTCTTGGACGCGTTCAAAACGCACACCCGCGGAGTCAAGGCGCTTTTGGCAAGCGTCGGCCAAGTTGCCGATGCGGGCTTTGAGTTGTGCCAAGTCCAACTCATTCAATGATTTGTTCAGGGTTTGTACCGCGTCATGGCGCATGTCGGCCATGACGCAACCCAAGGCTGAAGTCACGCCGGGGTAGCGTGGCACGATGCCAGTGGTGACCCCCACCTCACGCATCATTGCGCAAACATGCAAGGCACCGCCTCCGCCAAATGGCATGTAAGCGAACTGACGCGGGTCATGGCCGCGTTCGATCGAGACCACACGAATGGCCCCAGCCATCTTGGCATTGGCCACCGTCAATATAGCTTCGGCCGCTGCCAGCATGTCCAAGCCCAACGGCGTGGCCACATGGGTTTGAATGGCTAGCTCAGCGGCTTTGGCATCCAACGCTTGCAACAAACCGCCGCCTAAAGGGCGATCGGCAGCAATGCGGCCTAACACCACATTGGCATCAGTCACGGTGGGACGCGTGTTACCACGGCCATAACACACAGGTCCAGGAATGCTGCCCGCTGATTCGGGGCCCACTTGCAACATGCCGCTGGCGTCGACCGAGGCGATGGAGCCACCGCCAGCACCGATAGTTTCAATTTGGATCATCGGCGAGCGCACGACCAAGCCAAACTCGATCGAGGTTTGTGCTGCCAGCGCGGCTTCACCTTCAGCCACCAAGGACACATCAAACGAAGTTCCACCCATGTCGCCAGTGATCACATTGGGGTAACCCGAGGCACGTGCGACAGCGGCACAGGCAATCACACCGGCAGCGGGTCCGGAGAGTGCCGTGCGCACAGGCACATCGCAGGCGGTTTCGCGTGACATGACGCCACCATTGCTTTGCACAATCAACAACTCGCCGCTGAAACCTTGGGCGCGCAAGTCATCTTCCAGCTTGGCCAAATAACTGCCCACTACGGGCTGCAAGGCGGCGTTCAAGGTCGCGGTCGAGCAACGTTCGAACTCGCGAATTTCAGGCAACACTTCGCTGGCCGACGTCACATAGGGGTTCGGCCACATCGCGCGCACGGCGGCCACGGCCTGCTGCTCGTTGGTGGGATTGGCATACGCGTTGATGAAGAACACACATACAGCTTCGCAACCTGCGTCTAACAGAACTTGAGTTTGTGCACGCACTTGTGCCAAGTCGACCGTGGTGTGTAAGCTGCCATCGGCCAACACGCGTTCGTCCACCTCAAGACGCAGGTCACGTGGTACCACAGGGGTGAAGCTACCTCGAAGCCCCCATGTTTGCGGGCGATCACGCCGGCGCATTTCCAACACATCGCGAAAGCCGCGTGTGGTGATGATGCCGGTGCGAGCTACCTTACGTTCGAGCAATGCATTTGTGCCTACCGTCGTGCCGTGCACGATGGTGGCGAGTGTGGATGCCACGCCGTTTGAAGCCGTAGCGTCTGCGTCAGCCTCAGGAGCATTGCCTTCGCTCACACGCACCACACCATTCATGAAACCTCGGGCTTCTTCACCTCGGGTGGAGGGGACTTTGACAATACGTGCGGAACCGTCTCGCTCATCCAGCACAAACAAATCGGTGAACGTGCCGCCCACGTCGACACCGACCACCAAGTGTGGAGTGACAGGGTGTTGCGTGCTCATGGTTTGGCCTTTGGTGTTGTAGAGGAGGATTGAATCGAATCACTGACATAGCCCAAGGCCACATCATGTTGACGTGCCTTGGGATTGCGTTTGGCGGCAGGCCCCCAGCCACCGCCACCAGGCGTTTCTAAGCGCACACGCTCGCCTTTTTTAAGACGAATGCCAAGCATCTTGGACACCATGGGAGGGTGCCACCATTGGCCTTCATGCTGGTACGAAAACACATTGGGCAAAGCGTTGCCACCGCCTGCAATCCCTTTGGGAGGGGCTTTGCCGCGCTCGCCGAAGATAAAGGCTTCGGCACTTTCTTCGAGCAATTCAATTTCGTAAACCGCACCTAATCCGCCCCGGTGTGTGCCGTCGCCGCCGGAGTCGGCGCGCAACGACCATTCAGTGAAGCGCACGGGGTAGGCTGCTTCCAAAATTTCGAGTGGGGGAATGGTCGCTGTGGAGATGGGCGCATTGCTGTGGCTCAAGCCATCTCCGCCGCTGTGGCCACCATGGCCACCGCCAAAGAAGCTGAACATCACCCAACGTTGGCCTTTGCGTGCGGCATCGGTGCGATGCCCTGCGATGGATAAGGCGTTGATGGTGCCGTAGGCATGGGCTACGGCACGGTTGGGATCGGCGAGTGCGGTGGCGCTAAAAATCACGTCAATCATCCGCAAAATGGTTTCGGTATAACCCCCCACTGGACGTGGTCGCTCAGCGGTAATGACCAAGCCATCGGGCAACACAAAGTCGACCGCATCTAACACACCAGCGTTGGCGGGGACATCGGGGAACACGTGTTTGAGCGCCACATAGCACGCTGCCACAGCTGTGGCGCGTGAAATGTTCACGGGCCCAGCACATTGGGGCGAGGTGCGTGAAAAGTCAAGAGTCAGGTGGTCGCCCTTGACGGTCATGTCCAAGGCGATGGTGAGCAATTCGTCTTTCACGCCGTCGTTGTCGAGCACGTCTTCAAAGCTATAGCGGCCATCAGGTAATTTGCTGATGTGCGCGCGCATCAGAACCAAAGCGCGTTTTCGCAACTCGCCCATTGCTTGGTACACCACGTCATCGCCGTATTCATCAAGCAAACTGTCGAGACGCTTCACACCCAGTTCTAACGCTGAGAGTTGACCGTTCAAGTCACCCCATAGACTATCGGGCAGACGGGTGTTGGCGCGCAAGATGCCCAGTACATCACCATCGAGTTGGCCTTGGCGCACGATGCGCACTGGTGGAATTTGCACGGCTTCTTGCCAGCACTCCGTGGCCGCAGGGTTGTAGTTGCCGGGCACGGCGCCACCGACATCGTGCCAATGCGCAGCCGAGGCTAAGTAGCAAAACAATTTGCCATGACGAAAAAATGGACGCACCAGTTTGAAGTCGTTGGCATGCGTGCCGCCTTCGTACGGGTCGTTGAACAACCAAGTGTCGCCATCAACCATGCCACCTCGTTCTTGTGCCACGCGTGCCGCTGCGCGTACCGCAAATGCCATGGCGCCTACAAACACAGGCAAGCCCGATTTACCTTGCACCAAGGTGTCCCCACTTTGGGCGTCATACAAGCCATGACAGGCGTCATGGGCCTCTGCAATGATGGGGTTGAATGCGCTGCGGTACAGCGTTGCATCCATCTCGTCGGCTATTTGTTCTAAGCGACCTTTGAGCACGGCAAGCGTGACAGGATCAAGTGTGGTCGCTGGATTAAGTTCACGCATGGGGTGTTCCTTGGCTGCGTTGTTTCAAGACATTCATCAAACCTCCTGCATGGACCATGTCCATTAAAAAATCGGGAATCGGGTGACAGCCCAATACTGTGCCATCGGCACGCCGCACGCCGTCTGGGGTGAGGGTGACCATATCGTCTTCATGCAACTGATCTGCTTCTGGGCAGGTCAGCAATAGCAGACCCAGGTTGAACGCATTGCGAAAAAACAAGCCACTGAAAGAGGTGGCAATCACTGCACGCACACCTAGCTGCACCAGCGCCCCAGCGGCTTGTTCACGTGAGGAGCCAATGCCAAAGTTGGGGCCCGCCACCAATACATCGCCGGGGCGAACGGCTGCTGCAAAGTCAGGCCGCAAGGCTTCGAGGCAGTGCTGTGCAATCACCTCGATGCCATTTTTCATGTAGGCCCCGGGGGCCAAAGCATCGGTATCCACATCGGCACCGAGTTTCCAAACGCGGGAGGTCGTCATAGCATCTCCCGTACATCGCTGATGCGACCGCGCAGCGCAGAGGCAGCGACGGTCCAAGGCGAAGCCAAGTAGACCTGAACACTCGCGGGTCCCATGCGCCCTTTGAAATTCCGAGCTGTGCTGGAGATCACGGTGGCCCCTTCTTCAAACGTTGCGCCATAACCGGCACACGCCCCGCAACTGTTGGGCAGCACCTGTGCTCCGGCCTCACGCAGCACTTGCATCACACCTTCATGCTCGGCTTGGGCTTGGTCGCGCGCACTGGCCGGAGCGACCAGCAAGCGAACTCCTGGAGCGACCTGATGGCCGCGTAGCACCTGGGCCGCTGCCCGCAGGTCTTCGAGTTTGGCACCGGTGCAGGCACCTATGTAGGCCACATCTAACCGCACCTCGGCATAGTCGCCCACGGCACGGGTATTGGCTGGGCTGTGTGGAGCGGCTACTTGAGGGCTCAGCGCTGTGGCATCAAAATGAAAGTCTTCGCAATCAGCGCCTGCATCGGTGTGCCAGTCATGTGCGTGTTGCAAGGCGTTTTCGTTCACGCCTACGCTGCGCAAGTAATGACAGGTGGTGTCATCGGCAGCAATCAGGCCGGCTTGCGCACCCATTTCCGCACTCATGTTGGAGAGGGTCATGCGCTCTTGCATGCCAAGCCCCATCACGGTGTCGCCGGCAAACTCCACCGCTTGGTATCTGCCACCGTTCATGCCAAAGCGGGCAATCATGTGCAGCATCATGTCTTTGGCACATACGCCTGCGGCCAATTGACCCGACCACAGCATGCGTAAGGTGTGTGGCACTTGCACCCAGATTTCACCGGTCACGACGACCCCCAACATTTCTGTAGCGCCAATACCAAACATGTAAGTACCAAAAGCACCACCCGTGGGGGAGTGTGAGTCGCCTCCCACGCACAGCATGCCGGGACGTAAGTGGCCTCGTTCGGGCAGTACGACATGGCAAATACCTTCGGAGTCAATGACATGGGGCAAGCGCCATTCACGTGCGGTATCGCGTGAAATTTGCACAATGCGTTGGGCATCGACGTCTCGTGCAGGGACATAGTGGTCCATCACCAGCACTACTTTGTTGGGGTCCCAAATCTTGGCACCCAAGTCATCGAGCATGGGCTTCAAACGGCGTGGGCCTGAGGAGTCGTGAAACATGGCCAAGTCGACTTGGCAGGTCACCACATCGCCCACAGCCACTTGCGCGCAACCTGCCGCACGGGCGATGAGTTTTTGCGCCAGCGTTTGTGGTGTGCGCAGAGAAGAGGACGCGTGCGTCATTCGGGCTTGGCTCCAGAAAATTTCACCACCTCGCGCCAGCGGGCAATATCGGCCACCACAAAGCGTGCAAATTCTTGTGGGCTGTTGCCTATGACTGTGGCGCCCTCGGCTTCGATGCGCTGACGTACATCGGTTTGGTGCACGGCAGCGCGTGCAGCTTCACTCCATGTACGAACGAGTTCAGGTGACATCTTGGCGGGACCTAGTAAACCAAACCAAGCATTCGATTCGAAGCCCAGTAAGGTGTCTGAAATGGCAGGTACATCTGGCAAGGCTGACAGACGTTGACGACTGGTCACACCCAATGCTTTTAGCTTGCCAGCACGGATGTGTTGCTGCACATTACCTACTGCTGCGAACATCAAATTGACTTGCCCAGCCAGCACGTCTTGCACGGCGGGGGCGGTCCCACGGTAAGGAATGTTGACGATGGCGACTCCCGCTTTCAGCTTGAACGCTTCTCCCGCCAAATGCAGCGATGAACCTAGCGCGCCAATGGCAAAGTTAAGTTGTCCTGGTTGTGCCTTGGCCAAGGCAATCAACTCCGCCACGTTGTTGGCTGGCAAGGAGGGGTGCGCCACTAGCACTGATGGCGATGTAGACACCATGGTCAACGGGGTGAAATCTTTCACGGGGTCAAATGACAAACGTGGGTATAGCGAGGCGTTGATGGCATGGCTCGTGAAACTCATCAACAAAGTTTGGCCATCGGGGGTGGCGCGGGCCACGGCTTCGGCGGCCAAATTACCACCTGCGCCAGGTCTGTTTTCCACCACCACAGTGCGGCCTAACTGTTGGCCCATGGCGTGGGCCACAGCGCGCGCCATGGTGTCGGTACTGCCACCAGCAGGTGCACCTACCAAGATGCGGACAGGTCCTGAGCTCTGTTGGGTTTGCGCCCACGCCGAACTGCCAGCGAGCAACGCCAGCAAGCATGAAAGAAACCACAAACGTTGTCGTTGCATGCGGTGCCTTACACGCCCAAATAGGCTTGACGCAAGGTGTCGCTGGCTAGCAGCTCGGCAGAGGTGCCTGAAAAGCGGATGTGGCCGTTTTCTATCACGTAAGCGCGGTCTGCGATTTCCAGCGACTGTCCCACGTTTTGTTCAACCAGCAATATGGCTAAACCGTTGGCACGCAGTTGTGCGATGAGGGTGAACATTTCTTCGACGAGCAGAGGAGACAAACCCAGTGAGGGCTCGTCCAAGATCAACAGTTTTGGCTCTGCCATCAAACCACGGCCAATCGCCAGCATTTGTTGCTCACCTCCGCTCATGGTGCCTGCAAGTTGTGTTTTGCGCTCACGCAACCGTGGAAACGTGTCGAACACGCGGGTGAGATTTTCTGCCCGTCGTTCACGGGCACGGGTGAATGCCCCTAACTCTAAGTTTTCCAACACGCTAAGGTTGGGAAAGACCTTGCGACCTTCTGGCACTTGGATTAACCCAGCTTGTACGACGCGTCGATAGTGGGCACCCGTTAGATCTTGATCATCAAACACCACACGACCGGCCCAAGTGGGCACGAGGCCAGACACCACCGAGTTGAGTGTGGTTTTACCTGCACCGTTGCTGCCGAGCAGGGCAACCAGTTCGCCAGGGGCAATGTGCAGGTCCACGCCACGTAACACTTCGACCGCGCCATAGCCCGCACGCAGACCTTCAAGGGTGAGTAAATTACTCATGCGACCTCCTTGTGTGTTTGTCGCAAACGCGCCGCAGTGCCATGACCCAAATAGGCCTCAATCACTTGCGGGTTTTGCGTGACCTCTTGGGGGGCGCCTTCGGCAATGAGTTGGCCTTGGGCCAAAACCCACACATGGTCCGCCAAATTCATCACTGCTTGCATGACGTGCTCGATCATGAGTACCGTCACGCCACTTGCGACTAGGCCACGCACGACGGGCAGCATATCTTGAATTTCTTGAGGGTTTAATCCCGCCAACACTTCGTCCAGTAGCAGCAATTTGGGTTGTGTGGCCAAGGCACGGGCCAACTCCAAACGTTTGCGTCCCGCCACAGTCAAGTCGCCCGCGGGTTTGTCGAGTTGGGCATACAGCCCCACACGCTCAGCCACTGCCTCGGCAGCATGCAAGGCCTCGCTGCGTTTGGCGTGTTGCAGATGTGCGCCAACCGCGATGTTCTCGCGTACGGTTTGCGAAGCAAATGGTTGAACGATCTGGAAAGTGCGCGTGAGCCCCCGTGTGGCGTTGAGGTGCGGGGCACGTCCCGTGATGTCTACTCCATCAAATGTCACGCTTCCAGTGTCGGGTACTAAAAAACCAGACATCAGTGCAAACAAGGTGGTTTTACCTGCACCGTTGGGGCCAATCAATGCAGTCAAACTGCCAGCAGGCACTTTCAAGCTCACATCTTGTACAGCACGCAAGCCACCGAAGGCGCGTGACACATGACTGATTTCTAACAAGTTCATGCGTTCTCCTTGGTGTGTGACGCGTTGTCTTGCTTACGCTTGAACCATCGTTGCCCGATGCCGCTTACACCGCTTGGCAAAAACATCACGATCAAAACCAGTACACAGCCATAGACCACCATGTTGATGCCTGGTAATTGACCAAATAAATTGCGCGTCACATCAGCCAAGATATGCAAGGCCAAAGCCCCCACCACGGGGCCCCACAATGTTCCCATGCCGCCCACGATGGCACCGACCAATGCCTCCACCGAGGTATGAGGGCCAAAGGCCAAACCGGGGTCGATGTACTGAAATACTTGCACATAAAACGCACCGCCAGCACCCATCAAGGCACCGGACAACACTGTGGCCCACAGCTTGATGCGAAAAGGATTGACACCAATCGCACGGGCGGCATCTTCGTTGTCACGCACGGCTTGCAGATAAGCGCCAAAGCGTGAATGACGCAACCAAGCAGTGAGGCACAAGGCTATAGTCACCAAACCTAAAACCAGCCACACATAGCCTGCCCGCGAGGCGAATTGCATATTGCCCAACGACTCGCGCAGTGGCAACATCAAGCCTACACCGGCCCCCGTGAAGGGGACTGACAACGCAACGATGCGAAACACTTCGGCAAATGCCAATGTGACCAGTGCAAAGTAAGAGCCTTTGAGTCCGTAGCGAAATGACAAGGCCCCTACAAACCCACCCACCGCTGCACTGAACCCCATGGCCAGTACCATCGAGAACCAGGGATTCCAGCCTGCATGCATTTGCGCCATGGCTTGCACATACGCACCTGTGCCAAAAAACAAAGCATGGCCAAATGAAAACTGTCCACCAAATCCACCCAGCACATTCCATGCTTGGGCGAGCAAGCAAGCGTACAAGGCCATCATCACAAAGTTGAGCACGACACCAGAGTCGGTGAAGAAGGGAATGCCGCCGACCAGCAGCACAAACAGCGCAATGGCGCGGATATCTTTCATGCGCGCGCTCCAAATAAACCTTGCGGACGAAACAACAACACCGCAATGAAGATGGTAAAAATACCGACTTGACCAAGTGATTCGCCCAAGTACAACCCACCAATAGACTCGACCACACCAATCAACAAACCACCGACCAAGGCGCCCACAAAGCTGCCCATACCGCCCAGCACGACGATGGTGAATGCCACCAGCACAAAGCCGCTGCCCACTAAAGGGTTGACGTAATAAGCGGGCAACAAAAAGCAAGCGGCGGCGCCTAAGCAAGCCAATCCAATGCCAAAGCACATGGCATACACATGATCGACATCAATGCCCATCAAGCGGGCGCCGTGCTTTTCCTTTGCAACCGCGCGGATGGCGCGACCCAAGTCGGTATAGCGCATCACCGCAAGCAACACGGCGGAGACGACCAAGGCGCCTAAAAATGACACCAACTTTGGCAGCGCAATCATGGCAGGGCCGATGGTGACGGTGGTCAAGGTGTAGGCTGTTTCAATGTTGCGGGTGTCCGATTTGAAAAACAGCAAGGCCAAGTTTTCCAAAATAATGGATAGCCCCAAGGTGACCAGCAAGATGTTTTCATCTTTGCCGTGGCTCGCTCGATTGATGACACCACGCTGCAGTAGATAGCCCAAAGCAAACATGGCGGGGACCATGATGGGCAGTGCCAAGTAGGGGTCAATACCCAACTTTTCTTTTAAAAAATACACACCATACAAAGCCACCATCAACGACGCCCCATGGGCGAAGTTGATGATGTGCAGTACGCCATAGATCAAGGTCAGCCCCAACGCAATTAGCGCATAGACAGCACCCGTGGTGATGCCATTGAGCACCGAGGCAAATAAAATTGACAAATCAAGCATGGCGCGGCTTTGTATTTCGATTGAGGCTTAGGCTTTCAAGGGGAAGATGGGTTCGACTTCGCGGTAGTCGCGAGGAATGATCACCTTGATATCGCCTTTGACCACTTGTGTCATCAATGGTTGTGCACCCAGGTTTTGCCCGTTGACAAACTGGGTAGGGCCATACGGCATGATGTGGTCAGAGAACGTGCTTTTGTTCAATGCATCAATGATGGCGGCGCGATCGGTGGACTTGGCGCGCTCAATCGCATCGGCTAACAAGCGCATAGCGGTGTAGGCCATGAATACCTCGTAGCTGAAGAACAAGCCTTTGGCCTCGACGCGTTTTTTCAGTTCTAAAGAACGCTTATCACGCGGGTTGAACCAATGATTGCAATCGATGATGCCGTTAGCTGCATCGGGGAATTCTTTGACAAATTTGTAGCTCGATGCAGCTCCGCCCAACACCGAGTAAATCGCTTTGGGGACGACCTTTTGTTGCTGCATGGTGCGCACCAGCAAGGCGTACTCGTTGTAATAGTTCGCTGGAATCACGATGTCAGGGTTGACCTGTTTCATTCGTAGCACGATGTTATTGAAGTCGCGCGTGGGGTTGGCGTGTTTGACGATTTCTTTGACGTCATAGCCATAGCCTGGCAACTCGCGAGCCAATAAGTTGGCAGTGCCAGTGCCAAACAACGATTCTTCGTGAATGATCATCACGGTGCGTGCTGGCTTGCCCGCTGCGGTGTTGAGCACATGCAAGTTGGCCACGGCCACTTCAGCGCATTTTTTGTAACCAGGACCAAAGCGGAAGGTGTTTTTCAAACCACGTTCCACGATTTGATCTGCTACGCCCACATCCACGACATGGGGTAAGTTGTATTTGGCTGCGGCTTGGGTGGTAGCCAAACAGATGGCAGAGGCGAACGCCCCGACGATGGCGCTCACGCCAGCTTCGTTCATTTTTTCAACTTCGGCTGCACCTGCTTGTGGGGTGGATTGCGCGTCACCTAAAAGGGCTTCGATCTTGGCGCCGCCCAGCGACTTGATGCCTCCCATTTTGTTGACGTCGTCAATGGCCATCATGACGCCTTCACGGCATTGCTGACCTGAATAGGCAAGTGCGCCGGTCACGGGGTGCAATACGCCCACTTTCACTGTTTTTGGCTGTGCACCACCCACCAATGGAAATGCCAAAGCCGAAGCTGCAGCCGCTGATTGACCCATAAACTGACGACGTGAAGTCATGATGTGCTCCTTTGAAAAAATCAATGAAAGTTGGCCGATAACTCTTTGCTGACCCATACCTTGGCATCAATGCTGCCTACGCGGGAAAGCTGCATTTGATATTCGTAGCGGTCCGGACGGTAAAGCCCGTGCAGCCACTGAATGGGCTTGTCGTCGATGTCATAAATGAGTCGGTTCACCGCCAACAACGCCGAACCTACGGCGATATCCAAATGCTGGGCCATGTTGGCATCGGCTAATTTGGCAGAAATGCTCTGCTGGGCGCGACCTACTTTGACGCCTGATTCTTCAAGCAGCATGAGGATGGGTTTTTGCGCTAATTCTTTACGGCCAAAACTGCGTGCAATGCGCTCGGGCACCCAGGTGGTTATGTGGGAAAGTGGACCCTCGTTGGTGTAACGCACTCGCTGTGCTTTTTGGGCCAATTCCCCATCTTCCATTTGTAACGCCATGGCGACGTCATGCGGGGCGAGCAGGCGTTGTACCGAAAGCACCTTGACTGTGGTGCGCAAGCCCATGCTCACCAAGTTTTCCAACAAACCTGTTAGCCGTGCTTGTTGAGTTTTATGTGCAGCTGCATCCATTTGCTGAACGCGGCGTTGCACCAGTGAGCGAGTTCCACGTCCTGGCTCCCGACTGATTAAACCTTCTTGTGCCAATTGAGCTAAGGCTCGACGAACTGTGACGCGAGCTACAGAAAATTGCTCCATCAAGGCTAACTCGCCTGGTAATCCTTGCGAAAACATACCTTCGTGCAACTGCTCACGCAACACCAAGTAAACCTGGTGGTATTTTGGTAACGGCATGGCAGTACTCATGGCTGCCAATGGTGTAATAGTTCTATTGACCTGTCAATAGAACATTTAAGACTGGTATCACTTAAGTGACCACACCTGCTTTATGTGGCCTTTATTTTTACAGACGTAATTAAATTTAAAACTAGAACGGACGATTAACGTATTTTTTGTTCGACTAACCAAGTTTTGAAATGTCTTAGTACTTCGCGCGGCTGAGTGACTTGCGGTTCAATTAAATAGTAAGCACGCAAGCCTGTCATGCGACGTTTGCAAGCCACGACCAGTTCTCCGCTTGTGAGTTCAGCTGAAATGAGCAAGGTGGGCATCAACGAAACCCCCATGCCAGAACGGGCTGCTGCTACTTGCATTGAAAAAAGCTCATACCTAGAGCCAGCCATCGCACGTGGGGCGTCAACACCTTGCGCATCAAACCAATGGCGCCAAGCTTCAGGGCGGGTTGATTGCTGAAGCAGTGGTAGCTGCATCAATTGTTCAGGTGTTAATGGTTTGTTTTTCTTAAGTAACGTCGGGCTGCAAACGGGTATGACCTCTTCGTCAAACAATTTCGTCGCTTCAGTGCCGGCCCATTGAGAAACTTGCTCTGGGGTTCCTGCATACAGCGCTGCGTCCATGCCTGTGTCGCTGAACATAAATGGCCGGGTGCGAGTTTCGATGTGAATCTGGCTTTGTGGGAATTCTTTTTTGAATGAAGGCAAGCGAGGTATCAACCAGCGTGATGCAAATGTTGGAACTGCAGCCAGTATTAGGCTTTCGTTTTGCCCTTCACCTCCCATTAAGTCGAGTGCGTCACGCTCCAAGCCGTCAAGCCTGGTGCAGACTTGGCGCGCATAGTCACGCCCAGAGGCGGTAAGTTGCATGCCGTGTTGTCCACGCTTGAATAGTGCCAAGCCCAGCATGTTTTCCAGAGCAGCCACTTGGCGCGAAACGGCTCCTTGAGTTAAGGCAAGTTCTTGTGCAGCTTTGGTGAAGCTGGCATGTCGCGCCGCTGCTTCAAAGCAAATTAAGGATTGTGTGGATGGGAGTTTGCGTCGCATTGGAAATTCTGATGAGTTCTCGAGATAATACAAAAATGCATAACTAAGTGAAAAACAATCGTTTGATTGTGCGACTTTTAGAACCTAGGATGAGTGTGTTTATTTTTGTACTTGAAAGAAGCCATCATGAGTTCTAGTCATCGCTTTTCTTGGGAAGATCCCTTTCAACTTGATTCCCAATTGACGGACGACGAACGTCAGGTCAAAGAAGCTGCCGCTTCTTATTGCCAAGAGCGTTTAGCCCCGCGTGTCTTAGAGGCTTTCCGCCACGAAAAAATGGACGCCACTATTTTTAAAGAAATGGGTGAGCTGGGCCTCTTGGGGGCCACGATTCCAGAGGC
>CANFKQ010000044.1 GCA_947447405.1 Comamonadaceae bacterium | reverse complement strand
GGCAATGAGCTGCTGCACAGCGGTGCGCTTGCGACCCATTTCGAGGTTTTCGCTGGCCATGACGACTTTGGTACCGCCCGCTTTGGCGCGTTCAGCAAAAGCGTTGATGACGGGCAAGTGAGGCACGTCTTTGGCGTTTGAGCCATCGACTGCGGGCACGTGCTGAAGCGCGTCAAAGTACTCGCGCCACGAATCGGGCACGCTACCAGGATTGGCTAGATAGTTTTCATACATCTCTTCGACGTAAGGGGTGTTGCCCCCGAAGAGATGGGTATTGCCTGAATAGGCTTGATAGACGGTTGTCTCACTCATTTGCGCTGACCTCCGTTTCCCTGCGGGAAACATTAGTTGGTTGGAAAAAAACCTCCGCGACACGGCTGGACCGGTTAGCGGATGCGACTTTGGTCAGGATTGACCTAAGCAACACCCAAGATTGTGCCACCGAAACCCAGCCGCATGCACCTTATTTAGACGATTTGGTCCTTGATTTGCTGCAGTGCTGCTGGATCATCCATGGTGGTCAAATCGCCAGGATCACGCCCCTCAGCCACGGCTTGGATGGCGCGACGCAACAACTTGCCGCTGCGAGTCTTGGGCAAAGCAGTGACGAAGATCACGCGAGACGGACGGGCCACAGCCCCCAGCTGGTTGTCCACCACCTTCATCACTTCAGCTTCCAAAGCCTTGCGAGCGGCATCGTCAGTCAAGCCAGACGTGTCTTTGGCGATGACAAACGCCATGGCCACTTGGCCTTTGAGCTGATCGGCCACACCGACCACCGCCACTTCTGCGATGTTGGGGTGACTAGAGATGCTTTCCTCGATTTCACGGGTACCCAAGCGGTGGCCAGCCACGTTGATCACGTCGTCAGTACGGCCCAAGATGAAGTAGTAGCCGTCTTCGTCGCGAACAGCCCAGTCGAAGGTGCTGTAGACGAGCTTGTTGGGCACGGTGTTCCAGTAAGTGCTGACAAAACGCTTGTCGTCGCCCCAAATGGTTTGCAAGTTACCGGGAGGCAGGGGGCCCTCGATGGTCAAGACGCCTTTTTGATTGGCGCCCGTCAGCTCTTCGCCGGTTTGGTCGTCGACCAACTTGACGTTGTAGCCGTACACAGCCTTGCCGGGTGACCCGAATTTGCTTTGGGCTTTCTCGACGCCGTTGCAAATGGTCAAGATAGGCCAGCCGGTCTCGGTTTGCCAATAGTTGTCAATGATGGCCTTGCCGTTCAAGCCTTCGGAAATCCATTTCGCCGTTGGCTCGTCCAAAGGCTCACCCGCCAAGAACAAGGCTTGCAAGCTGGACAAGTCGTACTTGGTCAGCAGCGCTGGGTCTTGTTTTTTAAGCACACGGATGGCCGTGGGCGCGCTGAACATGACGTTGACTTTGTATTTCTCAACCAAGCTCCACCAGATGCCGCCGTCTGGGCGAATGGGCAGGCCTTCGTACATGATGGTGGTCATCCCGCCAATCAATGGGCCATAGATGATGTAGCTGTGGCCCACCACCCAACCAATGTCACTGGTACAGAAGAAGGTGCCGCCTGGCTTACCTTGGTAGATGTGCGGAATGCTGGATGCCAAAGCCACGGTGTAACCACCGGTGTCACGTTGCACGCCTTTTGGCTTACCCGTTGTGCCCGATGTGTACAAGGTGTAGCTGGGGTGAGTGGACTCAACCCACTCGCAAGGCACCACCGCGTCCATGTGCTTGGCGCGCTCGGTGGCGTAGTCCACATCCCGGCCAGCTACGGGGGTGAATGTAACCAGCTTGCGGTCCACCATGATGACATTGGAAGGCTTGTGGGCCGACAATTTGATGGCTTCGTCCAGCAACGGTTTGTAAGGCACACCTTTGCCGCCACGTGAACCTGCGTCAGCGCTGATGATGACCTTGGGTGATGCATCTTCAATGCGTGTGGCCAGCGAATGAGAAGCAAAGCCACCGAATACCACCGAGTGGATGGCACCCAAACGTGCGCAAGCCAACATGGCAAATGCGGCTTCGGCAATCATGGGCATGTAAATCAAGACGCGGTCGCCTTTGACGACGCCGAGGTCTTTCAAAATTGCAGCCATGCGCTGCACTTCAGCGTGTAGGTCGCGGAAGGTGTAGGTGTGCTCCTGGTTGGTTTCGGTCGACACAAAGATCAACGCGGCTTGGTCAGGGCGGTCTTTGAGGTGACGGTCTACCGCGTTGTGACACAGGTTAGTCTTGCCGCCCACGAACCACTTGGCAAACGGAGGGTTGCTGTAATCGCAGATTTGTTGAGGAGCCGTCTCCCAATCCACCAATTTGGCCTGCTCTGACCAAAAAGCGTCACGGTCCTCAATGGAACGGCGGTGAAAATCTGCGTACGCAACCATCTATCTCTCCTAAAAACGAATCTGTACTGAATTCATAATTATGAGAATGACGGACTTGCAACAAGCTGACTTTTCGGGTGGGTAATTACCCTTTATTTGATCAATGCTTGGATTTCTTTGAACGGATCGGCCTCAGCAGTACGCAGCCACTCAAACAGAACCATCTCGGTTGTAACCAGCTCAGCGCCCGCGCCAGCCAAACGGTCAAACGCAGCATCGCGATTGCGCTCAGTACGTGAGCCACAGGCATCAGTGACAACCCAAACTGAATACTCTTCTTCCAGCAAATCCAAAGCTGTTTGCAGCAAGCACACATGGGCTTCGCAGCCTGCTATGACGATACTTTGACGGGTTGGCTCTTGAGGTACAGCCTTTTGCAAATGCTTGGGCAAACTGCGGGCATTGCCTGCTGGCGCGCGCGCAGCGGGGCGCAACACTTCACTCAACCCATCAGGACAAGCGCTGAAACTCATTTTGGGGATGGTGCGGCGGCATAGGGCGCGCAACTCGGCTGGGTTTGAGCCCAACTTGTCGGGGTTTTGCTCGGTACCGTATGTCGGCACCTCCATCCAGTGCGCTGCTTGAGCTAAACGCATGGCATTCGCCAACACCAAATCGGCTTCGAAAATGACAGGCATCAAGCGGTTTTGGTAATCAACCAGCACAAGTTGGGATTCTTGGTCATCAAGCAACATAAGCGATACGAATAGGTTTCTATAAAACCTCAAGTATCGACGATACAAAAACATAGCCTTTCCAGCCCGATGACCCTAGGACTAACCCCAGTCAAATCAAAGACTTACGCGCAACATTTGATAAATTTTCACAAATAAAGCAGTTAGAATCAAGGGTTATGTTGAAACAAATCTTCCTCATACTCTGCTGCGTCGCCAGTGCACATGCTGCACCGTCTAACAACGCCGCAGACGACATTGAGCGCTATCTGGCCGAGCGCGGCATCGTCGCGCAAATGGACCAGATGCGCCAATCGGTAGGAGATACAGCCTCCGATTTAGTAGGCAACGCCATGACTTTCTTAGGTGTGCCATACCGCCGTGGTGGCACCAGCGCAGCCACGGGATTTGACTGCAGTGGCTTTGTGCGCTCTATGTTTGAGCAAACCGTGGGCAAAGTCTTACCCCGCCGTGCTAGCGAGCAAGCCGCCGCTACTGAAAAAATCGACAAACAAGATTTAAAACCAGGTGACTTGGTATTCTTCAACACCATGCGCCAAACGTTTAGCCATGTGGGCATTTATGTGGGTGACAACAAGTTCATCCACTCACCCCGCCCTGGAAAACAAGTCAGGGTCGAAGACATGCGCGATGCTTATTGGGAACGTCGCTTTACCGGTGCCCGCCGTGTGTCTGCTGCGGGCAACAGCGACAACAACTAAGCACCTCTTTGAATCTGCGTCAGAAACGCTCGCCTTCGGCCAGATAGCGCCAAGCGCCCTCTTCCAAATCACCCAAACTCACGCGTCCCAGACGGATACGGCGCAGCGCCAAAATCTCTAGACCAGCCAGTTCACACAAATAAGCCGCTAACCCTAACTGCGCGCCCTTCACCGCCAAACGCAACTTGCTGCGCTCAGGGTTGGCACTGCCCACGCTGATTTTGAAATCCGGCAAGCGCAGACGTTCATCACGCATGGCGCGTTCGATCGGGCGCAACGCAGCGGGCAACAGCTCGCCACGTACATCCACGATCAATTCTTGCTCGATGAAGGCCATGTCTTCCATCAACTTGCGCTGCACGCGAAAGTCTTGGGTAAAGGCAACCAAGCCACTGGCTTGGTACTCCAGAGGCACGCTCGCCTCAAGTTTGGTCAAATGGCTTTTCATAAAGCGCACACCGCTGTGGTCGTGTGGGCTGTGGTGGCCGAGGGTGAGCAAACTGCGCACATTTTGAGGCCCTTTAGGCACACGACTTAGAGGCAAGTTACGCCCAGCAGCATGACCTGTCGGGTGGCCACCTTGGCGCCCCCCCTGTGCATCTCGCATATCAAGCTTTTGTAAAGGCAAAGGCTCCAAACCATCCGTCCAACCCACCGGCTTATTCAAAATAAGCGTGACAGATAAAAGATTGAGCAAACTGGCATGCGCGTCCACTGTGACATTTTGGGCGGTCACACGGAACTGCGGCTCTTGAACCACTAAACCATCGACGCGCACAAAGCCCGCCTCGATGTACTGCTCAGCTTCGCGGCGCGAACAATCGCGCAGCTGCATGATGCGTTTGGAAAGGCGTTCGCCCTCTGAGGGGCGTTCACCCGTGGATTTACTGAAATTCATAAGGCCTGAATCCTCCCACAGTTAATCGTTGTATCGTCCGACCATTCCCTTCTTTGTCGAGAGATTTACTTGAACCTAGCTCATTTGCTCATGCGCATGGCACGTCAGTACCCGACGCGCCCCGCAATTTTTCACGGCACACAAGCCGTGGCAACCTATGCGCAATGGGCACAACGCTGCGCCCACCTCGCACAACAATTTCAAAACGCAGGTCTGAAACCCGGCGATCGCGTGGCCCTGTTCATGCAGAACCACCCGCGTTATTTGGAAGTCATGTTTGGCGCTTGGTGGACGGGCTTAGCTGTGGTGCCCATCAACGCCAAACTGCACGTGCGGGAGGCGCAATGGATTGTTGACAACGCGCAAGCCAACTGCGCTTTTGTGACGGCAGACGTCTCTGCCCACACGGGCGAACAGTTACAAGGCCTGCAGCGCGTCATCGATGTCGACAGCGCCGAAGCCAATGCCTTATGGGCCATGCCAGACTGCGAAGACCTTGCGCCGACCCAACCCATCACTCAGAGACAAGCGGACGACCTAGCGTGGCTGTTCTACACCAGTGGCACAACGGGAAGGCCCAAAGGGGTCATGATCACCCACCGCAATTTGATGACCATGGGCCTCGCGTATTTCACCGATGTGGATGCTGTCTCAGACCAAGACGCCATCGCCTACGCCGCCCCCATGTCGCATGGTGCAGGCTTGTATGCCATTCCCCATTTGATGGCAGGTGCGCGCCACGTCATTCCCGCCTCGGGTGGTTTTGACGCTGCAGAGCTGTTTGAGCTTGGCACATCACTGGGACCACTGTCGTTGTTTGCCGCCCCTACCATCGTCAAGCGCTTGGTCGACCATGCAGAACAAACAGAGCTGAACCCTGCAGAATGCGCCCGCGCCTTTAAAACCATTGTCTACGGCGGTGCGCCCATGTATACAGCAGACATTCAGCGCGCCCTGCATGTCATGGGGCCGCGCTTTGTGCAAATTTACGGACAAGGGGAAAGCCCCATGGTGGGCACCGCGTTGTCACGCTTTCATTTGAGCGACACCACACACCCAGATCACCTCCAACGTTTGGCCTCCATTGGCGTAGCCCAAACGCCTGTACAAATTCGCATCACCGATGAACACGGCCTCGACTTGGCCTTAGGTGAAGTGGGTGAAGTGCTCATCAAAAGCGACAGCGTCATGGCGGGCTATTGGCGCGACCCAGACGCCACGCAAACGGCCATTCGTGATGGCTGGCTCTTCACGGGCGACATGGGCTGCTTGGATGCACATGGTTTTCTCACCCTCAAAGACCGCAGCAAAGACCTCATCATCAGTGGCGGCTCCAACATCTACCCGCGCGAAGTGGAAGAAGTGTTGCTGCAAGCACCAGGCGTGAGCGAAGTAGCCGTGGTGGGCGCACCCGACCCCGAGTGGGGCGAAATCATCGTTGCCTTTGTGGTGGCGCAAACGGGTGTCACACTGACCATCGAGGCTCTGGACGCGTTTTGTCTGAATGAAATTGCCCGCTTCAAGCGCCCCAAACGCTACGAGCTGGTCAGCCACTTGCCCAAAAACAACTACGGCAAAGTATTAAAAACCGAGCTTCGCCAGCAATTAACCAAACCCTAGTGGTATGGTGCTGCCCCATGCATACACAAATAGACCATCTCGTCATCGTTGCCAAAACCTTAGAACAAGGCGTGCAATGGTGTGAAGACACACTGGGCATCACGCCAAGCCCCGGCGGGGAACACACGTTGTACGGCACACACAACCGCTTGTTCAAAGTAGCTTCGCCCTCCAACCCGATGGCGTATGTGGAGATCATCGCCATCAACCCCGACGTCGTACGCCCCAAACGTGCCTGCCCCACCCGTTGGTACGACATGGACAACCCGGCCTTGCAAAAAGCCGTGGCCAAAGAACCGCGCTTGGTGCACTTTGTGGTGAACACACCCGACATCAAAGCAGCCCGTATGGCCATTCGCATGCAAGGCATTGACCGAGGCCCTGCCATCTCAGCGAGCCGCCGCACCAACCGTGGCACGCTCAATTGGCAAATTTCGGTACGCGCAGATGGTCAGCGTTTGTTTGACGGCTGCATGCCCACCCTCATTCAATGGGGAAAGCCAGAGGCAACAGACCCACTCAAACTCCATCCTCGCAACACCCTCACCCGCTCGGGTGTGACACTGCAAACCCTTGAAGTGTCACACCCCAGTGCTGACAAACTACAGGCTGCTTATGACGCAATTGAGCTCAACCGCGTCAACGTAACCGAAGGTACGGCTAACCTCAAAGCCACACTGCAAACGCCCAAAGGTGTAGTGGTGCTGGAGAGCTTGGGGCTTTAAATTTACTTGTGCACCTGCACTTTTTCGTAGGCCGCCCACAGCTTCTGCTGCAGCTCGCAGCCCTCCATCATCAAACCTGGCGCTGAGATACCCATGAAGCGGTCTGTCTGCATGATGAGCGCATGCGCTTGTTCAAAAACACCCGCGCCAAACAGCTGACGAATCGCACCCACATAAGGCGCGGTATCGCCACGATCGGTGAGCAGCACCAAAGTTTCGATACACGCGTACACCGCACGGCGGTGCTGCGGAATTTGGTCAAAGTGGCGAATCCACTCGCAGCCTTCTACTGTGGCTGCTTCGTCGCCGCAGGCTAAAGCCAGCATGGTTTTGAGCTCGCCCACACGCAGGTCAGCCCAAAAGCTGCCCGTATCAGGTGTCATACCAATCAAGGCGGCCACGGGCCGTTCGTCTGCCAAGTAAGATTCGTTCAAAGAGGCCAATAAATCGGCGCACTCTTCGTTGTCGAGATCGGTCAAATTAAGAATAGCTTCGCGCATTTCGTTGGCGATGCTGTTGTTCTCAAAGTCGAGGTCGTCCACGGGGTAAATCTCTGACATACCAGGCACCAAAATTCGGCAGGCATACACGCCCAAGTGCTCAAAGTCAGCGATGTAAATATCAAAGCCCTCATCGTGGATGCGCTTCACGCAATACGCGTAGTCGTCAGCAGTGGTGTTGGCAAAGTTCCAGTCCACAAAAACATAGTCTGGAATCTGGCCGAAAAATTCCCAATGAATCACACCACTCGAATCAACAAAGTGAATTTCGATGTTGGGCGCACTGGCAGCTTCATCCAAATCAAAAGTCGGTGATGGAAAGCCCATCAACGTATCGAGGGCGCGGCCTTGCAGCAACTCGGTCAACGCACGCTCTAGCGCGACTTCGAGGCGGGGGTGTGCACCAAAACTGGCAAAACAGCCTTGATCTTCGGGGTGTAGCAAGGTCACGTTCATCACGGGATACTTGCCACCTAGCGAGGCATCTTTCACCAAAATACCAAAGCCTGCTGCGCGCAAAGCTGCAATGCCTGCAGCGATGCGTGGGTAGCGGTTGATGATCGCTTCAGGCACATCAGGCAAGCAAAGGCCTTGGCTGATGATTTTGGCTTTCACATGGCGTTCAAAAATCTCTGACAAGGCTTGCGTACGCGCCTCCAGCGCGTTGTTCCCCGCCGACATGCCATTGCTCATATACAAGTTGCCAATGATGTTGACAGGGATGTAAACCGTCTCGCCATCGCGCTGTCGTACATAGGGAATGGCGCAAATGCCACGCGCTGAGTTGCCCGAGTTAAAGTCCACCAAATTGGCGCAATCGATGTTGCCCTCGGGGTTGTAGAACTTGAGCAACTCGTCATTCAGCATACCCTTTGGCCATGAGCCGTCGTCGTCCAGATCGAACCAACGCTCTTGCGGGTAATGCACAAACGAAGCATCTGCTGTAAGTGGACCAAGATAAAAATGCGTCCAAAAATAGTTGGTTGCCAAGCGCTCAAAGAACTCCCCTAAAGCACTTGCCAAACACGCCATACGTGTGGTCCCTTTGCCATTGGCAAACAAGACAGGGCAATCACGATCGCGGATGTGGACCGACCAAATACCGTCCACGGGGTTGAGCCAACTCTTCTCTTGAATGTGAAACCCCATCGCCTGCAACTTGGCCTGCATGGAGTTGATGGTGGATTCGAGCGGCGCGTCTTTGCCAAGAATAAAACTTTGAGTGGGCACAGTAAATCGCTTTTAAAAATAGCAGGGGCGCCCTGGAGCTTGCTCCGTATTGTCGGGCCTGCGCTGTCAAAGATGGGGGTTTTCGCTCAAATCGTGTGTGGCGTGCTTTGCTTTGAGTCGTCTTTGGGCAAAGTGGCTAACAAGCCCATGCCTGCAGCCATCACGCCAGCGGTCAGCCATAGCGCCCCTTTGAATGTGCCTGTGGACTGCGCCATGTAGCCAGCTACCACGGGGGCCAACATTTGCGCCGCACCATAGCTCAGCGTGAGCTTGGCCATGGCTTTACCCGGGTTGTTCGGCGCGCGGCGCCCAACCAGTGCCAACGTCATGCTCACAATGCCAATGAACGTCGCGCCATAACCCACCGCCCCTGCTAAGGCAGCCCACAGACCGCCCGACATGGCAGGTAACACGACTGACAGGGTTTGCAAACCAAACGCCAAAAGCAATGCTCGCTTATCGCCCACACGGCGTGCCACCAAATCCCAAATGAACACAGCCGGCATCGCCGCCATGCCCACCATCGCCCAAGCCAATGGGCCTTGACCCGCAAGTGCAGGCTCGCGCTCGACAATCGCCACCGTGAAAGTGGCGCTGATGACAAAACCCCAACCTGCTGCAAAGTAACTGGTCATCATGGTCCACGCCCAGC
This sequence comes from Comamonadaceae bacterium, assembly GCA_947447405.1. Classification (GTDB taxonomy): domain Bacteria; phylum Pseudomonadota; class Gammaproteobacteria; order Burkholderiales; family Burkholderiaceae_C; genus Limnohabitans. The sequence goes on along the minus strand of CANFKQ010000044.1, from coordinate 7,767 downwards.
GGCGTGAGCCCAAGCCAGACGCAGGTGCTGCGTCATGCAACACCACCAAGTGCGACGGCACGGGGGGACGCCACTTCCATGCGGGCACAAAAAAAAGCAAGCCCAGCGCGGCAAATGCCAACCATTGGTCAGACCACGTGGGCCACCACTGCGCCAAGCCCCAAGCGCCCAAGGCCGACACCACAATCCCCAGACCCAAACCCATGAAATACAAACCCAGCTCAGGCCGACGTCCTTGTCGCATGAGCCAACCCAGAACCAAGCCTGAGCCCAACAACATACCTGTGGCGCCGCACAAGCCTCCGATGTAGCGGATGAATGCCCATGCAGGCATCCATGTGGTCAGTGCCATCGCAGCCACCGTGAGCAAGGCCATCCACAAGCCCGCGCTGTACAGCCAATGCCGCCAACGCACATCGTCAATCCATGTGGCAGCTAAAGCACCGCTCATATAGCCGGCGTAGTTAATGGCAGCTAAACCGCCTGCGGCAGCGTCAGTCAACCCCGTTTGCATTTGCAGACTCGGCAACAAGGGCGTGTAAGCAAAGCGCGCCAAACCAATGGTCAGCACCAAGCCACAAATGCCGCCAGTGATGATTTGCCAAGGGTGAAGGTGTTTGTGTGACATGCGCGCGCGCAGCATCCCCCCTAAAAACTCGCGCCCTTTGGCTTTGTAAAGCCTGCATCCACCCAAGCTTGTGCGGTATGACGGTTGAACTTGAAACCCGCCTCGACGCGCACCTCAGCCAGCGTGTCACCACCCTCGTCTTGCGCACTCAGTGTGGCGTAGGGGTTGTCATCATCGGGCACGATGTCTAACAAGACGGTCAAGCGACCTGTTGGGCCGTTAACGGACACTGACGGGTGCAGCGTCGCATGCAACTGTTGCTCGCTGCGGCGCACAAACTCTGAAGCGGTTTTCACCAAAGTGATGAAGGCGTTGCCGTCTAAGGGTTTGGGATTCTTCTTGTCACGGCCCATGGTCCAAGGGCCAATCAGCGCGGCTTCGGATTCGCCGTCTTTGAACATGGCCACCGCCCAACCATCGTCATCGTCGTTTTTGATGACCTTGGCCGTCCACGTTTCGTTTTGCCACAGGCGAGGCTCTTGTAAAAAGGATGTGTCTTGGGTGTTGTCTTCGGTCATGGTGAGCTTGGATGTTGCATAGCGTCAAACCATGCGTTGATGTCTTTAGGGCTGGTCAAGGTGCGTACATGCATGTACGCGGCCTCTGCCTCGGGGTAATGTTTGCGCAAAAAATTCAGCCACTGCTTCAAACGACCCGCTTGGTGACGCTCGCTCACATGGCCCGACACGATGCGCCAAAACGTATGCAGGTGCGGTGGGAGGTCTTGCCAGCGTACCTCAGGCGCGGGGGCTGGCCGGCCATTCTCAACTGCGTCATGTGATTGGATAGCGTAGCCAAGTCCTGGATTGGTCACGATGCCGCGCCCCAGCATTAAGTCAAAGCAGCCCGACTCAGCACGCGCGTTGATGGCATCTTGCACATTCCAAATTTCGCCATTGGCCACCAACGGCGTTTTGACCTTAGCTTTGATGTCAGCGATGCGGTGCCAATACGCAGGCGGGCGATAAGCGTCTGCCTTGGTGCGGGCGTGCACCACAATTTCGCTGGCCCCGCCCGCTTCTAGAGCCAAGGCGCATTCTTCAGCGGTGCTGTCATCGTTGAAGCCCAAGCGCATCTTGGCTGACACCACTTGGTGAACAGGCACAGCAGCACGCACCGCACGCACGATTTGGTACAGCAGCTCGGGGTCTTGCAACAACACCGAGCCACCGCCGTGGCGGTTGACCTGCTTGGCGGGGCAACCAAAGTTCAGATCCACCCCATCGCAACCCATGCCCGCCACACGCGCAGCGTTGTCAGCCAAACATTGGGGGTCTGACCCCAATAGCTGAGGCCGCACCGGCACGCCCGCAAAGGTGCGGCCACCATTCGTCAGCTCGGGCACGATGCGCAAAAAAGTGCGCTCGGGCAGCAAGGTGTTGGTGACGCGGATGAACTCGGACACGCATCGGTCCACCCCGCCGATGCGGGTGAGCACGTCGCGCAGCACAAAGTCGAGCAAGCCCTCCATCGGGGCAAGAATGAGCATAGGGTTGGGAGTTTGAAAAAGAAGGCTGCAAGCAGCGAAGGCACTACTCTACCTAAGTCTCAGTAGCGGTCGGTTTTACTGGGACAATAGCGGTCTTATCTGTTTACTGAATTCCCACTCTCCATGTCCGACCTGACAACTGTTGAAGTCCGCCTCGCCACCATGCGCGACGCTGCCAAAATCGCCGAGCTGTATGCCGCCACCGCCAAAGAAGCGTTCAAAACCATGCAAACTGGCACAAAAGTGCTGCCAGTGCCTGAAGAAAAAAACACCGTTTACTGGCGCGAAGCCATTGAATACGCCGAACCTCAAGTGCAAGTGGCCGTCGATGGCAGCAAGATCGTGGGCTTTGTGGGCTACGACCGCTCACGCGACAAAGGCACGCCCAACACCCTCGGTGAAATTTGGGATATCTACGTGGATGCCGCCTACTGGGGCCAAGGCGTTGGCCTGGCATTGTGGGACGCTGCCCGCGAAGGTTTGCAAGAAGAAGGTTGCACCCATGTGTCCATCTGGGTCCCCATCGCCAATGACCGCGCCATGCGCTTTCACGAGCTGGCTGGTTTCAAACGAGAAATGTCCAGTGCAAAGACCGTGCCGATGGGCCCTGTCAAGGTGGAAGAGATTCGCCTGAAGCAACCGCTGTAATTTTTAAAAAGAACTGAACGTGTCTGAACACTACGCCGCCCTTGGGCTGAAAAGCGATGCCACGCTGGCGGACATCAAACGCGCGTTCCGTCAAAAAGCTTCGCAGTTCCACCCCGACCGCAACACCGCCGAAGACGCGCCTGCACGCTTTCGTGAAGTGCAAGAAGCCTACGACGTGCTGTCAGACGACAACAAACGCAAAGCCTACGACGACAACCGTCGCCGCAACTTGCTGGACGATCCCGCACAGACCGCACGCGAAATTTGGCAAGGCTACTTTCAGCAAGTGTTGAACCGTTCTTAAAGCATCGACATTCCAAACACCATGAGCATTTCCCCATTTTTCCAAGAACTGCGCTCCGCCTACCAAGCCGAACTGGACGACCTCAACTCAGATTCTGAAGGCCAGTACATCCTCGACAAGCGCTTGGCTGAAAAACGCAAGGAGCTAGACTTTTTGTTGCAGATGATGGACCTCAACCCCGAGATGGTGGCCGTGGTCTTGCATCAAGCGTTTGAGTTTCATGAACCCGAGTTGATGGCCCACTTCATCACACGCGATGCCGATGATTTACTGAGCTGGGATGCTTTGTCTGAGGGCGTGCACATTGCGCCTTGGGCACAACCCATGGTCAAGCAAATCTTGGCTGAGCCCGTTGGCGCTTGGTTCATGACCGTGGCCGCTGCACTTGAATACATGCACGGCACGCCTATGCGAGCCAGCGCACAGTCAAACGACGCCGATGCCGATGAAGATTTGCAAAATGTCGAACGCGGTGACCAAGCCGAACACGATGAAGAGCGCGAAGCCCGTGAACGCGAAGAAGCTGGTAACGCGTGGATGGTCGAACAAGGCTTCGACAGCAAAGAATAAGGAAACGTCATGACCGACAAAACCAATGCCATCGCACTGATTACCAAAACACAAAGCCTCATCGCTGCTGGCGACATCACAGGCGCAGAAGCTGCATTGGTCGAGCTGGCCGATGCCGAGGGCGATCAAGCGCTGATGGTGGTGCTGGAGCAGTTGCCACCCAAAGACATCTTGGCTGTGATCCGTGAGTACGACACGTCTAAAGAATCGGTCATCAACCTGCTGGTCACGCCTGAGCAATTTGCCCGGGCTGTGGTGATTGAAAAACAATACAAAGACCTCACCCGCACCCACTTGCGCGGCATGATGAACTCCATCATTTTTCGCGAAGACGCAGACACGGTTGAGTTCCTCACCGCCATTGGCGACTTAGAAGGCGGCGCAGAAGCGCTGGCCGACTACTTCAGCGAAAAGTGGAGCCGCGTCGAAGCCTTTGCCCGCACCGGTACATTCGACACCATGGAAGACGACGGCGACATGCTGTCTGAAAGCGCCCTGCTCGGCTCAGCTTATGTGAAGCCCCGCGTGGAAGAAGACGAAGTGGCTGACCAAGACTGGATGCAACTCGCTTGGATCTTGCGTCACAAAATTCCAGACCTCTTCATCGAAATGCTGCTGGTGCTGCGCGCCAAAGCACGCGCCCACGATGCCGGCCTGTCTGAAGAAGACGAGGATGAAGACGATGACCGCGTGGAAACCAGCGCCACCGACCGCGGCCAAGCCACGCCAGCAGCACGTGACTCTGACGAAGAATCTGCCATCTAAGTTTGCTGACCAACATGACGCAATCTGTTGCCCTTTTTGATGACCGCCCTTTCTTTGAAAAGGCGTTGGCCTTCGGCGTGCAACACGGCGTGCTGGACCAAACCAAGCTAGAGGCTATTCAAACCGATGCACCCAAAGGCATGGTGCAAATTGCGCGTTACTTTGGCAGTGAATTTTTGCGCCCCGAGCTAGAAAAAGCCAAGGACCGCATCGTCAACATGGTCAGCCTCACACTGCAAATTCAAAGCGGAGGTGACTTGCGCAAAGCGGCTGAGCACCTACGCGAGCACTCTTTCATGTCGCGCTCGAAGGCTGCATCAGACATGCTCAAAGCCCTCATCGTCATGCCGCAAAACACGCACTTTGGCATGAACGAGCATGGTGGCTTTAGTGACAAACATATTCCGCAATTGGCTAAGTGGTCAATGTGCAATTTAGCCGACTACCAAGCCGAGCTGACCAAGCGTCAACAAGTGGCCCACGTCATTGACGCCGCCATTTGGATGGCCGACCAACTGGGCCTGCACGCTGACGATTTAGAAGAAGCAGGCTGCGATGCCGAAGCCGTCATTCGCACTGCGCTGTTGGCCGCAGCCACCAAACACAAAGACATGCCAGACTGGGTGGCCTTTCAAAAAATCATCGCTACCCTGCGCAAACCTAGTGCGACCAAAACCATCAACTTAGCAACGCCCAAAAACTTGCCTGCTGAATTTAACGCAGCGGTCGAGCAAGTGAGACAAAGCGTCGAAGCCGACTTGCCCAAAATTTTGGACAGCGCCATCACATGCCAAAAGTTGTTCAACCAAACACCCGCCTTTGTAGGTCGCTACTTTTGGGTGGAAGACGGTTTGTCTGAGGTCGACCACTTTGACCGCCAAACCTCTGCTGCGTGGACCAAAGCCACAGGCGGCCACAGCGACGACAGCTCGCTGCTCACGCTCTTTTTGTGCATCGCCACCGGCAGCACGGGAAAAACACTGCTGACAGAAAAAACCGCGGCCACGCTGATTCGCAAAATCCGCAAATCGGGTTTGAAGTCTGAACTGGCCACAGCCTTCATCCAAGCCAATGCGCCCGCTGAGCATCAAGACGATTACATCGACATGTGGGAAGCCTTCATCGACGAGTCGCTGGACACGTTGGAGAGCGACCACGACTACAAACTACACGATGCACTCTCTCTGCTGAGACGCGAGTGCAACGTGGCCGAATAAGCTGTGCCTCACGCAGTTTCGCGCTTACGCGCAGCTCGCCTCGCTCGCAGCGTCAAACCCTTTCTAGCCCGTGGCGGCCCCAAGGGTGAACGCTGCACAGGCTGCCGTCTAGTCCCCTCCCACTGCATCTGCGCACTGCGCCCTGAAGTGCCCACCCGCGCAGGCATGTGTTTGCTCATGGCCGACATCGAGCCGCTCAAACCCAGCAACACCGGTTGGCTAATTGCCGATGTGGTAGCCGACACGTTTGCCTTTGGCTGGGCGCGCACCGAGGTAGACCCTGCACTACTCACTCTGTTGAGCGACCCGCAATGGCAACCCTATGTGGTGTTTCCAGCTAAGTTTGCCGATGGCGCACGCGTGGTACATGAGGTCGCGCACGATGCCGACACGCAACCTATGAAGCGCCCCTTGTTCATCCTGCTAGACGGCACATGGGACGAAGCCCGCAAGATGTTTCGCAAAAGCCCGTATCTGCAAAACTTCTCCGTACTCAGCCTGCACCCCGAGCAACTTTCGCGCTACACCCTGCGCCGCGCACAAAGCGAAGCGCATTTTTGCACTGCTGAAGTGGGCGCGATGTGCCTTTCGTTAGCCGATGACGTGCTGGCAGGCCAAGCTCTGAATGCTTACTTTGATGTGTTCACAACGCACTACCTCAAAGCCAAACATCAGCAGCCTGTTGATTTAACAGATGACGTGCATGTGCGGTTGCAAGAACTGGCTAAGCATTCGTGACCGACAATCACATCCTTTCATCCTCAGGTCAATAGCGGCTCTTTTATGGCGATTCAATGGTTCCCCGGACACATGCACCTCACGCGCAAAGCGATTGGAGAGCGCATCAAAGACATTGACGTCGTCATCGAAATGCTCGACGCCCGTTTGCCCGGCTCTAGCGCCAACCCAATGTTGGCTGAGCTCATCAAAACCAAACCTGCACTCAAGGTGCTGAGCAAGCAAGATCTGGCCGACCCCGCCCGCACGGCGATGTGGCTGGCCCACTACAACGTCATGCCCGGCGTGCGCGCCATTGGCCTTGACACGAGCATGACATCGCCCGCCAAAGCGCTGATTGACGCCTGCCAACAACTCGCGCCCAACCGTGGCGGCATGGTCAAGCCGATGCGCGTGCTGATTTGCGGCATTCCCAACGTGGGTAAGTCCACCCTCATCAACACGCTCAAAGGCAAACGTGCTGCGAAGACGGGTGATGAAGCGGGTGTGACCAAGATTGAGCAACGCATCGCCTTGGCCGATGACTTTTATTTGTACGACACCCCCGGCGTGCTGTGGCCACGCATCATCGTCGAGCAAAGTGGCTTCAACTTAGCGGCCAGCGGTGCCATTGGCGTGAACGCGTTTGACGAAGAAACTGTGTCACTTGAGCTACTCAACTACCTCATTCCCCGGTACCCCGACGAACTGCACAAACGTTACAACATCGACGACGTGGCCAACCACACCGATGAAGAAATGCTAGAGGCCATTGGCCGTCAACGCGGCGCAGTGCAAAGCGGTGGGCACATCAACCTCACCAAAGCCGCGCACATCGTGATTCACGATTTCCGCACGGCAGCACTGGGCCGCGTCACGCTAGAAACGCCCGAAGAATTTGCTACATGGCTGGCCGAAGGAAAAATTGCAGACGCTGAACGCGCCGTGCGCAAAGAGGCGATCGAGAAAACAAAGAAGACGGCGCGCAAGCCTAAGAAGCGTTGAACTCAGAACAGCCACATATGACTCAACGCCTAGACACCCCCGACAAAGAAGCCATCGCCCTGCTCCCGCCGTTTGAACGTTTGGGGCTAGACCGCATCACTTTGGTCAACACCAGCAAACAAGCTGGCCTTGCACACGACGCCTTGGTGTCCTCACGCGCCTGGGGCTTTGACACCGAATCCAAACCCACATTCCGCGTAGGCGAAGCGTCTGACGGCCCGCATGTGTTGCAGCTCTCGACCAGCGAGCGTGCATGGGTGTTTCAACTGCACGACCCCGAGTGCCACGCCGTGGCAGCTGACTTGCTGGCTCGCCCTGGCATTGCCAAAGCTGGCTTTGGTTTGGGCGATGACCGCAAACGCATCATCCAAAAATTTGGGGTTGAACCTGCAGGCATCTTGGAACTCAACACCATTTTTAAAGT
>CANFKQ010000043.1 GCA_947447405.1 Comamonadaceae bacterium | reverse complement strand
TGCAAAGCTTTGCTTGGTGCGTGGCTACTGCGCCCGCGCTGAATGCCATGGCAACCTCTATTACCTTACCCAGCACCGAGTCATTGCAAGCCTCGCTGGCGCTAGCCTTGCAGGTCAAGCAGCCTTTGGTGGTGATGGTCAGCTTGCATGGTTGCCCGTTTTGCAAAGTGGTGCGTGAGAACTACTTGCATCCTTTGTTGGCCTCTGGTCTGCACGTGGTCCAAGTGGACATGCGTGACAACCGTGCCTTGCTTGATTTTGATGGAGCAGCCCTCACGCACGATGCATGGGTGCGCAAGCAGGGCATCAAGTTGGCGCCCACCGTGTTGTTCTTTGGCGCGCAAGGTCGTGAAGTGGCCATACGCTTGAAGGGTGCTTATTTGCCTGATTTTTATGGCGCCTATCTTGATGAGCAGTTGGCGGTGGCGCGTCGTGTGGTGGCTGGCCCATGATTCCTATCAAAACCGAATCCGCTTGGCGCGGCACCTCGGACTGCCGCAATTGCGGCATCCGTGAGATGGTGTTGTTTGCTGACTTGAACGAACAAGACTTCAACCTCATTCACGCACCCATTGATGATTTGGTTTATCAGCCGGGTCAATCCTTATACGAGGCGTCAGACAAGGCACTCGGTGTGTTCACACTTCGCAAAGGAATGGTCAAGCTGGTACGCGTGACGGCAGATGGCCGTGAGCGCGTGGTGCGTGTGTTGTTTCCCGGCGATGTCGTGGGGCTTGAAGCCTTGGCGACACGTCGTTACGACAGCCAAGCGGTGGCGCTGAGTGAGGTGTCTTTGTGTCGCATTCCACTAGACGTGGTGCATCAACTGGGTGCCAACAGCCCACGCTTGCACCGCAAGTTGATGCAGAAGTGGCAAAGTGCCCTGAAACTCGCCGATGATTGGTTGGCTGAGTTGAACTTTGGCACGGCACGCCAGCGCGTGCTGCACTTCATTTGCAAAATGCACGAGATGTCCGAAGACGGCACTGCTACCTTGTTTGGCCGCGATGACATGGGGGCCATGATGGACTTGAAGCTAGAGACTGTCAGCCGGGAGGTCACTGCCTTGGTGCGTGCTGGTGTGATGGCGCCACTCGACAAGCATGGTCGGCATTACAAGGTGTTGCTGCCTGAGTTTTTGCAAGAAAAATGACGAGGAGACATCGCTTGAAAAAGTTTTTGTTCTTGATTTTTTGGGTGAGCGCTGGCCTTGCTAGTGCTCAGCAACACACACTGTTTAAAGATGCCGACCTCAAAGCCGGTGAAAAGCTGATTGCTGAAAACCAATGTAACGAATGCCACATCCGGCGCGTGGGCGGCAACGGCAATGACATCTATAACCCGAAAGGCCGCATCAACACGGCGGGTGCTTTGCGCGGCATGGTGGAGTACTGCAACACCGAGCTCAACCTCGGTTTTTTTCCAGAAGACACCAACGCCGTGGCTGCTGTCTTGAACAAACAGCACTACAAGTTTCGCTGAGTTAATTTGGGTTATGGCGTAAACCCGATAGTCTTTGTATCAGAGATGATTTATATTAGCCACTGTTGATATATAACTGATGTGGAAGGACTGTCTGTGAAAACACCAGATGGCATTCAATCGGGGCGCATTCAAAAAGCACCCGAAAACTTTTTAGACCGTGACGGCATTCGCACGGTCATTGCCGAGAGCAAGAACGGTCGTCGTAGCTTCATTCGCACCGCATTTGCGGCTGCTGCCGCAGGTGCTGCTGCACCCATGGCTTTGGCACAAGGCAACCCTGTGCCATCCGAGGGCGGTGATCCCAACATCTTGAACCTGCCCGAACACGCGACAGGTTTAGGCCAAGGCGTGGCAGCAAATAACGGCTATGGCGTTCCTTCTAAGTTCGAGTCCAACGTACAGCGTCGTCAAAGCCCAGGCTTGACACAAACCACGCAAGCCTCGGTGTCATTTGCACCCTTACAGTCTTTGTTTGGCATCGTCACCCCGAGTGGTTTGCATTTCGAGCGTCACCACCAAGGCTGGTGGGACATTGATCCCTCTAAGCACCGCTTCATGATCAATGGCATGGTGAAAACACCCAAAGTGTTCACCATGGACGAAATCATGCGTTTGCCTTCCGTCTCACGTTTCCATTTCATCGAGTGCGGTGCAAACACGGCTGTCGAGTGGGGCAATGTGGCCGTTCCCACCGTGCAATACACACACGGTATGGTGTCGTGCAGCGAGTTCACAGGCGTGCCTTTGATCACTTTGCTTGAAATTGCTGGCGCTGATTTCAAGAACGCCAAATTTATCTTGGCCGAAGGTGGCGACGGTTCTTCCATGACCCGCACCATTCCCATGAGCCTTATTCTGTCAGGCGAAGTGTTGGTCGCCTATGGCCAAAACGGCGAGATGTTGCGTCCCGAAAATGGCTATCCGCTGCGTTTGATCGTGCCTGGCATTCAAGGTGTGAGCTGGGTGAAGTATTTGCGTCGCATTGAAGTGGGTGATATGCCCTACGCTGCCAAAGACGAAGCTGTGCATTACATGGACTTGATGCCTGACGGCCAACACCGTCAGTACACCAACATCCAAGAATGCAAGAGCGTGGTTACTACGCCTTCTGGTGGCCAAGTGCTGCTGGACAAAGGTTTCTACAACATCACAGGTCTGGCATGGTCGGGTCGCGGCAAGATTCACAAGGTTGACGTGTCGGTCGATGGTGGTCGCAACTGGCGACAAGCCCGTTTGGAAACACCTGTGCTCAGTAAAGCACTGACACGCTTCAACATCGATTGGGTGTGGGACGGTAAGCCGGCCATCATCCAAAGCCGCGCCACGGACGAGACTGGCTTCGTGCAGCCTACTTACAAGCACTTGCGTGCAGCGCGTGGTACCCGTTCGATTTATCACAACAACGCCATCCAATCTTGGTTGGTACAAGAAAACGGCGAGGTCAAGAATGTCCAAGTTTCGTAAAGTCGTTTTGACCACTGCACTATTGGCTGCTGCTGGTTTTGCCAGCGCACAAAGCATGGCTTATCCAGGTGTGGGTCGCCCAGCAACCGTCAAAGAAGTGGCCGCATGGGACATTGATGTGCGCCCCGACTTCAAAGGTTTGCCCGCAGGTTCAGGCTCTGTTGCCCAAGGCCAAGACTTGTGGGAAGCCAAGTGCGCCCACTGCCATGGTGTCTTTGGTGAGTCCAACGAAGTGTTCAGCCCTTTGATTGGCGGTACGACCAAAGACGACATCAAAACAGGCAACGTGGCCAACTTGAAGCGCGCCGATTTCCCCGGCCGCACCACGCTGATGAAAGTGGCCACGGTGTCCACACTGTGGGACTACATCAACCGCGCCATGCCGTGGACGGCGCCGAAGTCACTCAAGCCTGACGAGGTGTATGCAGTCACCGCTTACCTGTTGAGCTTGGCCGATGTGGTGCCTGAAAATTTTGTGTTGACCGACAAAAACATCGCCGAGGTGCAAAAGCGCATGCCTAACCGAAATGGCATGAGTACCAAGCATGCGATGTGGGCTGGTAAAGAGTTCAACGGCGCGCCCAAGCCTGACACCGCCAACGTAGCGTGTATGAAGGACTGCGTTCCTGAAGCCAAAGTGGCTTCCATGTTGCCCGACTACGCTCGCAATGCGCACGGCAACTTGGCGGACCAAAACCGTTTGGTAGGTCAACAGCATGGGGCTAACACGGCAACACCTGAAAACAAATCTGCTACGGTAGGAAGCGCAGCAGCATCCGTTGCAGCACCTAAGCCCGCAGCCAAAGTGGTTGACCCCGCCTTGGTATTACTGGGTAAACACAACTGCACTGCCTGTCATGCGCAAAACACCAAAGTGGTCGGCCCAAGCTTCAACGACATCGCTAAAAAGTATTCAGGTAAAGCTGATTACTTAGCCGGCAAGATCAAATCAGGTGGCTCGGGTGTGTGGGGCGCAATTCCAATGCCTGCCCAAACTGCGTCTGATGCGGACATTAAAACCATCGCCAACTGGCTTGCAGCCGGTGCGGCAAAATAACCCTCACTCATTTTTAGGAGCACTACATGCAAACTCGTCGCGAGACCCTTAAGCACAGCGCTGCGGTGGCAGGCCTCTTGGCCTCTACAGGCCTGTTCCCACAATACGCGCAAGCGTTTGACAAAGCAGCTTTTGAAACCAAGAGCGTGGCTGAAGCTGTCAAAGCTATGGGCGGCTCAGCCCCCGTGGAAAGCAAGGATGTCACCATCACGGGTCCAGACATCGCTGAAAACGGTGCTGTTGTGCCATTGGGCGTGAGCACCAGCTTGGGCAACGTCAAGCGCATGTTGTTGTTGGTGGAGAAAAACCCATCGGCTTTGATTGCGATGTTCAACATGAGTCCTGATGTCGAAGCCAACTTCGCCACACGCTCAAAAATGGGCCAATCGTCGGATGTGTACGCCGTTGCGATCACCAACGACGGCAAAGCTTTCTTCGCGAAGAAAGAAGTCAAAGTGACACTCGGTGGCTGCGGCGGCTAATTTAGAAATACCAGGAGAAATAACATGGCAGATCCAATGCGCATTCGCGCCCAAGCAGCTGGCGACAAAGCAACCATCCGTGTCTTGATGAGTCACGAAATGGAATCCGGTCAACGCAAAGACGGCACCGGAAAAATCATTCCCGCATGGCACATTCAAGACGTGACTGCGACTCTGAACGGCAAAGTCGTGATGACAGCCGAGTGGGGCCCCGCTGTGTCTAAGAACCCTTTCTTGCAGTTCACCATCAAAGGTGCCAAAGCCGGTGACAAAGTGGGCATCACTTGGAAAGACAACAAGGGCGATTCACGCTCTGACGAAGCCACGGTTTCGTAATCACCTTGGACGCAGTGGAGACACGAATGAAGAAATTAATTTTTGCTTTAGGGCTCATCGGCTTGTCTGCCGCTGCGTTCGCCCAGAAGTCGTCAAGCGACAGCATCGCGGAATACCGCGCCATGCTGCAAGACGGCAACCCCGCCGAGTTGTTTGAAGCCAAAGGTGAAGATCTGTGGAAGCAAAAGCGCGGGCCCAAAAATGCATCGCTTGAGAAATGCGATTTGGGCAAAGGCGCAGGTGTTGTCAAAGGCGCTTGGGTCGAGTTGCCCCGTTACTTCTCAGACACCGGCCGTGTGCAAGACCTCGAATCACGTTTGGTGACCTGCATGCAAGAGCTGCAAGGTTTCAATGGTGAAGAAATTGCCAAGACACCCTTTGGCAAAGGCGAGCAAAGCAACGTCACTGCATTGGCGACTTGGATTTCTGGTGAATCCAAAGGTATGAAGTTCAACCTCTCACAAAGCCATGTGCAAGAACGCAAGATGTATGAAGTGGGTAAGCGCCTGTTCTTCATGCGCGGCGGATCACACGACTTTGCCTGTTCCACCTGCCACAGCCAAGACGATAAGCGCATCCGTTTGCAAGACTTGCCTAACCTGACCAAAAACCCAGGAGCCGGTAACGGCTTTGGAGCTTGGCCTGCGTATCGTGTATCGAACGGACAAATGTGGGGCGCTCAATTGCGCTTGAACGATTGCTACCGTCAACAACGTTTCCCTTACCCCTTGTTTGGCAGCGAAGCCACCATCGCCTTGGGCGTGTACATGGGTGTGAACGGCAAAGGTGGCGAAGCCACCGCTCCAGCCATCAAGCGATAAGGACAAGGCATCATGAAACGTCAATATTCAATCGCACTTAGCGCCATCGTTGTGGCTTTACTCACTGCATGTGCAGCGCCCATGCCCACGAGCGCAGACCTCGACAAACTCACCCAAGATATCTTGGGTCGTTCCTTTCGTGCTGAAGGTCAAGCTAACCTGGATCGCTTGAGCCCAGATGAAGACAACCGCTTGTGCGCCGAAGCCGACCGCACTGGTGTCGCACTTGATGCCAAAGTGGCTGAAGCCATCGAGGCACGCAACATGCAAACCATCAAGCCACCCGTCGATGGCAAGTATTTGGGTGACTACAAAGAAGGCGAAAAAGTCGCACAAAGCGGCGCTGGCAAAACATGGACCGACAAGGCCGATTCTGTGAATGGCGGTAATTGCTACAACTGTCACCAAATCAGCAAAGAAGAGTTGTCTTATGGCACGCTCGGTCCTAGCCTGTATAACTACGGCAAGATGCGCGGTGTGACCAACCCCAATAGTGCAGAGTCCAAACCTATCGTGGAATACACCTGGGGCAAGATTCAAAATGCACGCGCTTACAACGCTTGCTCGAATATGCCGCGTTTTGCGCACAAAGGCATCTTGACAGAAGTGCAAATCAAACACGTGATGGCTTTGTTGCTCGACCCAGCGTCGCCCGTCAACAAGTAATCTTCCAAAGGGCCGCAGCATGAGCAATCGTCTGCGGCTTTTCTACGTTATTTAAATAAGTAGGTGCTGATATGAACTTAACCAAACGCGAATTCATGCAAGTCATGGGGGCTGGCTCGATGGCTGGCCTCAATATGAATGCATTTGCCCAATCCGACGCAGGTGCAGCGGCCCATGGCCTGTATGACATTGCGAAGTTTGGTCAAGTGTCATTTCTGCACATGACCGACTGCCACGCCCAGTTGAAGCCCATCTATTTCCGCGAACCCAGTGTCAACCTTGGCATTGGGAGTATGAAAGGTCAGCTGCCCCATTTGGTGGGCGAGCATTTGCTCAAAACTGCGGGGGTGCGCCCCGGTAGCGCCGAGGCCTATGGCATGAGCTATTTGAACTTTGAAGTGGCGGCCAAACGCTACGGCAAAGTGGGGGGCTTCGCGCACTTGGCCACTCTGGTCAAGCGCCTCAAGGCTAGTCGTCCTGGTGCGTTGCTGCTCGACGGCGGCGACACATGGCAAGGTTCGGCTACCTCGTTGTGGACCAACGGTCAAGACATGGTCGACGCCTGTAAATTGTTGGGCGTAGACGTGATGACTGGCCATTGGGAATTCACCTACGGCATGGACCGCGTGCAAGAAATTGTGAACAAAGACTTTGCTGGCAAGGTCGACTTTGTGGCGCAAAACATCAAGACGCAAGACTTTGGCGACCAGGTGTTCAAGCCCTATGTGATTCGTGAAATGAACGGTGTGCCTTGTGCCATCATTGGCCAAGCCTTCCCCTACACACCGATTGCCAACCCGCGCTACATGGTGGCCGACTGGGCCTTTGGCATTCAAGACGAAAACATGCAAAAGATGGTGGACGAAGCCCGTGCCAAAGGGGCGCAGGTGGTAGTTGTGCTGTCACACAACGGCATGGACGTAGATTTGAAAATGGCCAGCCGTGTCAGCGGCATCGACGCCATCATGGGTGGTCACACCCACGACGGCATGCCTGTCGCTACTTTGGTCAATAACAAAGGCGGCAAGACCATCGTCACAAACGCAGGCTCGAACGGCAAGTTCTTGGGCGTCCTCGACTTTGAAGTGAAGAACAAAAAAATCACTGACTTCCGCTACAAGTTGTTGCCTATCTTTTCCAACATGTTGCCTGCGGACAAAGAGATGGACGCGCTCATCAATAAGATTCGCGCACCCTATGAAGCCAAGTTGAACGAAACCTTGGCCATCACCGAAGGCACGCTGTACCGCCGTGGCAACTTCAATGGCACGGGCGATCAGTTGTTGCTCGATGCCTTGATGGATGTGCAAGGTGCTGATATGGCGTTCTCGCCAGGTTTCCGCTGGGGCACATCTTTGTTGCCAGGCCAAGCCATCACGCGTGAATGGTTGATGGACATGACGGCCACGACCTATTCATATGCCACGGTGTCTGAAATGACGGGCGAGACCATCAAGACCATTCTGGAAGACGTGTGCGACAACTTGTTCAACCCCGATCCTTATTACCAACAAGGTGGTGACATGGTGCGTGTGGGTGGCCTCGAATATGTGTGTCGCCCCAATGAAAAAATGGGTAACCGCATTGGTGAGATGCGCCTCAAAGGCAAGCTCATTGATGCCAATAAGAAATACAAGGTGGCAGGCTGGGCACCCGTGGCTGAAGAAGCCAAAAACCAAAACCTCAAGCCCGTGTGGGAGCTTGCAGAACAATGGCTCAAGGCCAGCGGCGGCAAAGTGTCTAAGCGCAAGCTCAATACACCGAAGCTCGAAGGCGTGTTGCCCAACCCTGGCTTTGCTGCCGTTTGATTTCGTTAAATGGAGTTTAAAAAATGACTGTCGAACGTTATATCCGCATCATTGCGGGTTTGTTCATCATGGTGTCACTGGCATTGGGCGTAGAAGCCAGCCCTGTGTTTGTGAGCCACTGGGCTTTGGCCTTTACTGCGTTTGTAGGCCTCAACCTGTTTCAGTTTGGTTTCACCAACTTTTGCCCCATGGGCATCATCTTGCGCAAGCTCGGCGTGCCTGAAGGCACTGCCTGCGCCGTTGCTGAATAAGTTTTTCAGATGGGGCTGTTGATGGATTTGAGCGCTTTGTAAGTCAATCCAGCCCCCAGGATGATCGACACCAGTGTGAGCCACGCCGTGTTCGAGAAAATAGCACCACCGCTCATGCCTGAGCCCACGGTGCAACCACCGGCCATGACAGCGCCAAAGCCCATCAACACGGCGCCTGTGAGGTAGTGGCCCAGTTTGTTTTCTGTTTGAAAGCCTTCAAACTTGAATTCACCAAACATGATGCTGGCCACCAAAGAACCCACAAAAACACCTGGTAGCAAGCCCGCGTCAAAGCCAAAGCTCGGTGCTGTCGCAGTAGACAGCGTGCGCATCAGCCATTCGGCGGAGGGTGAGCTGAAGCTCAGGCTTTGCACGGCAATGGGTTCAAATGAAACACTGGCGACCAGCTGCGTCATGCCCCAGCCCAGCGCGATGGCCAAGCCTACAAAGGCACCCGCCCAGTTCCATGTGCTGCTGTTGTCTTGGCTGTGACGCAAACGCCAGAGCGCCAAAACGCCAATGACGACACCCACCACCAGGCCCATCCATGAGGTGGTGAAGTTGAGCAAGTTGCGGTCTGGGCCACCTTCGACCATCCACAGTGATGTGACCCACTGACGTGCGGGGGCCAGTAAGCCAGAAATAGAGGCTTGCACGGTGACGGCAAACACCAAGCCAGAGAGCAGGGCGCGCAAATTGCCGTTAGCCGACAGAATGAGCAATCGACTCGCACAGCCGCGCGTCATGATCATGCCCATACCAAACATCAGGCCACCCACTACTGCACCTGAAACGCTGCCAGGTGAGCCCAAATGGCGAGAGCTTTCAGGCTTTAAGAAGCCAACCAACACAATAGTTTGCACCGCCAAAATGGCCACAGCAAAGCCCAGCAGCCACACGCCCAAGCGCGATCCCCATGAGCCATCACAACATTCAATGACAGCCGCGCGTGCGCAAAACTTGGAACGTTGCGCGAAAAAACCAAACATCAAACCAATCAGTGCGCCACCCATGGCCAAGACCGAGTGGTCTCCGAAGGTTTCAATCAAGCTGGTCAAGTTCACAAAATTCCCCAATGGTCAGTAGGCGGTCAAGCCTTCAATTGTCTCTTTTTTTGAAACGCTCAAATAGTTCCATGCCAGCCATCATGGCCAGCACAAACACCAAGGCTTTGTCGTTGCCCGCAGCCATGGCTACCAGCGCCGGACCTGGGCAAAAGCCAGCCAAGCCCCAACCCACGCCAAACATCAAGCTGCCCAACACCAAGGGGCGGTCGATTTGCGTCATTGCTGGCCATTGAAAAGGTGTGCCTGAGAGGCTGATGGCCTTTTTCTTGGCCAAACCAAACCCAAGCAATCCCACCAGCACGCCGCCGCCCATCACAAATGCCAGTGAGGGGTCCCACGCGCCCGCCAAGTCTAAAAAACCTTGCACTTTGCCGGGGTCGGTCATGCCTGAAATTAATAAGCCTAGGCCAAAGGTGAGGCCCAATAAAAATTCAATCACGCGTTGCATCGCTGGCTCCTCACAACCAATGGCGAATGACAAACACGGTGACAAAGCCCGTGCCCATGAACGACAAGGTGGCGACCAAAGATCGCACCGACAAACGACTCAACCCACAAATGCCATGACCGCTGGTGCAGCCTGTACCCCAACGTGTACCAAAACCCACCAACAAGCCGGCCACCACCAGCATGCCCCAGCCTATATCCATGCGTGACGCATGCATGAGGTCTGTGGGCAAGATGAGCTTGGCGACCCAAGGTGCTGCAAAGAGGCCGAGCAAAAAAGAAAAACGCCATGGCGAGTCTTCAGACTTGCGAGCCAGCACCCCTTCCAATATGCCCGTGATGCCCAAAATACGACCACTGTTGAGAAACAACGCGCTCGCCGCACTGCCGAGCAGAATGCCGCCCAGTAGGGCTGGCCAAGGTGTGAAATGAAGCCAATCGATGTGCATGCTTTGTATATCTAAAGTTACCTATATTATTGTGCCCTTATGAACCAGAGCTTTTCTATACCTGCAGCTTTGAGCCCCCTTGTGCACAGCATCTTCGATCCGACTACTTGGACCGTGACCTATGTGGTGTACGAGAAAGAGGGAAGCGCCTGCGCCATCATTGATTCAGTGCTCGACTACGACCCAAATTCAGGTCGAACCAGTACCGAGTCTGCTGACAAAGTGATTGCCTTTGTGCGCGAGAAAAAACTGCATGTGCAATGGATATTAGAAACGCACGCTCATGCGGATCACCTCACCGCAGCGCCTTATCTCAAAGCGCAGTTGGGTGGGCAAACAGCCATTGGCGATCACATCACCGCAGTGCAACGTGTCTTCAAAGACGTTTTCAACTTAGAGGCCAGTTTCAAGGTAGACGGCACACAGTTT
The DNA here is from genome assembly GCA_947447405.1 of Comamonadaceae bacterium. Classification (GTDB taxonomy): domain Bacteria; phylum Pseudomonadota; class Gammaproteobacteria; order Burkholderiales; family Burkholderiaceae_C; genus Limnohabitans. The sequence goes on along the minus strand of CANFKQ010000043.1, from coordinate 6,484 downwards.
GACCACCTGCTGCAAACGGATGAAACATTTGCGATCGGCAACTTAATCGCTAAAGCTTTGTATGTGCCGGGACACACGCCCGCGTGCGTCGCCTACCAAGTGGGTGATGCGGTGTTTGTGGGTGACACCTTGTTCATGCCCGATGTGGGCTCGGCACGTTGCGACTTTCCTGGTGGTAGCGCCAAAACACTTTATGCATCTGCACGAAAAATTTTGAGCTTGCCTGATTGCACCCGTTTGTTCATGTGTCACGACTACCCACCCGAAGGCCGTGCCGTTCAGTTTGCAACCACGGTGGCCGAACAACGTGCACACAACATCCACTTGCATGATGGCATTGAAGAGGCTGAGTTTGTGCGCATGCGTACAGCCCGCGATGCAACCTTGGCAATGCCTGTGCTGATCTTGCCAGCGGTTCAAATCAACATTCGAGCGGGGGCATTTCCGCCCCAAGATGACAACGGTGTGTCTTATCTCAAGATCCCTTTGAACGCGCTTTGAAGTTGGCTTAGATGTTTAGGTAATTAACAAGCAAAAACTCTGTCGTTCCCTTTTAGTGCGTCTGCGCTAAGAATCCACTCATCGCAAATTTAGATGGATTCAAAGGGAACCAAAATGATTCAACGTCAAGAATTTTTCAAGATACTCGCAACCACCGCATTACTGACTCTTACAGGTATTGCAGCAGCGCAGTCTTCACCCATGACGCTGCTCAATGTGTCATATGACCCCACCCGCGAGTTGTATGTTGAGTTCAACCAAGCCTTCGCCAAGAATTGGAAAGCCAAAACTGGTCAAGATGTGACCATCAAACAATCGCACGGCGGCTCGGGCAAACAAGCCCGCTCCATCATCGACGGTTTGGATGCGGATGTGGCCACGTTGGCCTTGGGCGGTGACACCGATGCGTTGCACGAGCACGGCGCGCTGATTCCCAAAGACTGGCAAAAGCGTTTGCCACTCAACAGCTCGCCTTACACCTCCACCATCATCTTGGTGGTGCGCGAAGGCAACCCCAAAGGCATCAAAGACTGGGACGATTTGGTCAAGCCCGGCATCAGTGTCATCACTCCCAACCCCAAAACATCCGGCGGCGCACGCTGGAACTATTTGGCTGCTTGGGAGTTTGCCAAACGCAAATACGGCGGTGATGCAAAGGCCAAAGACTTCGTGAAAAAACTCTACGAGAACGTGCCTGTGCTCGACACCGGTGCACGTGGCTCTACCATCACCTTTGCACAACGCAACCAAGGCGATGTGTTGATTGCTTGGGAGAACGAAGCCTACTTGCTCGAAAAAGAATTTGGCGCCAAGTTTGATGTGGTCGTGCCTTCCATCTCAATCCTTGCTGAACCCGCGGTGACTGTGGTCGACAAAAACGTGGACAAAAAGGGCACACGTGCTGTGTCGCAAGCGTATTTGGAATATCTCTACAGTGACGAGGGCCAAGACATTGCTGGCAAAAACTTCTACCGTCCCACATCACCCAAGGCCCAAGCCAAATACGCCAAGCAGTTTCCTAAGCTGAACTTGTTGGTGACCATCGACAAATCGTTTGGCGGCTGGACCAAAGCCACCAAAGACCACTTTGCAGATGGCGCGAGCTTCGATCAGATCTACCTTAAGAAGTAAATGCATGTCTATGAACCTTGAGGCGTCATCGCGTATCAGGTGACGTCTTGAGGCTTTAGATGTTTAAGGCATAAACAAACTACAAATGATTCGTTTGTGATTTGCATTTGTACTTTCACAATCGCGGCCATGTCACCACCCCCCATCATCATCATCGTCCCTGGCTGGAAGAATTCAGGAGAAGGACATTGGCAAAGCTTATGGTCTCAATCCATCCAAGGTGCTGTTCGTGTCAAGCAAGACAACTGGATATCGCCCACTCGTGTAGCTTGGGTTGAGCGCATCGCACAAACCATCATGGCACAAGATCGTGAGGTGATTTTGGTCGCACACAGTTTGGGCTGCATTGCGACAACATATTTACCAATTGATGTTTGCAACAAGGTACAAGGCGCTTTGTTGGTGGCGCCCGCTGATCCAGAGCGACGCGCACCGTTGGTAGATTTTTCGCCAGCGCCCTATCAGACATTGCCCTATCGAAGCGTTTTAGTTGCCAGCAGCAATGATCCCTATTGTTCAGTGCGAACGGCGGGCGCCTACGCGCGTGCATGGGGCAGCGAATTTGTACGCTTACAAAACGCAGGGCACATCAACACAGAAGCAGGATTTGGTGATTGGCCCTTGGGGTTGGCACTTTTGCAATCATTAGTTGGCCAACCCTTGCAACTGGAAGCACCCGCCGTATGAAAAGATTTTTACCTGGCTTCAGCATCACGCTAGGTTTTACGCTCACTTACCTGAGCTTGATTGTGTTGATCCCGCTCTCTGCATTGATCTTCAAAACCTTCACGCTCACATGGGACCAATTCATTGAGGCCGTCACAGGCCCACGCGTGATGGCGTCGTATCGCCTCACGTTTGGTGCGTCGCTCATTGCGGCTTTGGTGAACGTGGTATTTGGCTTGCTCGTGGCTTGGGTGCTGGTGCGTTACGACTTCTTCGGCAAGAAGGTGGTCGACGCCTTGGTGGACTTGCCATTTGCACTGCCTACGGCTGTGGCTGGTATATCGCTCACTGCGTTGCTGGCGGGTAACGGCTGGGTGGGGCAGTACCTAGAGCCTATGGGTATTCAGCTCGCGTTCAACCCCAATGGTGTGGTGATTGCGCTGATCTTCATTGGCTTGCCATTTGTGGTGCGTACCGTGCAACCCGTGCTGGAAGACGCTGAGAAAGAACTCGAAGAAGCGGCCACTTGTTTGGGTGCTACGCGCTGGCAAACCTTTAGCCATGTGATTTTTCCCAGCATCGCACCTGCATTGCTGACGGGTTTTGCCATGGCCTTTGCGCGTGCAATTGGTGAATATGGTTCTGTCATTTTCATTGCGGGCAACATGCCCATGGTGTCTGAAATCACGCCGCTCATCATCATCGGCAAGCTCGAGCAATACGACTACGCCGGTGCTACCGCGGTGGCGGTGGTGATGTTGGTCATTTCGTTCGTCTTGTTGTTGGTCATCAATGCTCTGCAAGCGTGGCAGCGTCGCCACACAGGAGTAGCCGTATGAGCCCCCACGTTCGTCACTGCGTGTACTCACTGCCCCCCGAGGGGGCTTTGCCCTCCTTGGGGCTGCCCGGCGGAGAGCAAGCATGAGCACCACCATGAACCCCTCACAGCGTCGCGCACAAGCGGACACGACCGAACCCGCATGGGTGCGCTACAGCCTGATTGGCTTGGCGCTCACCTTCATGTTTTTCTTTTTGGTTTTGCCTTTGGCAGCGGTGTTCACCGAAGCCTTGCGCAAAGGCTTGAATGCGTATTGGGTGGCCTTGCAAGAACCCGATGCTTGGTCGGCTATTTATTTGACTTTCATCACCGCACTCATTGCCGTGCCGTTGAACTTGGTGTTTGGCGTGTCGGCTGCGTGGGCCATTGCTAAGTATGAATTCACAGGTAAGGCCTTTTTGACCACTTTGGTCGATTTGCCATTTTCGGTGTCGCCCGTGGTCGCTGGTTTGATTTACGTGTTGATGTTTGGCGCACAGGGCTGGTTTGGTCCATGGCTGCAAGCACATGACATCAAGATCATTTTTGCGGTGCCCTGCATTGTGTTGGCCACGGTGTTTGTCACGTTCCCGTTCATCGCGCGTGAGTTGATTCCACTCATGCAAGCGCAGGGCAATGACGAAGAGCAAGCGGCCATCGTGTTGGGTGCCACTGGCTGGCAAACCTTTTGGTATGTCACGCTGCCCAACATCAAGTGGGGTTTGATTTACGGCGTCATCTTGTGTAACGCCCGTGCCATGGGCGAATTTGGCGCGGTGTCGGTGGTGTCGGGCCATATTCGTGGACAGACCAACACCATGCCTTTGCATGTGGAAATTTTGTACAACGAATACCAATCTGTAGCGGCGTTTGCCGTGGCCTCACTCTTGGCTTTGTTGGCCTTGGTGACCTTGGTGTTGAAGTCGTTTGTGGAATGGCGTCATGCACGTGAGCTGAAAGCGACTACTGATTTGCCACCTGAGAATCCACACGCATAAATAAGCGCTGACGCAAAATTTAAGAATACGAGTACCGAACCATGAGCATCGAAATCAGAAATATTCACAAACAGTTTGGCGACTTCCAAGCGCTGGGTGATGTGAGCCTCGACATTCACTCTGGCGAGTTGATCGCTTTGTTGGGCCCATCGGGCTGCGGAAAGACCACCTTGCTGCGCATCATTGCGGGCTTAGAAACTGCAGATGTAGGCACTATCTTGTTCAGCGGTGAAGACACCACCCACGTGCATGTGCGCGAACGTCAAGTGGGTTTTGTGTTTCAACACTACGCCTTGTTTCGCCACATGACCGTGTTTGAAAACGTGGCCTTTGGCCTGCATGTGAAGCCACGTAACGAACGCCCCAGCGAAGAACAAATCAAAAAGAAGGTGCACGACTTACTCAATCTCGTGCAACTCGATTGGTTGGCCGATCGCTACCCCTCGCAACTGTCTGGCGGTCAACGCCAACGCATTGCTTTGGCGCGTGCCTTGGCGGTAGAGCCCAAGGTGTTGTTATTGGATGAGCCCTTTGGTGCTTTGGACGCCAAGGTGCGTAAAGAATTGCGTCGCTGGTTGCGTCGCTTGCACGACGATTTGAATGTGACCACCATCTTTGTGACCCACGACCAAGAAGAAGCCCTCGAAGTGGCCGATCGCGTGGTGGTGATGAACAAAGGCAATGTCGAACAAGTGGGTAGCCCGCAAGAGGTGTGGGAACACCCAGCCAGCCCGTTTGTCTATGGTTTCTTGGGCGATGTGAACTTGTTCCATGGCCGTGCCCACGAAGGCGAAATGCACATTGGGGTGGAAGACCAAACTGTGCGCGTGGCCAGCCCTGAGCACCATGCGGCACAAGATGCCAAAGCGTTTGCTTATGTGCGTCCGCATGACCTCGATGTGCGCCGCTATACCTCAGGCAGGGACGACGAAGGCGGTATCGTGGCGCAACTCACGCGCGCCATCGTGGTCGGCCCGATTGCGCGTTTAGAGCTGGTGGCAGCTGAAGGCGATGGCCCGTCCGATCAGCAGATCATTGAAGCGCAAATCCCTGCATCGCAGTTTTACGAGCAGGGATTTACAGAGGGTGAGACTTTGGTGCTCACACCGCGCAAAGCGCGGGTGTTTGTGGCTTAAACGTAGGCTTGCTTAGACGTATTGTTTGAGCCAAGTGATGGCGCGGTTCCAACCATCCGCCGCAGGCGCTGAGCGGTAGCTGGGGCGGTAGTCGGCATGGAAAGCGTGTGGCGCATCTGGGTATAGCACAAACTCACTGGCCTTTGCCGCTTTGTTGCCTTTGGCGGCAGCTTGCGCCAAGGCTTCTTTCATGTTGTTCACGGATGTCACAGGAATGCCTGTGTCTGCGCCGCCATACAAACCCAGCACGGGAGCTTTCAATGCACCGACCAAATCGATAGGGTGCTTTGGGTTGTTGGCATTGGTTTGGCCTTCCATGCGTCCGTACCAAGCTACGCCTGCTTTAATTTTTGGGTTGTGCTCGGCATATAGCCATGTGATGCGCCCGCCCCAGCAAAAGCCGGTGATGGCTGCACGGTTGGCATTGCCACCGTTTTGTGCTGCCCATTGGACGGTGGCATCTAAGTCAGCCATCACTTGAGCGTCTGGCACTTTGGCAATGACTTCGGTCATGAGTTTGGCCAGTTCGCCATAGGCGCTAGGGTCGCCCTGGCGCACAAACAACTCAGGTGCAATCGCTAAGTAGCCAGCTTTGGCAAAGCGACGCGTCACGTCGGCAATGTATTCATGCACACCAAAAATTTCAGAGATCACCAAAACCACCGGTAAATTGGTTTTGCCTTTGGGCGCCGAGCGATAGGCTGGCATCTTGAAACCATTGACGTCAATCGTCACTTCGCCCTCAATCAGGCCTTCGCCAGAGGTTTGAACGGCGGTTTGCGCGATCAACGGCATGGCCGCAGCGGCGTAGCCCAAGCCCAGTGCAGTTTGCAAAGCGAGGCGACGTGTGGGGGCTGATTCAGCCTTGCTGTTGAGCAATGCCTGTGTGTCTTGTATCCAATTGGTGTGCATGAAGTGCCTTTTTAGAAATCGCCTTTGAGGACGGGGAAGCCCAATGCGACCCAGTCCAACATACCGCCGCGATAGTAATAAATTTTGCTCGCAGGAAAGCCATCACGCGTCATAGCCAGAATGGCTGTGGGGCTTTGTGGGCACACCGGACCATTGCAGAAGGCGAACACTTTTTTGGCCCCCGTGCAGTCCCAGCCCTTGGCTGTTTTCTTGCAGCCCAGTTCGTCCATGCGTGCCGAAACTTCGGTGTAGACGATGTGGTGTGAGCCGGGGATGGTGCCTGCGGCACGGTCTTCTGGCTCACGCATGTCGACCAACATGGC
>CANFKQ010000042.1 GCA_947447405.1 Comamonadaceae bacterium | reverse complement strand
TGTTCTACTTTAATTTTTTCGCCAGCAGCAACACGATACTGTTTGCCGCCGGTTTTTATGACCGCGTACATGTGAGACCTCTAGATAAGAATCTATGTGGATATCTACGGACGGATTTCCGCAGAGCCCGAAATTATAGCAGTGATTAGGTAGGCGCGCCAATCCCTATAATCCAGCAGCGTTTCAACGCTTTTCGTACTCATTTTTCCAGTCACGCTTTGTCCATCACAACCAACAACCCCCTAGCCCTAATTGCTGCCGACATGGCGGAAGTTGACCGCGTCATAGCGCAACGCTTGGACTCGGGCGTGCCGTTGGTGGGCACTGTGTCGCAGTACATTATCTCGGCCGGCGGCAAGCGCATTCGCCCTGCTTTGCTCTTGCTTATGGCGGGCGCCTTGGGCTACACCGATGCGCAGCGCCACAACTTGGCGGCCGTGGTGGAGTTCATCCACACAGCCACTTTGCTGCACGACGACGTGGTTGATGAATCCACCCTACGCCGTGGCCGACCAACCGCCAACGAATCATTTGGCAACCCAGCCAGCGTGTTGGTGGGTGACTTTTTATATTCCCGCGCGTTCCAAATGATGGTGGATTCGGGCGAAATGCGTGTCATGGAAGTGCTGGCTGAAGCCACCAACGTGATTGCAGAAGGCGAAGTGCTGCAACTCATGAACATGCACGACGCATCGCTGAACGAGGACGACTATTTGCGCGTGATTCGATCCAAAACTGCCAAACTCTTTGAAGCCAGTACACGCTTGGCCGCCATCTTGGCCAAATGCACACCCGAAATAGAAGCAGCTTGCGCCGAATACGGCCAAGCCTTGGGCACCGCCTTCCAAGTCATTGACGACGTCCTAGATTACGACGGCGAAGCCAATGAGTTAGGCAAAAACCTCGGTGACGATTTGCGTGAAGGCAAAAACACCTTGCCCCTCATCATTGCCATGCAACGCGGCACGCCAGCACAACGCCAAATCATCCAAAGCGCTATTGAGAACGGTGAAATGGATGCACTGGCTGAAATCGTAAAAATTGTGCGCAGCACCGGAGCGCTGGAAGCCACTCGCGCAGCTGCCAGCGCAGAGGCTGAGCGTGCGATTGCCGCACTGAATATCTTGCCCGCTAGCCCTTCCCGCGATGCCATGCACGCCTTGGCTGCTCAGCTGCTTGACCGTCGCAATTAACTTTTGAAACTCACAGAATGCACGATTTAGACAAACCCTATACTGACAGCATTCAGCAATGGGATCTTGCTTGCGATTGTTTTAAAGCAGAATTTAAATTCGCCCCTAATGAAATTGTCACGATTGATACGATTCGTGAAATGTTTGCAGAAATTGTTGACGGTCACGCACTTTCTCAAAATGCATCCATCTCTTTGATGTTTGCTTTATATTTTTTAGGCTATGTGACGCTGCTCGAAATCATGAAGGCTAAAGACGCGGCCTTTGAAATTGGCGATATGAGCGATTTCTACTTGATACTGGACCGTGCAGACCAGTGGGCCCACCAATCAATGGATGCAGCCAAGCTGGCAGACTCCGCTGGGCCAATTATTCATGCTACGCAACAGATCATGCAAAAACTAAATCTGGTGCGCTGATACCACGCACCAGTTATTTATTCTTCTACCAATTTACAAGGCATTTTGATGCCTTTTTCTTCGCGCTTTTCTTCGCAAGAATGCATGGCACGACGCTCGCCTTCAGCTGACATTTTTATATATATAGAACAATGCCAAGCCATTTTTCCACCGTCTGTGTGGCTATCAAAAGCTGCAGCGCAATGACTCATCTCATTCATTTCTGGCTTTACTATTTTCCACTGCGAACGCAACGGGTCTGGTAGCTCACTAACGTGCATCGAAGGGTAAGGGCCAATCGGCTTTGCCAACGCAGCAAAACCAACCAAGACCAAGACATAAACCAAGTATTTAAAACGACGCATGATTAAGCCTCGGCAGTGTGTAGATTAAACCGCAGCAGTTGGAGCAATCAACGCTGAATCCAAAGTGCCCGCCGTCTTCAAAGCTTGCACCCAAGTTGGGGAAACACCACGACCTGTCCATGTTTGATCGGGGTTAGAAGGGTTACGGTATTTGGCTGCCACTTTCTTGCCCGCCAAGGCCCCTTTTTTAGCTGCCTTAGGACCCTTAACCACCTTTGCAGGTTTGCCTGAGCTAAGAGCTTTGGTGATATCAGCCACGGTCAAACCAGCTTCTTTGACCATGGACACGATTTGCGCCAAGACTTTGTCATGCGACTTTGATTTCAAAGCCTGCTCTTTTTTGTCCAACAATTCGCGTTGTTTACGAATAGCGGCGAGTTGATTTGCAACAGTCGTACGTGCCATATGAGATATTCCTAGTTAATATTTGAAAAAACAGCCCTATTTTAAACATACTCTGGAAAATCAAAAGGCCCGCAATTGCGAGCCTTTATTAAATTGATTTGAATTTAATATTAATTCAAAGCATCTTTCAAACCTTTACCAGGTTTGAAACGTGGCACTTTAGCTGCCTTGATCTTCAAGGCTGTACCCGTGCGTGGATTGCGGCCAACACGTGCAGCACGCTTGGTAACACTGAAGGTACCAAAACCAACCAAGGTCACGGTATCGCCTTTTTTGAGTGTCTTTTTGACAGCTTCAATGATGGAAGCGAGTGCACGTGTAGCTGCTGCTTTAGAAATGTCAGATTTCGTTGCTATGTGTTCAATCAGTTCTGTCTTATTCACGTTTTTATTCCTATTGTTAATTTGGGTATCAGCACTGCTGATTTGATCAGTTTACTTAAATTTATCTCTTTAGAAAATACGCCAATTGGCGTATCCACGCGCTGTAGAAAAGGGACTAAGTGCACTCACATTTGTAACGTTAACTCGCACACAAAAGTCGCTAAAACATGAAAGATTTACTCATACCTAAATGAGGATCTTTATGGCAGCACCTCCTGACACTGCAGTGAAAATACTCGATGATTTACTACACCAAGCTTTAACGCTTGGTGCTTCTGACATCCATTTTGAAAGCGGTGAAGAAACTTTTCGCGCACGATTTCGCATCGATGGTCTACTCCGCTTAGTCGCAACGCCAACGCTGCAACTGCGAGATGCCGTTATATCAAGACTCAAAGTAATGGCACGCATGGACATTGCCGAAAAGCGGATCCCGCAGGACGGGCGCATCAAATACCCGTATCTGGATCGAACCATTGATTTACGCGTCAGCTCCTTGCCAACGCTACATGGTGAAAAAATCGTAGTGCGCATATTGAACTTCAGCCGTGAACGTCCAGAATTAGAAGCGCTCGGCTACGAGCCTGATGACCGTGCCAAATTGGTCCAAGCCATTGGTCGGCCCCATGGCTTGATTTTGATGACAGGTCCTACGGGATCTGGAAAAACCTTATCACTGTACAGCTGTCTTGAGTTACTCAACCGAACAGAAGTGAATATCTCTACGGTCGAAGATCCGTCCGAAATCCATTTACCAGGGGCCAATCAAGTCAATATCAATGAGCGTGCAGGTCTTACCTTTGCCAACACGCTACGAGCGCTGTTGCGGCAAGACCCGGATGTGATCATGGTGGGCGAAATTCGCGATTTAGAAACTGCAGAAATAGTCATTCAAGCAGCTCAAACCGGACACCTAGTTTTGTCCACGTTACATACCAACGATGCACCGGGTACCCTGGCACGCTTGCGCCACATGGGGTTGGCTGCATTTAACGTGGCGGCTAGTGTGACCTTGATCACCGCACAACGATTGGTAAGGCGACTGTGCGACCACTGCAAACAGCCAATGACTGCAGATCAAGTCGATTTCTTTTTCAACATCCTCAACAGTCAAGACAAACAAACGATTTCTTCTCATACACGCACACAAGCATCCCTTTTCAAGGCCTTAGGATGCAACGCGTGCGACAAGGGTTACAAAGGCCGTATTGGCCTCTACCAAGTAATGCCCATCAGTGATGCGATGCAAACACTCATCATGCGTGATGCAGATACACAGACACTTGCAACCCAAGCCGCATTGGAAGAGATACGCACACTGCGTCAAGCCGGATGGTTGAAGGTTCTGCAAGGCATTACCTCGATCGAAGAAATCATGGCGCTGACCCACCATGGCTAATCTCCACTATGTTTGGCATGGCACCAATCGTCAAGGTAGAAAGGTGACAGGCGAAGTGCAGGCAGAGAGCCCCAAAGAGGTTGCACAGCAACTTCGTCAACAACGTATCCGCCCCACACGCATACGACGCACATATACATTGCCAACTTGGATTCAGCGCAAAGCCAAGCCTCGCGTCTCGACCAGCGACATCTCACACTTCACACGTCAGCTGGCCACTCTGCTGCATGCAGGCGTTCCCCTGCTACAAGCCTTTGTCATTTTGGACCGGAGTGAAAGCAAGGTCGCTCTAAGATTTATCATTCGTGAACTACACACACAAATTGAAAGTGGCGTCGCGTTGAGTCAAGCCCTTCGGCAGTGCCAAGAGTTTGATGCCTTGTACTGCAACCTCATCGCAGCAGGTGAGTTGGCAGGCATGCTCGACACCATACTCGAGCGCTTAGCCCTACACCTTGAAAAATCACAAGCCTTGAGCACCACCATCCGGTCTGCGCTCATTTATCCAGCAGCGGTGCTAACCATTGCGAGTGCAGTGCTTGTTTTGATTTTTGTGTTTGTCGTCCCCGCTTTTGAAAATATCTTTACATCTTTCGGGGCAGAGTTGCCATGGCTCACGCGAGCTGTTATTTCATTAAGTGAAGGCCTTCTAAGCTATGGACTTTGGCTTGTGACACTGATTGTCATAGGCTCATGGTGGCTCAAGCAACAAGTGCAGCAACGCATCAACTGGCGCAGGTATTTACACAGCCTGCTGCTTCGCATGCCCATTGCGGGTCCACTCACACGCCACGCATCCACAGCACGATGGACACGAACGCTGGCCACCTTGTTTGCTGCGGGTGTACCAATCACCGAGGCACTCGAGGCTGTTCAAGGCGTGACAGGACATTTGTTATTTCAAGCGGCCACGCAAAACATTCGAACGCAGCTAATCCAAGGGCAAGCTCTGTCCTATGCACTCGAAAGCACCGAAGGATTGTTTCCAGCAATGGTGGTTCAAATGTGTGCGATTGGCGAAGAGTCTGGTGCACTCGATCACATGCTGGAGAAGACCGCTGATCACTATGAACGTGAGGTTGACAACACTGTTGCGCGACTGTCTACACTCTTAGAACCTTTTATCATGGTGGTGTTGGGTTTACTGATTGGTGGCTTGGTCATGGCTTTGTATCTTCCGATTTTTCAACTGGGACAAGTGGTATGACGTGGAACATTGCCATCGTATTTGGGTTCGGTTTACTCATTGGTAGCTTTGTGAACGTGCTGATACACCGCTTACCACGCATGATCATGGCCGAACAAGCGTCATTAGAAGGAAACGCACCACGCTATGACTTAAACTGGCCCGCATCGCACTGTCCGCAATGCCAAACGCCACTCAAACCATGGCATAACATTCCACTTTTGAGCTTTTTATTGCTTAAAGGTCGTTGTAGTTTTTGCAAGCAAACCATCAGCGCGCAATACCCCATCATCGAACTCATCACAGCACTGATGTGGGCGCTATGCACTTGGCATTGGGGCTGCAATGCCGCAGGATTTTGCTGGGCAATTTTTACAACGATTCTGTTGGCTTTGTCTGTGATTGATTGGCAAACCACCTTGCTACCAGACGACCTCACACAAGCATTGGTATGGGGTGGCCTCTTCGCCAGTTCAATGGACTGGGTGGTTTTGCCACTCCATCAATCCGTCTGGGGTGCCGTGATGGGCTATGCCTCGCTGTGGTCGATTGCCGTCGTGTTTGAACGCATCTCGGGCAAACAAGGCATGGGGGCTGGCGACTTCAAACTTCTTGCAGGTCTAGGCGCTTGGCTTGGACCACTGGCGCTACTACCCGTCGTCATGCTGGCCAGCTTCGCGGGCGCCATCAGTGGGGTCGCCCTCAAATTCACCCACCGATTGCGTGAAGATGGCTACGTACCCTTTGGCCCCTTTTTAGCCTTAGCAGGGGTGATAGTGGCGGTCATGGGCATCAAGGCGATTGCGCTTTGGATGGGTTGGATATTTTTTGCATAGACTCCACACCATGACCCACCGATCTACCCCACATCGCATTGGTTTAACCGGCGGGATCGGCAGTGGCAAAAGTACTGTCGGAAAAATGCTGATGGCGCGTGGCGCGGCTGTCATCGACGCAGACGCGATTGCACGCAGCGTTACCGCTCCTCAAGGATTGGCCATGCCAAAGATCGCACAAGTCTTTGGAAACGAATTTGTCGATGCGCATGGCGCTCTCGATCGCGCCCGCATGCGGGCTTATGTTTTTGCACACACTCATGCCAAGCAAACACTGGAAGCCATCATTCACCCGTTGGTAGCTCAGGAAACACAGCACCAAGCACAACTGGCGATCAATGCCGGTCACCACACCCTCGTGTTTGATGTGCCCTTGCTGATCGAATCTGGACGCTGGAGATCACAAGTCGATCGTGTACTGATCGTCGACTGCCTGGTAGAAACACAAATCCAACGCGTTATGGCACGTAATGCTTTCAGCCGCCAGACGGTTGAGGAAATCATCGCCTCGCAAGCTTCACGTGCAACCCGTTTGGCCGCAGCCGACTGGGTGATTTTTAACGAACGCCTCTCATTGGAAGGCTTGTCCGAATTGATCTCAGCTTTACCTTTGGACGCCTCGTTGTAGAAGGAAAACACGGGGCTCCATGAGGTTATGATTACAGTTATAACTAACTTCCACCTCTGACCTTTTTTTCGCGTGATTCTGTACGAACATCCCTTCAACGAACGTGTGCGCACTTACCTGCGCTTAGAGCACCTGTTCCAACGTTTCGAAGAACTCACCACACGCGACCACCCAGTAGACAATCATTTTGCGCTTACAACGCTGTTTGAACTCGTCGAAGCGGGTGGACGGACGGACCTCAAGTCAGACGTATTGAAAGACTTAGAGCGTCACAAACAACAATTCAATTCGTTGCGCGGCAACCCTTCGGTCTCTGAGTCTGCGTTGCAACAGTTGCTCGACAACATAGACCATTGCTTCACCGGCCTTAATGGCGCTGTGGGCAAGATTGGTCAAAACATTACCGAAAACGAATGGCTCTGCGCTTTACGCAACCGTGCGGCGATTCCTGGTGGCACATGTTGTTTTGATCTGCCTGCATATCACGCGTGGCAGCAACAGAGCCCAGACGTACGCCGTGCCGATATCTTGCGTTGGTTTGAAGTCTTCCAGCCCATGAAAGATTCGGTCAACCTGTTGCTTTCATTAATGCGCGACACGGGCACTACACAAAAAATGATGGCGATGGGCGGTCAGTTCCAACAATCCTTGGCACAAGGCAAGTTTCAACTGATGCGCGTGGCCATTGACCCTGCATTGGGTTTCATCCCAGAAATTAGCGGAAACCGTTTGATGATTTGGGTGCGGATGATGCGCCAAGACGGCGATGGCCGTTTGCAGCACAGCTCCGACGACGTGCCTTTTGAAATGGCTCTTTGCGTTTAAGCCATGGCTGACTCTGAGGTTCGGATCGTTAACTGCCCGCAGTGCGGTGGCCCTAGCCGCTACGAAGCAACCAATGCGTATCGCCCGTTTTGCGGTGAACGTTGCCGCAACATTGACCTAGGCGCTTGGGCCAACGAAGAACACAGATTGCCTAATCAAACCCCGCAGGACGACGGCGATTTCGAGAACACATCTTTGCAATAAAAAAGCGCCTATTCAAAGGCGCTTAGACTGCATCTAGCGTTATTGAACCAACTTAAAGGACGTGCGTTTCGCCCACAAACTTCCGCTCTTGCGCAAACCACTGCAGCACAGGCACCGTGCCAGGTAACACTGGTTTGACCATCACAGGCAACTGCTGCCAAGCAAACGTCTGTGACTCCAACATTTGCAACTCACCTGTCCATTGCGTCACCTTGCAAAAATTCAGCTGTACCAGGGCATGTGGATAGTCGATGCGCTCGGTCTTCCACAGCGTGCAGTCTTGGATGGTGATGCCAATTTCTTCTTGCAGTTCACGACGCAAAGCTTGCTCCACGGTTTCATCTGCTTCTAGTTTGCCGCCAGGAAACTCCCAGTAGCCCGCATAAGCTTTACCTTCGGGGCGACTGGTGAGCAAGAAAGAAGCGTCGTTACGCACCAGCACGCCAACCGCGACTTGCACCCAACTGCGATCAACTGATCGCAGTTGGTCTGCATCAACCACGCGCACGAGAGCGTCACTCATGTGTTCAAGCATGCTTGCCCGCGTAGTCGCGTGCAAACTGATACGCTACACGGCCACTGCGCGAAGCGCGTTCTAAGGCCCACACCAAAGCTTCAGGCTTGGCAGCCTCAATCTCAGCAGGCTCGAAGCCAAACGACGAGAGCCACTGCGCAGCAATGGTCAGGTATTCGTCTTGGCTGAACGGGTAAAAGCTCACCCACAAACCAAAGCGCTCAGACAAAGAAATTTTCTCTTCCACGCCTTCACCCGGATGCACTTCGCCATCGTCGCTGTGCGTGTACGTGAGGTTCTCCTTCATGTATTCAGGCAATAAATGGCGGCGGTTGCTGGTGGCGTAAATCAGCACATTGGCCGTAGCTGCGGCTATCGAGCCATCCAAGATGGACTTGAGCGCTTTGTAGCCGGGCTCGCCATCTTCAAAACTCAGGTCGTCACAAAAAATCATAAACTTTTCACTGCGCTCAGACACCAACTCAATGATGTCGGGCAAGTCGGTGAGATCGTCTTTGTCGACCTCAATCAAACGCAAACCCTGTGGGCCGTACTCATTCAAGCAAGCTTTGATCAGCGACGACTTACCAGTACCACGCGCGCCCGTCAGCAGCACGTTATTGGCGGGCAAGCCCTTCACAAACTGCTCGGTATTGCGCTGGATTTTCTCTTTTTGACCGTCGATCTCTTGCAAGTCAGCCAAGCCCAGTTTGGCGACATGACGTACGGGCTCTAAACCACCGCGACCGCTGCTGCGCTTGCGGTAGCGAAAGGCCACACTGGCAGACCAGTCGGGCTCTGACATGGGTTGCGGCAGTACCTGCTCGATGCGTGACATCAATGCCTCGGCGCGCTGCACCAAGCGTTCAAGGGGGTGAAGAGCGTCCGTCATCAGCTGCGGTAATCGGCGTTGATGCTGACGTAGTCATGGCTCAAATCACACGTCCACACAGTGTCGCTGGCCGTGCCACGGCCCAACACCACGCGTACCGTGATTTCAGATTGCTTCATCACACGTTGACCATCTTCTTCACGGTACTCGGGGTGACGGCCGCCTTGGATGGCGACATGCACATCATCCAAATATAAATCGATGCCGGTCTGGTCGAGGTCTGTGATACCGGCATAACCGACGGCTGCCAGGATACGACCCAAGTTAGGATCACTGGCAAAGAAAGCCGTTTTCACCAAGGGAGAATGCGCAATCGCATAGGCCACTTGGCGGCACTCAGCACTGGTGTTGCCACCTTCCACACGGATGGTGATGAACTTCGTGGCCCCCTCACCGTCGCGCACAATGGCTTGCGCCAATTGACGTGCCACTTGCAACATGGCTTGCAACAAGACTTGGCCTTCCGCGCTTTGCAAGCTGGTGATGGGTGCGTGTTGCGCCTTGTTGGTGGCGATGACCACAAACGAGTCGTTGGTCGACGTGTCGCCGTCTACTGTGATGCGGTTGAACGAGCCATCGGCCAATGCCAAAGACAGCTCTTTCATCAGCACAGGTGCCACGCACGCATCGGTGGCCACATAGCCCAGCATGGTGGCCATATTGGGGCGAATCATGCCCGCGCCTTTGCTAATGCCGGTCACACTCACCGTTGCATCGCCAAGTTTCACTTGCATGCTGGCGGCTTTGGGCACGGTGTCTGTGGTCATGATGCCTTCAGCGGCATCGGCCCATTGCTGGGCGCTACCTGCACCACCCGCAGCGGCAATGGCGGCAGGTATACCCGCAATGATGCGGTCATGTGGCAACGGCTCCATGATGACGCCCGTAGAAAACGGCAGCACTTGATTGGGAGAAATCTGCAAAGCTTGAGCCAAAGCCACGCAGGTTTCGCGTGCGCGCTTCAAACCTTCCTCGCCTGTGCCGGCATTTGCATTGCCAGTGTTAACGACCATGGCTCGAATGCCTTGACCTGAATCTAAATGCTCACGACACACCTGCACTGGCGCTGCGCAAAAACGGTTTTGCGTGAACACACCGCTGACCGATGCACCTTCGTCAATCAAGACAACGGTCAAATCTTTGCGGCCAGCTTTGCGGATTCCCGCTTGGGTAACACCAATGCGCACGCCCGCAATGGCGTGCAAATCTGCGGGGTTGGGAGGATTGAGATGAACTGACATGTTTTTAAGCCAACTTCCCGTGACATTGCTTGTATTTCTTACCGCTACCGCATGGACAGGGATCGTTGCGACCCACAGGCGGCATTTGCGCAGTGAAGGTGGCTTCATCGGCCGTGGTCACTGCTTGGCCTGATTCATCAGGCGCGGTGTAGGTGACGTTGTGCAAATTCTCTGCACGGTCTTCTAGATCAGTCGCAGCTTGTTCAATTTGCTCGTTCGATTCAATCTTGACCGTCATCAACACGCGCGTGACTTCGTTCTTCACCAAGTCGAGCAACTGACCAAACAACTCAAAGGCTTCACGCTTGTACTCTTGCTTAGGCTGCTTTTGTGCATAACCGCGCAAGTGGATGCCTTGGCGCAAGTAGTCCAAAGCCGCCAAATGCTCGCGCCAATGACTATCGATGTTTTGCAACAAGACGACGCGCATGAAAGGCGTGAATTGCTCAATACCTACTCGGTCGAGCTTGGCTTGGAATGCAGCATGTGCCGCGTCAATCACATGGGCCAATATTTCTTCATCGGTAATCGCAGAGGCTTGTTGCACAGTTTCTTGCAACGGCAGTTCAATGAGCCACTCTTGCAATAACGCACGTTGCAAACCTACGATGTTCCATTGCTCTTCCACAGACTCCTCAGGCACGTATTGGCGAACCAAATCGGTAAAGCTGCCTTCACGCAAGCTTGCGATTTGAGCAGTCAAATCAGTGGCATCCAAGATGTCATTGCGTTGTTGGTAAATCACACGACGTTGGTCGTTGGACACATCGTCGTATTCCAACAATTGTTTGCGAATATCAAAGTTACGCGACTCCACTTTGCGCTGCGCACTTTCGATGCTGCGTGTGACGATGCCAGCTTCGATGGCTTCGCCCTCTGGCATCTTCAAACGATCCATGATGGCTTTGACACGCTCACCCGCAAAGATGCGCATGAGCGAATCATCCAAGCTCAGATAAAAACGTGAAGAACCTGGGTCACCTTGACGGCCCGAACGGCCACGCAGTTGGTTATCAATTCGACGTGACTCATGGCGCTCGGTGGCGATGATACGCAAGCCACCGAGTGACTTGACGTAGTCATGGTCCTTTGTCCATTGCACACGCAGTGCATCGATTTGCTTTTGCTTTTCTGGGGAATCCAAAGCCTCGTTGGCTTCAACTTCAGAAATCGCTTTTTCAACGTTGCCACCCAACACAATGTCGGTACCACGACCCGCCATGTTGGTAGCAATGGTGATCATCTTGGCGCGGCCAGCTTGCGCAATGATAGTGGCTTCGCTGGCATGCTGTTTGGCGTTGAGGACTTGGTGAGGCAACTTAACCTTATCCAACATCTCAGCAATTAATTCAGAGTTTTCAATCGAAGTAGTGCCCACCAACACGGGTTGACCACGCTCGTAGCACTCTCGGATATCTTCAATCGCAGCGATGTATTTTTCAGCGGTGGTTTTGTAAACGCGGTCCAACTGGTCATCACGTTTACTGATGCGGTTAGGTGGAATAACCACAGTTTCTAAACCGTAAATTTCTTGGAATTCGTAGGCTTCCGTGTCAGCCGTACCAGTCATGCCACCGAGTTTGCTATACAAGCGAAAGTAGTTTTGAAAGGTGATGGAAGCGAGCGTTTGGTTCTCGGCTTGAATCTCCACACCTTCTTTGGCTTCCACAGCTTGGTGCAAACCATCACTCCAACGGCGACCTGACATCAAACGACCCGTGAACTCGTCGACGATGGTGATCTCACCGTTCTGAACCACGTAGTGTTGATCGCGGTGATACAGGTGGTTGGCACGCAACGCTGCGTACAAATGGTGCATCAAGCTGATGTTAGCGGGGTCATAAAGCGAGGCCCCTTCGGCTAACAAGCCATTGGCACTCAAAATACGTTCTGCATTTTCATGACCTTGTTCAGTCATGAAGACTTGGTGCGATTTCTCATCCACCGTGAAGTCACCGGGTGTGATGACGCCCTGCCCCGTGTGCGGATCTTCTTCACCGATTTGGCGAGTGAGCTCGGGCACCACTCGGTTAATGGCCACATACATCTCAGTATGGTCTTCAGCTTGGCCGCTGATGATGAGAGGTGTACGCGCCTCGTCAATCAAGATGGAATCAACCTCGTCCACGATGGCAAAGTTGAGTTTGCGTTGCACACGATCTGCGGCCTCGTAGACCATGTTGTCGCGCAAGTAGTCAAAGCCGTATTCGTTATTGGTTCCGTACGTGATGTCAGCGCGATAAGCCGCTTGCTTTTCTTCACGCGACATTTGTGGCAAGTTAATGCCGACTGTCAAACCTAACCAGTTGTAGAGGCGAGACATCCATTGCGCGTCACGGTTAGCTAAGTAATCGTTCACCGTTACAACGTGTACACCATTGCCCGTCAAGGCATTCAAGTACACAGGCAGCGTGGCCGTGAGGGTCTTACCTTCACCTGTGCGCATTTCAGAAATCTTGCCTTGGTGCAGTGATATACCGCCTAACATCTGCACATCAAAGTGTCGCATTTTCATCACGCGCTTTGACGCTTCGCGCACTACGGCGTAAGCCTCTGGCAACAATTCATCCAAAGTTTCACCATCAGCTACACGATTTTTAAATTCATCGGTTTTGGCACGCAAAGCATCGTCGCTGAACTTCTCCAAAGAGGGCTCTAGCGCATTGATCTGTGCGACGGTTTTGCGGTATTGCTTGAGTAGTCGCTCATTGCGACTACCGAAAATATGAGTCAAAAAATTGAGAGCCATGCGAGCACTGCGGTTATCTTGTTTTACTAAAAAACAAGAGTCGCAAAATCCTTTTTGAAAGGCTTAATAGAAGCTCAGAATTTTACCTGTCTGCAGCCCGCATAATTGCTACATGGCTACCCGTTCTACGCCTCACCCAGACACACTTGCGGCTTATCGTGCGTTGGGCTACAGCACGCCACCAAAAGTCAAGGCTTCTATTCGCGGCAAATCGCAAACCTTGGAGCAAGTGGTCAATTCAGCACCTTCCTTGGCTCAGTTATCGGCCATTGCGCGTGACACACAAAATCGACTCAAAGCGATTGCGCCTTTGCTGCCTGTGTCGCTGCGGTCACTCATTCAATCGGGTGGGGTTGAAGGTGATGCATGGTGCCTACTCGTTCCTAACAGCGCGGTAGCAGCAAAGTTGCGGCAAATGCTACCCGCCTTGTGCGCACATTTGCGCACCAAGGGCTGGGATGTGAACTCCATTCGCGTGAAAGTTAAATCACCCAACTGAACCACAAAGTGAAATGGCAAAGAAAAACCCGCTACGCCAAAGACGTAACGGGTTTTATTTTGGTGCCGCTTGTCGGAATCGAACTGACGACCTACCGCTTACAAGGCGGGTGCTCTACCAACTGAGCTAAAGCGGCGCAGGCAGTATTCTAACCTAAGTTTCGTGCGTTATTTCACACGCGTCAGTGTTGGTCGGCCTGAAGGTGAGGTAGGAGTTGGCGGCTCGCCATCTGAAGCACCTTCTGCATGCGGTGTTTCCACAGCACTCAGTGCAGGACGTGCAGGCAAAGACTTTTTAGGCACAGGCACAACCACTGCATCTAATCTCGTACTCATGGGAAAAGACATGCCTTGCCCATTTTCACGCGCATAAATAGCCATCACACGGTTGATGGGAATGATGATTTCACGCGGCACACCACCGAATCGGGCTTTGAATTCAATGAATTCATTGCCCAGTGTCATGCCTGCCGTCGCGTCGTAACCCACGTTCAACACAATCTCGCCGTTCTTCACATACTCCATGGGCACCTGCACTGTCTCGTCAACGAAGACCGCTACGTACGGTGTGAAGCCACTGTCCGTACACCACTCGTGCAAAGCACGCAGCAAATACGGACGAGTTGAAGTTGCGTCTGGAGCGTTCAACATACGAATTACTTGCGCATGACCTTTTCAGACGGTGTCAATGCTTCGATATAAGCTGGGCGCGAGAAGATGCGCTCGGCGTACTTGAGCAAGGGGGCCGCGTTTTTCGACAAATCGATGCCGTAGTGATCCAAACGCCACAACAGCGGTGCGATCGCCACGTCGAGCATGGAGAAGTTTTCACCTAACATGTACTTATTTTTCAAGAACACAGGGGCCAACTGAGTCAAACGGTCACGGATGTGAGCGCGTGCTTTTTCCAACGCTTTGTCATTGGCTTTAGCCACACGTGACTCTAGAGTGGTTACGTGAGTGAATAATTCTTTTTCAAAATTTAGCAAAAACAAACGCACGCGGGCACGTTCGACTGGGTCACCGGGCATCAACTGTGGATGTGGAAAACGCTCATCGATGTACTCGTTAATGATGTTCGATTCATACAAGATCAAATCGCGCTCAACCAAAATCGGCACTTGACCGTATGGGTTCATTACATTGATGTCTTCAGGCTTGTTGTAAAGATCTACATCGCGAATTTCAAAGTCCATGCCTTTTTCGAACAAGACAAAACGGCAACGATGTGAGTAGGGACACGTAGTTCCCGAGTAAAGCACCATCATGATAGGCGGCTCCTAAAAATCAAAAAGAGTGGCAGGCTAACCTGTCACTCCGTGAGGTGACAACAGGCACAAGGCCTGTTGCCGAATTGATACAAGTTACTTGATATCTTTCCAGAAGGAAGCATTCAAGCGCCATGCGATAAACATAAATCCAACCAAGAACAGCAACACCCACACGCCAATGCGTACACGTGTATTTTGAGCTGGCTCAGCCATCCATTGCAGATAACCTACTAAGTCACCCATAGCTTGATCGTATTCCAAAGCAGTCATCTTGCCAGGCGTCACTTGCTCCCAACCCTTGAAAGTTTGAACTTGGTGACCATGCTCTTCGTGTGATTCGTAAATCGGACGACGCTCGCCCTGCAGCTCCCACAACACATGAGGCATCCCGACATTCGGGAATACTAGGTTGTTCCAACCGGTGGCTTTCGTTTCGTCACGGTAGAACGTACGCATGTAGGTGTAAAGATAGTCGGCGCCTGTGCCGCCGTGACCCGCACGTGAACGTGCAATCACAGTCAAATCAGGGGGCGTTGCACCAAACCATTCTTTGGCCTGTCTAGGGTCAATGTTGGACTTCATGGTATCGCCGACTTTTTCAGTCGTAAATAACAAGTTGTCTTTGATCTGCTGCTCAGTCAAACCGATATCTTTCAAACGGTTATAGCGCATGAAGGCAGCGGAGTGACAGTTCAAGCAATGGTTCACAAAAAGCTTGGCGCCATTTTGCAAAGCGCCCAGATCGTTGGTTTTATTAGGCGCCTTGTCCCAGGCAATAGTGTCGCCACCAGAGGCTTGTGCGCCAGTAACCACACCGAGGGCCAACGCCAAGCTGAGAATAATTTTTTTCATGGTTATGTTCTCCGTGAATCTCAGTGAGGCGTGAAAGTGATGCGGTCCGGCACTGGCTTGGTCTGCCCCATGCGACTCCATATAGGCATCAACAAAAAGAAGCCGAAATAAAACAAGGTACCGACTTGCGACACTCGCTCGCCGATGGCTGATGGCGGCTGTACACCCAAATACGCCAAGGCAATGAAGTTCACGACAAACACTCCGTACATGTACTTGTGCCAATCAGGGCGGTAGCGGATTGATTTGACCCCGCAATTGTCCAACCAAGGCAAGAAAAACAAGATGACCACAGCGCCACCCATCACAACAACACCCCAGAATTTGGCGTCGATAGAGAGCATGAGTAAGGACACAAAAACAGCGGCCCCCACCACACCGGCTTTGACAATTTTTGGCAAGTTAGTTTTGACAGCACCAAAGAATGCACCAGCCAATACACAAGCGATCAAAACGTACATCATTTCACTGGTGATGGCACGCAGCATCGAGTAGAAAGGTGTGAAGTACCAAACAGGTGCGATGTGCAATGGTGTCTTCAATGGATCCGCAGGGATGAAGTTGTTGTATTCGAGGAAGTAACCACCGAATTCAGGCGCAAAGAAAATCACAGCGCTGAATACCAATAAGAAACCGCTCACGCCCAAGATGTCATGCACGGTGTAGTAAGGGTGGAAAGGTACGCCATCGAGCGGGTGGCCATTGGCATCTTTCAACGCGTTCGGACCTTTGATTTCCACACCATCTGGGTTGTTAGAGCCGACTTCGTGCAATGCAATGATGTGCGCGACCACCAAGCCCAACAGGACGAGTGGCACAGCAATCACGTGAAAGCTGAAGAAACGGTTCAAAGTAGCGTCGCCCACGACGTAGTCACCGCGAATCAGCAAAGCCAAGTCGGGCCCCACAAAAGGCACAGCAGCAAACAAGTTCACGATCACTTGAGCGCCCCAATAGGACATTTGACCCCACGGCAGCAAGTACCCCATGAAGGCTTCAGCCATCAACGCCAAAAAGATGGCACAGCCAAACACCCAAACCAATTCACGTGGCTTGCGGTAGGAACCGTAAATCAAACCACGGTACATATGCATGTAAACCACGATGAAGAACGCAGAAGCACCCGTGGAATGCATGTAGCGGATTAACCAACCCCATGGCACATCACGCATGATGTACTCAACAGAACCAAATGCCAAGGCAGCATCTGGTTTGTAGTGCATGACCAAGAAAATACCAGTTACGATTTGGATCACCAACACCAAAAGTGCCAATGAGCCAAAAAAGTAAAAGAAGTTGAAGTTCTTGGGTGCGTAGTACTCAGAGAGGTGCTCTTTGTACATTTTTGAAGCGGGGAAGCGGTTGTCAACCCAGTTCAAAAGTTTGGCGCCAGCGCTGGCGTCTGCAGAGATTTCTTTAAATTCAGCCATGGTGTGTCCTATCAGGCTTTCTTGTCTTCACCGATCAACAACTTCGTGTCGGAGAGGTACATATGTGGCGGTATTTCGAGGTTGTCAGGTGCAGGCTTGTTTTTAAACACGCGGCCCGCAATGTCAAACGTAGAACCGTGGCAAGGGCACAAGAAACCACCGTTCCAGTCATCAGGCAACGAAGGTTGCGCGCCGGGTTGGAACTTATCCGAAGGCGAGCAACCTAGGTGCGTGCAAATACCCACAGCCACGAATACTTCAGGCTTAATTGAGCGCCCCTGATTACGTGCGTACACAGGTGTAAATTCATTGGGCTTACGCTCTGACTTGGGGTCAGCCAGCTGCGACTCCGTCTTATTCAACGACTCGAGCTGCTCAGGCGTGCGTTTGACGATCCAAACTGGCTTACCACGCCATTCGACCGTCATCTTTTCGCCGGGCTTGAGGGCAGAGATGTCGACTTCGACTGCCGCACCTGCAGCTTTTGCTTTTTCAGAGGGCTGGAAGGTACTGACGAACGGTGTAGCTACTGCTAAGCCGCCGACCGCACCTGCGCAAGTCGAGGCAATCAGCCACGTGCGTTTATTGGTGTCTACTGGGGTGTCACTCATGGAATTCCTCAAACAATCATCACTGGTTGGGCTAAC
>CANFKQ010000041.1 GCA_947447405.1 Comamonadaceae bacterium | reverse complement strand
CAATACCCCGAGCGCGTGCGTCATGCCGTGGTGGTGGCCAGTGCGCCCAACCTGACGGCGGAGAACATAGCGTTCAACGAGGTGGCGCGTCGCGCCATCGTGACCGACCCCGACTTTCATGGTGGCCACTTTTACCAACACGGCGTGGTGCCGCAACGTGGTTTGCGCATCGCCCGCATGGTGGGCCACATCACCTACCTCAGCGACGATGTGATGAACGAGAAGTTTGGCCGCGAGCTCCGCGAGCCGCAAGTGGGCAGCGCCACCGGCTACAAATACTCCACCCAAGACGTGGAGTTTCAAATCGAAAGCTACTTGCGCTACCAAGGCGACAAGTTCAGCGAGTACTTTGACGCCAACACCTATTTGCTCATCACCCGCGCGCTCGACTACTTTGACCCAGCACGCACTTATGGCGGCGATTTGTCGGCCGCATTTGCACGCACCTCTGCCAAGTTTTTGCTGGTGAGCTTCACCACAGATTGGCGCTTCTCGCCCGGACGCAGCCGCGAGATGGTGCAAGCCTTGCTCGACAACCAACGCGATGTGAGCTACGCCGAAATTGATGCGCCACATGGCCACGACGCGTTCTTGCTCGACGACGCACGCTACATGAGCGTGGTGCGCTCGTACTTTGCGCGCATTCACAACGAATTGGCTGCAGGAGTTACCGCATGACGAATGACACCTTGAATGCCATTGCGGCCCTCGTGCCCCAAGGTAGCCGCGTGCTCGACCTTGGCTGCGGCGACGGTGCGTTGCTGGCCCACTTGCAACAACACAAAGGATGCACCGGCTACGGTGTGGAGCTCGACGACACCAATGTGCACGCATGCGTTCAGCGTGGCGTGAACGTACTGCAACTCAACCTTGACTTAGGTTTGAGCGTATTTGCCAACCAGTCGTTTGACGTGGTGCTGCAAATCGACACCTTGCAGCACTTGCGTAACGCCGAAACCATGCTGCGCGAAACCGCACGCGTGGGCAAAAATGGCATCGTCGCCTTCCCCAACTTTGCGCACTGGCCCAACCGCCTGAGTATTTTGCAAGGGCGCATGCCCGTGACCAAGCGCCTGCCCTACCAGTGGTACGACACACCCAACATCCGCGTGGGCACGTTCAAAGACTTTGAAGTGTTGGCCGAGAAAAACGGCCTGCATGTGACCGATTCATTTGGCTTGCAGAATGGCCAGCGTGTGGACACCTGGCCTAACCTGATGGCGGGTACGGCGGTGTTTAAGTTCAACGCGTGAGCAAACCGGCGGCCATCGAGGCCACTAGCAGGACAGCCATCGTCCCGTTAAACACGCGGCGGTAAAGGTCGATTTCAAAGTAGTGGCGCATACGCGCGCCCATCACGGCCCAAGCCCCAATGCAAGGCACGTTGATGAGACTGAACACCAGCGACGCCAGCGCAATCAAGGTCACATCGGCATCCTGTGGCATGTAGGTGCCAAAGTAACCCAAGGTCATCACCCACGCTTTGGGGTTGACCCACTGAAACGCGGCGGCGCCCAAGAAGCCTAACGGCTTGGCACCCGCCATATCGCCCGCTTGATTTTGTGGGGCCGCGCTTTTGGCAATGCCCCATGCCAAATAAAGCATGTAGGTCATGCTGAGCACTTTCATCGCTTGGTAGAAGTTCGGCATGCGCAGGAACAGTTCGCCCAAACCAAGACCCACCGCCATCAGCATGACAAAGTGCCCACACGAAATACCCAGCATGTGTGGCAAGGTGGCGCGCACACCAAAATTTACGCCTGACGACAGCAACATCAAATTGTTGGGGCCTGGCGTGACGGATGACACAAAGGCAAACAAAGCCATGGACATCCAAATTTCTGTGTGTAGGCCCATCTTGTCTGCGCCGTTTATGCCAGAGTCAGCAAAGCCAACGCCCCCAGCGCAGCTGTTTCTGCACGCAACACGCGCTCGCCCAAGCTGAACGCAGTGAATCCTTTGGCGCGAGCAGCCGTATCTTCCGCATCGGTCAAGCCGCCTTCTGGGCCATTGAGGAAGACCCAAGACTTAGCGTTCATCTCCGCGCCATCACACAAGGCATTCAAAGGCTGCGTGCTCGCGTGCAGCGACAACACCCCATGCACCATATCAACCTGCGTCGTTTGACGCGCCAGCCAGACGTCTAAGCGCTCTGGCATGTCAATCAGCGGCACACGGTTGCGGCCGCATTGCTCACTCGCACTGGCGGCCACGGCTTGCCAATGCGCTTGTTTCTTTTCAGCACGCTCGCCTGTCAGACGAATCACGCTGCGCTCACTCATCAAGGGGGTAATGCGGTGTACGCCCAGTTCTGTGGCTTTTTCGACAAGCCAGTCCATGCGCTCGTTGGCGGGCATGCCCACGGCAAGGTGTACTTGAACCGCCGCTTCGCATTCCACGTCACGATGCTCGCCCACAACCACGCGCACATCGCTGCGACCCATGTGTTGCACTTCGGCGCTGAACTCGCCGCCTTGGCCGTTGAACAAAGTCAACGTGTGGCCCGGTTGCATGCGAAGCACTTGCACATGACGGGCTGCTGTAGGCGGCAGGTCCACCACTTGGCCTTGCACCAAGGACAGGGGGCAGTAAAAGCGGGCCATCCTTAACCCCGCCCGCCGGGCGTGAGCCGCGGGAAGGCCAAGCTGATGGCGGGTTCTGTGCCTTCAATCTTGTCGATGAAACGCAACAAGGGCGTGAGCTCGCTGTAGCGGCTGGCCGTGGTGCGGATGTAGTTGATGAAGCGCGGCGCGTCGGCCAAGTATTTGGGCTTGCCGTCACGCAAGGTCAGGCGCGCAAAAATGCCAGCCACTTTGAGGTGGCGTTGCAGACCCATCCACTCCACCGCGCGGTAGAAAGCGCCAAAGTCGTTGTGCCAATCTTCAAAGTCCATCAGGCCGAGTTTGCGAGCGCGCTCCCAGTAGCGGATGGTCACGTCCAGTACCACGTCCTCTTCCCACGTCAAAAATGCATCGCGCATGAGACTGGCGATGTCGTAGGTGATAGGGCCGTAGACAGCGTCTTGAAAATCCAATACGCCCAATCGCTTTTCGGTTGGGTCATGCGGCATCATCAAATTGCGCGGCATGAAGTCGCGGTGCACATACACACTGGGCGCGGCCAAATTGCGCTGAATGATGGTTTTGAAAGTTTTGTCCAACATCTCACGCTGGGTGCTGTCCATTTGCAGCTGTCTGTGCTGGGTGAGGTACCAATCGGGAAACAGCGACAGTTCGCGCTGCAGCAAAGCCTCGTCATACGCGGGCAGCACGCTGGAGCGGCTGCTCTGTTGTAGCGCCAGCAAGGCATCCAAGGCTCGCATGTAGAGCCCGTGGTTGGCCTGCGGGTCATCGCGGTTGATGACGTCCATCATGGTTTGCGAGCCAATATCGTCCAGCAACATGAAGCCTTGCGGCTCATCCCACGCCAAGATGCGCGGGGCATACAGACCCGCGTCCAGCATCAAGCGAGCGATGCGCACAAAGGGTTCGCAGTTTTCTTTGTCGGGCGGGGCGTCCATGACGATGCACGAGCCGTTAGCGGTATCAATACGGAAATAGCGCCTGAAACTGGCGTCCGCAGAGGCGACCCGCACCGTAGCGGGTCGCACGCCGTGGGCGCTGGCTTGGGCGTCTAACCACTGGTGGAAGGCTGCTTGGCGCTCGGGCTGGGCCCATTCAATGGAAGCAGAGGTATTTGGGCCCGAAGGCTGGGAGTTAGGCTGTGTGCTCATGGATAATCTAAATTCTACAAACCAAGCTTGGGTTGACCTGCGTTCATGTTATTGCCTTCTATTCATCGCCAAATACGCGCACTGTCGTGGCTCGCATTTGGCCTATTGGGCAACACCTTGGCAAGCCACGCACAAACCACAAGCTCACCGCCATTGATGCTCAAGCCCAGCAGCTTGCTGCAAGAGCTCATCATGGACGACACGCGTAAACAACTGCCGACGTTCATGCAAAGCGACACGCTCAATGGTCGTCCAGACTTGCAAACCATCTTAGATGGCCAAGTGGTGATTCGCCGCGGTGACATGCTGCTCAAGGCGGACAAGGTCGATTACGACCAAGTCGAAGATTTCGCCAAAGCGCGCGGCCATGTCTACATCAATCGTTCTGGCAATGTGTACCAAGGGCCTGCGCTCGACATCCACATGGATGCATTCGAAGGTTTCTTCACGCAACCGAACTACCAACTGCTGAAAAACAAGGCCTACGGCAAAGCAGAACGCATTGACTTCATCGATCCCGCCAACACGGTGATGCACAAAGCCGACTTCACCACTTGCCAACGCAAACCAGGACCAAGTTGGACACCCGATTGGTTTTTCAAGGGCGACAAAATCACGCTAGACACCGACCGCAACGTCGGTTTGGCGGAAGGTGCCACATTGCGGTTCAAAGATGTGCCGATCTTGCCTGTGCCTTCGATTGATTTTCCGCTCAGCGATGAGCGTAAATCTGGCTTGCTCCCTCCCACCATTGGTGTAGACAACATTGGCGGTTTGGAATACACGCAGCCTTACTACTGGAACTTGGCCCCCAACCGCGACATCACTTTTGCGCCAACCTATTGGAGTAACCGTGGCGTGCGTCTGAGCACCGAATTGCGCTACCTAGAAGGTCTGCCACCTTTGCAAGCGCCGCTCCAAGGCCAAATGCTGTTTGACTACATGGAGAAAGATGCACTTCGCGACGGCGCTCGACGTTGGGCCATGCAGTACTCGCACATTGGCTTGATGAACCCCGGTTTTGCAGGCGGCGCGCTTGGCTTGAATCTGAACATCAACCGTGTCAGTGATGATGACTACTGGAAAGATTTTGCAGTGATCGGCGGTTCTGGCGTTCAGCGCTTGCTGTCAAACGACGCTGGCTTAAGTTGGACCAATGGCATCTACACCACAGCGATGCGCACGCAAATGTGGCAAACCTTGCAAGATTTAGCCAATCCAATTGGTAACCGAATCACGCGACCATTTAACCGTGCACCACAGTTCACGGCACGCATGCAACGCATCAACGTCGATGGTTTTGACTTCAGTGTTGACGGCGATCTGACCCGATTTGAGTCGGCTCGCGAATACGAATGCATGAACGGCACCACCTACCGATCCGCCTGCGCGCCCAATGCGGACCGCGCGGTGGGATTGGCCCAAATCAGCCGTCCTTTCACCACGCCATTCGGTTACCTGACGCCAAAAATGCAGCTCAACAGCCGCAGCTATCAGTTCAATGGCGGTTTGCCCAGCAACCCTTTTTACAGCGGCCACGAAGGGCAAAACGGAGCCAGCGTCAGCGTGCCCACTTTTAGCCTCGACACGGGCATCGCGTTCGAAAAATCGACACGCTTATTTGATCGTGCCTGGGTCCAAACTCTGGAGCCTCGTGCTTTTTACGTTTATACGCCCTATCGCGATCAGAACTACCTACCCAACTACGACTCGGGTGGCAACTCGTTTAACTTTGCAAGCATCTTTACTGAGAACGCTTTTGGTGGTTATGACCGCATATCCGACAGCAAGCTGCTAACCCTAGGCGCAACCTCTCGCTTCATCGACCCCGAAACTGGGGCCGAAGGTGCACGTTTTGGTCTGGCACAGCGCCTGCGCATGAAAGAGCAACGGGTCACCATGCCCGATGACCCAACAGGCAAAACAGGTATCAGCGATCTCTTAGCCGGCGCATCAGTGGCGCTAAACAGAGCATGGGCGGTTGACACCACGGTTCAATACAACCAAAAAACTGATAACTTCATGCGCCGCGTTGTCAGTGGGCGTTACAACCCCGGCTCTTATCGTGTGATCAATGCCGCTTACCGTACCGAAAACGATGAATCCGGCAACGCTGTCTCACGCCAAGTGGACTTGGGCTGGCAATGGCCTCTACATGATCTCTGGGGCGGTGCAGATATCAATGGTGGCGAAGGCCGCGGCTTAGGTGAAGGCCGTTGGTACAGCGTTGCGAGATTGAATTACAACCCGCTGGATAAAAAGATGGTCGAATCGGTCATCGGCTTCGAATACGATGCGGGCTGTTGGCTCAGCCGCGTGGTGGCAGAACGCTTGCAAGTGACGGACGGATTAGCGCGTCAGCGTTTGTTATTTCAACTTGAATTTGTAGGCTTCTCACGCATTGGCACCAACGCCATGGGATCGCTGCGCAACAATGTGCCTCGCTACCAGCCACTGCGACAGCCCTCTATGACTCCTAGCCGTTTCGGCAATTACGATTGATGATGACCATGCTTTCTTTCACGTCACGCTCCACTCTCCGGTCGTCGCTTTCATGCATGGCCATGGCCTTGGCATGCACCAGCATTTGGGCGCAAGCGCCAGGTAACCGAAGCATCGTGGCCCATGACTTCATCGTTGCAGTGGTGGATGCCCAACCCATCACCAACCATGAGGTAAATGTTCGAGCCTCCTTACTCACCCAACAGCTTCTACAACAGAAAAAAGAGGCGCCCACGCGCGCTGATTTGTTGAAAATCAGCCTTGAGCGCCTGATCACAGAAAAAGCCCTGCTGCAACATGCCAAAGAGGCTGGCGTGACCGTTGAAGATGAAGCCGTGACCCAAGCAGAACAGCGTCTGGCGGCACAAGGGCTGCTGTCAGTCGATGCATTGCACGCCAAAGTTCGCGCCGAAGGCAGCAGCGTCGCAGCCTTGCGACAAGGTCTGAAAGACCAACTCATCTTGCAACGCTTGACCGAGCGCAACGTGCCTGGTCGCATCAAGGTCAGCGACATTGAAATCAACCAAGCAATGGTCAATCGCCAAAATGCCAGCGCTAACACCAACCCAGACATTGAGTTGGGCCACATTTTGGTCGTCGTCCCAGAAAAGGCAAACGACACAGACATCGCTGTGTTGCAAGCTAAAGCTCAAACCGCGTTGGCTCACGCTAAACGCGGTGACGACTTTGCACGCATCGCCAAAGATTTTTCTGACGGCGCAGAACGTGACAAAGGTGGCCTGATGGGCTTGCGTGCTGCCAACCGCTATCCGACCTTGTTTGTCGATGCCACGAAAAATCTGAACGTCGGCGATGTCACTTTGGTTCGGTCTGGTGCAGGTTTTCACGTGTTGAAGCTTGTGACCAAACGCGCCAGCAGTGTGGTGACCGTTACACAGACACACGCACGCCACATCTTGTTGCGTCCCGGTGGTCAACTGAGCCAAACCACGGCGCGTGCGCAATTGGCTGAATACAAACGTCAAATTGAAGCCGGTA
Organism: Comamonadaceae bacterium; assembly: GCA_947447405.1. Classification (GTDB taxonomy): domain Bacteria; phylum Pseudomonadota; class Gammaproteobacteria; order Burkholderiales; family Burkholderiaceae_C; genus Limnohabitans. The sequence continues at coordinate 11,176 of CANFKQ010000041.1, read as the reverse complement.
AAGCAGATTTCGCCAAACTCGCCCGCGAACATTCACAAGACGGCAGCGGCCCAGAAGGCGGTGACCTCGGCTGGGTCTCGCCAGGCATGTTTGTGCCGGAGTTTGAAGAAGTCATGCATAAACTTCAACCCGGTCAAATTGCGGACCCTGCGATTTCACGCTTTGGCGTTCACCTGATTCAAGTGCTAGAACGCCGCGAAGCACCGATCAGCGAACGTGAATTGCGTGACATGGCACGCAACAGTTTGCGAGAGAAAAAGTTTGACGAGACCTACCAACTGTGGGCTCAAGAGGTACGCGGCCACGCTTATGTGGAATACCGCGACGCACCGCAATAAGCAGAGCTCACTTTGAAACACATTGCACGCAAACGCTTCGGCCAACACTTTTTAACTGATGGGGCGATCATTGAAAGCATCGTGGATGCCATCAACCCACAGCCCAACGATCCAATGGTCGAGATCGGTCCAGGCTTGGCCGCGCTCACACAACCTTTGGTGGAGCGCCTAGGCCAGCTCAATGTCATCGAGCTCGATCGCGACTTGGCAGTTCGTCTGCGCGAACACCCACATCTGAACGTCATTGAGTCAGACGTGCTGCGCGTAGATTTCACCCAGCTGGCGACCAACCTGAACGTGCTCAAGCTACGCGTGGTGGGCAACCTGCCGTACAACATTTCGTCTCCGATCCTCTTTCACTTACTCGAACACGTCGCCGTGGTTCAAGACCAGCACTTCATGCTACAAAAAGAGGTGATTGATCGCATGGTGGCCAAGCCCAGCACCAGCGATTACAGCCGCTTGAGCGTGATGCTGCAATGGCGTTACGACATGGAGGATGTGTTGTTTGTACCGCCTGAGTCGTTCAATCCTCCCCCGCGCGTGGACAGCGCAGTAGTGCGCATGGTGCCTCTGGCTAAGCCGCCCAAGATTGACGTTAAGTTGATGGAGGAAACGGTGAAGACGGCTTTTAGCCAGCGCCGCAAACTGCTGCGCCACACCTTGGGCAGGTGGTTGGAAAGTCGCAACTTTGCGGGCACCTTCGATGTGCAGCGTCGCGCCGAAGAGGTACCAGTGGCTGAATACGTGGCACTGGTGCAAAGCCTTTGAGACCCTCCATTAACGCAGCACCCTTTGTCTTTTACCAATAAAAAACCCGTCGCAGATTACTGCTGACGGGTTTTGCTTTTGGTGCTGCATTGAGGCAGCGAGTCAATTAAGCTGCTGTTTGCCAGTAACCTGCGTTAAAGGGGCTGCTCATACGCAAAGCCATTGGCGATACGTCTACCAATTTGTCGGTCGGCATTTTTTCGCCCTCCTCCAACAACTCGATGCCTTCAGCTGCTACACCTGCTTTTTCTGCAGACGGCACGCGAGCCACAGAAAAAGAGTAGAAGCAGCGGAATGCCACTTTGCGGTCAGACCAATAATCCGCCGCTTCACGGAAGATGTCCAACAGTTGTTCACGGGCCTCTTTGTCAAACTTGGCGTGTGCTGGAATGTGCTCCAAGACCAAGATAAAGCCTGGCTGAGGGCCCGACTTGTGCAGCGGATCGGTCATGCCGTCGTACAAAGAGTCAAAGTTTTTGCTGGCTGTGGCAGCCAAATTGAACTCCTTGGAAATGATGTCCAAAATGTCTTGTTTGCTTTGGGCGTGAGCCAAGTTGACATACAAAAAGTGATGGCCCAGACCTTGGGCGGCCTCTTGCAAGTCAGGCACGCGGAACGCACGGATGGACTGAACGATATTGGTTTTGACGGTACGCAAAGGCATGGTAGTTAGCCGTTCTTAAAGCTTCTAGAGATTCATTGAATCTTCGGGTAAACCCGAAAATTTGGAAGCGCAAGTGTCTTCGAAATGAAACAAAAAAGCAAGGGCCCATCCATTTCTGGAGGGCCCCTGAAGGGTTATTTAATTAAAAATAACTATTTTTTCAACTGGATCCACTATCGCGCGGCGCTGGCGTCCGCCACGGTCAGCGCCGTCATGTTCACGATGCGGCGCACCGTGGTGCTCGCGGTCAAGATATGCACGGGTTTGGCAGCGCCCAAAAGCACTGGACCAATCGCAATATTTCCACCAGCCGCTGTTTTAAGCAGGTTGTAGGCAATATTGGCTGCATCCAAGTTAGGCAAGACCAATAAATTAGCATCGCCAATCAAGGTGGTATCTGCCATTTGGGCTTCGCGGGCACGACCATCGAGGGCCACATCGCCGTGCATTTCGCCATCGATTTCCAACCAAGGCGCTTTTTGCTTCACCAAGGCCAAGGTTTCACGCATCTTGATCGCCGAGGGCTTGTCGCTACTGCCAAAGTTTGAGTGCGACAACAAAGCAGCCTTGGGCTGAATACCAAAGCGACGCATCTCTTCAGCAGCCATCACCGTGATTTCTGCCAATTGCTCGGCCGTTGGGTCGTAATTGATGTGCGTATCAACCAAGAACACTTGGCGGTCGGGCAACAGCAGCCCGTTCATGGCAGCATATGTGCTGACGCCTTTGCGGTTGCCGATGACTTCGTTCACATACTTCAGATGGGTCAGTGGTGTACTCCACGTACCGCAAATCAAACCGTCCACTTCTCCTTTGTGCAGCATCATTGTGCCGATGAGTGACAAGCGGCGACGCATGTCAATTTTGGCCAGCTGCTCAGTGACACCTTTGCGGGCGGTCAGCTTGAAATAGGTTTGCCAAAAGTCGCGGTAGCGGTGGTCTTGCTCGACGTTGACCACTTGGTAGTCCACGCCTTCTTTCAGGCGTAAGCCAAATTTCTCGATGCGCTGGGCAATCACTGCAGGGCGACCAATCAGCGTCGGTTGGGCCAAGCCCTCGTCCACCACGATTTGCACAGCACGTAACACGCGCTCTTCTTCACCCTCGGCAAAGCACACGCGCTTTTTGCTGGCACGCTTGGCCGCCGCATAAATGGGCTTCATGATGGAGCCGGAGGCATACACAAAGCCTTGCAGCTTCTCAATGTAGGCTTCCATGTCTTGAATGGGTCGCGTGGCCACACCACTGTCTGCGGCGGCTTTGGCCACGGCAGGGGCAATCTTCATCATCAAGCGTGGATCAAATGGCTTGGGAATGAGGTACTCAGGACCAAAGGCCAAGGTCTCACCCGCATAAGCGGCTGCCACCACTTCGCTTTGCTCGGCTTGCGCCAATTCGGCAATGGCGTAGACCGCGGCAATTTCCATCTCGTCGGTGATGGTCGATGCGCCCGCATCCAAAGCACCGCGGAAGATGTAGGGGAAGCACAGCACGTTGTTCACTTGGTTGTGATAGTCGCTGCGGCCCGTGGCGATGATGGCGTCATCGCGCACACTCTTCACTTCTTCTGGCGTGATTTCTGGGTTGGGGTTGGCCAAGGCCATGATGATGGGCGTGGTCGCCATCTTCTTGACCATCTCTGGCTTCAACACGCCACCTGCGGATAAGCCCAAAAACACATCCGCGCCTTCGATGATGTCGCTCAAAGTGCGCGCATCCGTCTTTTGAGCGAACTGAATCTTGTCTTCGTCCATCAACTCGGTGCGGCCTTCGTAGACCACGCCAGCCAAATCGGTGACGAAAATGTTTTTGCGCGGCATGCCCATCTTGAGCAACAGACCTAAGCAAGCCAAAGCTGCAGCGCCAGCACCTGAAGTGACCAGCTTGACGTTTTTAATGTCTTTGCCAGCGACTTTGAGGCCGTTGATAATCGCTGCGCCCACAGTAATAGCGGTGCCGTGTTGGTCGTCATGGAAGACTGGAATTTTCATGCGCTCGCGCAACTTGCGCTCAACGTAGAAGCAGTCAGGCGCCTTGATGTCTTCAAGGTTGATGCCGCCAAATGTCGGCTCGAGCGCGGCAATGATGTCCACCAATTTGTCGAGGTTCTTCTCGTCAATTTCTAAGTCGAATACATCGATGCCAGCGAACTTCTTAAACAGAACGCCCTTGCCTTCCATCACCGGCTTAGAAGCCAAGGGGCCAATATCACCCAAGCCCAGCACCGCCGTGCCGTTGGTGATGACGGCCACCAAGTTGCCACGGCTGGTGTACTTGAACGCTGCGTTCGGATCTTTGACGATTTCTTCGCAGGGTGCGGCCACGCCGGGTGAGTAAGCCAAAGCCAAGTCGTGTTGGTTGACCAACTGCTTGGTCGCTTGAATCGCCACTTTGCCGGGCGTTGGAAACTCGTGGTATTCGAGGGCAGCGCGTCGCAATTCGGCACGAGCCTCCGCGCTGTTGTGGGAGTGGTTGGAACTCATTGAAATCTCCTTGTTGTGCAAAAGGCGGCGTGCTGACAAAAGCACGCCGCCTTAGCTTGTGAATTCATTTTAGGCCTGTGTCTAGGGCGCTTTATGCGTGGATGTGCTTATGCAGGTGGCAATGGTTTTTACTTATTCGCAAAAGCAAACTTAAGCTGTCAATCGATGACGCGGACGTGCCAAAGTCCCAAAGTGTTAACGCACATGCTAAGCGCCACGCGACTCACGCAATGCAATGTCGTCGTGAGCGAATTGGCTGCACATCAATACCGGTGACGTGTGTGTGTTGCAACAACGTGACGCCTAGTGTGTTCACCAACTGAGCCGGCACTTTGCCTTGCACTAGCGCGTTCGACGGCGCGAGCTTGGCATAAAAGTCACCCGCGTCAGCAGTAACCATCAGCACTGGCGTTGCGGTGTCTAGCTTGCGGAACTCCCGCACAGTTGACCACGCAGCCAAACCAGATCCGACGATCAAAACGGGTCCTTCGAAGTGCCGTTGGCAGTCATGGTGTGTCCTTAAAACTCAACCACTTCAAAGTCGGCCTTGGCCACGCCGCAGTCTGGGCAAGCCCAGTCTTCCGGCACATCGGCCCACTTGGTACCGGGTGCAATGCCGTCTTCTGGGCGGCCTGCTTCTTCGCTGTAAACAAAACCGCAAACGATGCAGACGAAAGATTTGAAATTGGCGTTATTCATGGTGTGTTCCTTTTTTAGTTCAGTGGATAGATACGGGCTTAGGCGGCAGCCTTGACTTTGTCGAGCTGGGCTTGATAGTGATTGGCGTGACGCTCTTCCACTTTGGCCAACGCAGCAAAACGCTTTTGCGCTTTCAACAAGGTGGCGGTGAACTGCGCAGCGTGCACTTTGGACTCTTCAATTTGCTCATCCATCTCGGCCACAGCAGCAGCGTTGCCCTCGGCTTCAGCGGTTTTGCGGAAGGTGGGGTACATCTCGGTGTACTCGTAGGTTTCGCCTTCGATGGCAATTTGCAAAGCCTTGGCAGGTGTCATCATCGCCTTGGGGTAGAGCAAATCGAGGTGGCCAAATGCGTGCATGACTTCTTGATCTGCGGTTTCTTCAAACGCACGGGCGGTTTCTTCGTCGCCCATGTCGCGGGCAATCTTGGCAAAGTAGCGATACTTGATGTGAGCCATCGATTCGCCAGCAAAGGCGGCCTCGAGGTTGGCCATGGTCTTGATTTCGGGGCGGGTTTGAGCAGTCATTTGAATCTCCTTCGGTTAACGAAATTAATCGGGACAGGAGGAATGATAGGTACATTCAATTAAATTGACCAATTGAGATTTTCTAAATCATTGATAGGGGCTATCGAAGGGTCTTGTCGGTCTTGCCCTGAAAGATGGGTTGCCAACTTTGTTTGTCGAAGTCATTTACCTTGAATACCGCTCGGCTGTGGGGCGGTATGCGCTAGGGCTCACTGTCGCTGCGCGCCAGAATATCGCCTACGCGCACACCGCCCCACAGCCAAGCTAGACACTGGCCATAAAAATATTTCGCGTCAACTAGCAATCAAGAACGCATCAACGCTTCAATTTCAGAAGCGATCACGGGCACACCACGAGAAATCAACTCGCAGCCACCCGAAGTCACGATGGCATCGTCCTCAATGCGAATGCCGATGTTCCAAAACACCTCTGGCACATCATCCGCAGGGCGCACATACAAGCCAGGTTCAATGGTGAGCACCATACCCTCGCGCAAGATGTAGCTGGGTCGGTTGACGATGGTTTCACCTGACAACGGATCTTGGCGCTCGCTGGTTTGACCCACTTCACTTGGCTCTACATAGCTGCCGCAGTCATGCACATCCATGCCTAGCCAATGGCTGGTGCGGTGCATGTAAAAAGGAAAGTAAGCACGCTTTTCAACCACGTCTTGAACACTACCGTGCTTCGCTTTGCTGAGCAAACCAAGGTCTAACAAACCTTGTGCCAACACTTTGATCGTCGCGTCGTGCGGATCCACAAAACGCGCACCGACTTTTGTCGCCGCCACGGCAGCATCTTGGCTGGCGAGCACCAAGTTGTACAAGTCGCGCTGCGGGCCTGTGAACTTGCCGTTGGCAGGGAAGGTGCGGGTGATGTCTGAGGCATAACCGTCCAACTCACAACCCGCATCAATCAACACCAACTCACCATCGCGCACGGGCGCGGCATCAGCGCGGTAGTGCAACACACATGCGTTCGCGCCTGCCGCCACGATGGAGGTGTAGGCCGGAAACTGCGAGCCGTGCATGCGGAACTCGTGCAGCAACTCAGCGTCTAAGTGGTACTCGCGCACAACTTGGCCCGCACGCAACATGCGCGCGCTGGTCTGCATGGCGCGGATGTGGGCGCCTGCGCTGATTTGCGCAGCACGGCGCATCACGTCTTGCTCGTGCGCGTCTTTGATGAGACGCATCTCATCCAATGGGCCGCATGCATCGCGTTGCTGCGCGGGGCACTGCACGCCAAAGCGCACGCGGGCGCGCACAGCATTGAGCCAACCATCCACACGGGTTTCCAAACCTTTGTGTGTGGCAAACGGGTACCAAACCGTGTGTTGGTTCTCCAGCAATTTAGGCAGTTGCTTGTCCAGCTCAGCCACCGACACAGCGGCGCTCACGCCCAGCGCGGCCACAGCAGTGTCTGGCCCCAAGCGGTAGCCATCCCAAATCTCGCGCTCCAAATCTTTGGGTTGGCAAAATAAGGTGCTGCGGCCTGTGGCATCGAGCACCAACCAAGCATTGGGTTCGGTAAAACCCGTCAGGTAATAAAAGTAGCTGTCGTGGCGATACGGAAAATCGCTGTCGCGGTTACGCGCGTGTTCGGGTGCGGTGGGAATAATGGCCACGCCACCGTTGCCTAGCTGTGCGGCCAAACGGGCGCGACGTGCCGCATAAATGTGGGCGTGTGCAATCGCTTGTGTCATGTCTTACCTTGTGTGTTCAGGTGGCGTTGAGTCGCGCCAATCGCTCGGGCGTGCCCACATCGGTCCACGCGCCGGTGTAGAGCGACGCACTTACCACGCCATTGTCCATCGCGGCTCGCAGCATGGCGGCGAGTGGGGCTTTCACCCCCTCGGGATTGCCTGCGGGGATGGGGCACCAAGCCGCTTCAAAAAAAGCGCGTTTGTAGAGCGCGATGGTACTGAAGGTGTAGCACTGCGAATCTTGAGCTGGGGCGGCAGCGGCAACCACAGGTGATTCAGCGCTTGTTGCTGTCGCCAACTTCGGCAATTTCAACGCCAAACCATCGGCAGACAAGGCAAAGTCGCCGCCCAAGTTGTGTTCGGGGTTGGGCACCAACCAAATGTGAGCGAGGTGGAGGCTGGCTTTGAAAGCCTCATAGGCCTCGGGCGCAAACACAAAATCTGGGGCAAACACATCACCAGCAGCCACCCAAAACACATCGGTCAACAGGGGCAGGGCACGGACAATACCGCCTGCGGTTTCGAGGGCGCCGCCAAAGTCAGCGCCCTCTTGCGAGTAGCGCAGGTGCATGGGGGCTTGGCCCGCTGCTTCAAACACATCGCCAAAGTGCTGAGGAATCTGCTCGCCCAACCAAGCCGTGTTGATGACCAAATGTTCAACGCCGCCCCTCTGCAAGCCTTGCATGGCCCATTGCATGAGGGGCTGTCCGCGCACGGGCAACAGGGGCTTGGGCGTATGGTCGGTCAACGGGCGCATGCGCTCGCCGCGGCCGGCGGCCAAAAGCAAGGCGGTGGCAAGGGCGGGTGCGGAGGCAGAAATGAGGCTTTTTGTCATCAAGCGTCAGTGTAGCCAGCCAACAGTGCGGGCTATTTGCAAAACATCTGTCATGTGCGGTCGGCCAAAGGGGGGCGGGCTCGCTAAAATCGTGGTTTTCCCTCATCACCCACCGGAGTCGCCTGACATGGCAAACACCCAACAAATGGCCAGCGCAATTCGCGCCTTGGCAATGGACGCTGTACAACAAGCCAATTCAGGTCACCCCGGCGCGCCCATGGGCATGGCCGACATGGCCGTCGCCTTGTGGGGCGACCACCTGCGTCACAACCCCAAGAATCCCCATTGGTTGAACCGCGATCGTTTTGTTCTGTCCAATGGCCACGGCTCGATGTTGATTTACGCCTTGTTACACCTCACCGGCTACGACTTGCCAATGGACGAGTTGAAAAATTTCCGCATGTTGCACAGCAAAACCGCAGGTCACCCCGAAGTGGGCGTCACCCCTGGCGTTGAGACAACGACCGGTCCCTTGGGACAAGGCATCACCAACGCGGTGGGCATGGCACTGGCCGAAAAGTTGTTGGCTTCTGAATTCAACCGTGAAGGCCACAACGTGGTCGACCACCACACCTACGCTTTCATGGGCGACGGTTGTTTGATGGAAGGCATCAGCCACGAAGCGTGCTCACTCGCAGGCGCATGGAAACTGAACAAACTCATCGCCTTGTACGACGACAACGGCATTTCCATCGACGGCCAAGTGGCCCCTTGGTTTGCCGACAACACACCCGAGCGCTTCAAGTCCTACGGCTGGAACGTGATTGGCCCCGTCAACGGCCACGACGCCGCGGTGGTGAGCCAAGCCATTGCATCCGCTAAGCTGAGCACGGACAAGCCCACACTCATCGTTTGCAAAACCAGCATCGGCAAAGGCAGCCCCAACCGCGCTGACACAGCCAAGGCCCACGGCGAACCTTTGGGCGCTGAAGAAATTGCACTGACACGCGCCGCCATCGGCTGGAACCACGCCCCCTTCGAAATGCCCAAAGAGGTGTACGCCGACTGGAATGCTGCTTCACGCGGCAAGGCCCAAGAGGCCGAATGGAAATCCGCCTTCGCCGCCTACAAAGCCGCACACCCTGCCTTGGCCAAAGAACTGCTGCGCCGCATGGCGGGCGAGTTGCCCAAAAACTTTGCACAAACTGTGGTCGACACCGTCATTGGTGCCCACACCAAAGCCGAGACTGTGGCCAGCCGCAAGGCCAGCCAACTGGCTTTGGAGTCGTTCACCGCCGCCTTACCCGAACTCTTGGGTGGCAGTGCGGACTTGACCGGCTCCAACCTGACCAACACCAAATCTACGCCCAACCTGCGCTTTGACGCAGCGGGCCTTGTGGTGAAAAACGATGCTGGCCAAGGTGGTCGCCACATCAACTACGGCGTGCGCGAATTCGGCATGGCCGCGATCATGAACGGCGTGGCCTTGCACGGTGGTTTCATCCCCTACGGCGGCACGTTCCTCACGTTCAGCGACTACTCACGCAACGCCATTCGCATGGCGGCTTTGATGAAGCAACGCGTGGTGCATGTGTTCACACACGACTCTATTGGCTTGGGCGAAGACGGCCCAACACACCAGTCCATCGAGCACGCAGCATCTTTGCGCCTCATTCCTAACCTCGACGTGTGGCGTCCTGCTGACACGGCTGAAACTGCTGTGGCGTGGGCCGTGGCCTTGCAAAACACCAGCCGCCCAACGGCGCTGTTGCTGAGCCGCCAAAACCTGCCTTACTTGCCAAAAGGTGAAGCCGTGCACAGCAAGGCCACCTTGGCTGCTGGCGACATCTCTGGCCTCGACGCCATCAACAAAGGTGCATACGTATTGGCTGAGCCAAGCGAAGTGGGCATCAAGAAAAAGGCGCAAGCTGTTTTGATGGCAACAGGCTCTGAAGTGCAGCTGGCCATGAAAGCGCAAGCCTTGTTGGCCGAGCGCAAGATTGCCGTGCGCGTGGTGTCTGTTCCCAGCACGACCACATTTGACCGCCAAAGCGTGGCCTACAAATCCGCCGTGTTGCCGGCTGGCGTGCCCCGCATTGCGGTGGAAATGGGCTCGACCGCCGGTTGGTGGAAATACGGCGTGTCCGCCGTGGTTGGCATCGACAGCTACGGCGAATCTGCACCCGCCCCTGTTTTGTTCAAACACTTCGGTTTCACGCCAGAAAACGTGGCCGACACGGTTCAAGCCGCGCTGCAAAAACAGGCTTAATCCACTGACCAGCAAGACGGCCTCTCTCGGGAGGGGCCTCTCGGGATCAGCCTCGTGAAAGGGGCATGGTCTACAAACTGGGCAATTAAAAAGTTTTTAACTTCATCCTGAGGCATTCACATGACCATCAAATTAGGTATCAACGGCTTTGGCCGTATTGGCCGCTTGGCTTTGCGCGCTGCGCTAAAGCACGGCTATACCGACATCCAAATCGTCGGCATCAACGACCCCAAGCCCGCCGACTACCTGGCCTACATGCTCAAATACGACAGTGTGCACGGCCGCTTTGATGGCACGGTGGATTTCACAGAAGACACGCTGATCGTGAACGGCAAAAAGATCAAGCTGTCGCACGAGCGCGACGCACACAACCTCAAGTGGGGCGAGATGGGTGTGCATACCGTGCTCGAGTGCACAGGCCACTACTTGACCGAACCCACCAGCCAAATGCACATCGCAGCAGGCGCGAAGAAAGTGGTCATTTCTGCACCATCCAAAGACAGCATCCCCATGTTCGTCTACGGCGTGAACCACAAGAAATACGCTGGCGAGGCCATCGTGTCCAACGCCTCTTGCACCACCAACTGTTTGGCCCCTGTGGTCAAAGTGTTGAACGACAAATGGGGCATCAAGCGCGGTTTGATGACCACCGTGCACGCGGCCACTGCCAGCCAAATGACGGTAGACGGCTCTTCTCGCAAAGACTGGCGCGGTGGCCGCGGTATTTTGGAAAACATCATTCCTTCCAGCACCGGCGCAGCCAAAGCGGTGGGCGTGGTGATTCCAGAAATCAAGGGCAAGATCACCGGCATGGCCTTCCGCGTGCCCACATCTGACGTCTCGGTCATTGACCTGACCGTGGAGCTCAACAGCGACGCCAGCTACGCCGAAATTTGCGCTGAAATGAAAGCACAAAGTGAAGGCGCACTGCAAGGCGTGCTGGGT
>CANFKQ010000040.1 GCA_947447405.1 Comamonadaceae bacterium | reverse complement strand
ATCTCGGCGGGTGTGCCACGCGCCATTACTTGGCCGCCGTGCACGCCCGCGCCGGGGCCCATGTCCACGCAGAAGTCTGCGGCGCGAATCATGTCTTCGTCGTGCTCCACCACCAGCACGCTGTTGCCAATGTCACGCAGGTGTTTGAGCGTGTCGATGAGTCGGTCGTTGTCTCGCTGGTGCAGGCCAATGCTGGGCTCGTCCAGTACATACATCACACCTGTCAGGCCCGAGCCAATTTGGCTGGCCAAACGAATGCGCTGCGCTTCGCCGCCCGACAGCGTGTCGGCACTGCGGTCAAGGCTGAGGTAGTTCAAGCCCACGTCGTTGAGGAACTTCAAGCGTGAGGCAATTTCGCGCACCACTTTGTCGGCAATTTCGGCTTTGGCGCCTTGCAGTTTGAGCGTGTTGAAGTAGCCAAAGCATTCGCCCAGCGTGGTGTGGCTGATGTCAAAAATGCCGCGCATTTGTTCGCCTTCGCCAATGCGTACATGGCGTGCTTCGCGACGCAAGCGTGTGCCGCCGCACGAGGTGCACGCACGCACGCCGCGGTAGCGCGACAGGTCTTCGCGCACCACGGTCGATTCGGTTTCGCGGTAGCGGCGTTCCATGTTGACCAAGATGCCTTCGAAGGGGTGCTTCTTACTCAGCTTTTTGCCAGAGCCGTTTTCAAGGCTGTAGTTGAATTTGATTTCTTCTTCGCCAGAGCCATACAGCAGCACTTGGCGCATCTCAGCGCTCAGATCTTCGTAGGGTGCGTCAAGATCAAACTTGTAATGTTTGGCCAAGCTCTCCAACATCGTGAAGTAATGCGCGTTGCGGCGGTCCCAACCTTTGATGGCGCCGCTGCCAAGGCTGAGCGACGGGAACGCCACCACGCGTGCAGGGTCGAAATAGTCCTGGTGGCCCAAGCCGTCGCACGAGGGGCAAGCGCCCACGGGTGAATTGAACGAGAACAAACGCGGCTCAAGCTCGCTGATGGAATACGTGCACTGCGGGCAAGAAAACTTGGCGTTGAACGTGTGCTCTACGCCTGTGTCCATCTCTAGCGCAATGGCGCGACCTTCAGCCAAACGCAGCGCAGCTTCAAAGCTCTCGGCCAAACGCTGGCGAAGGCCTGGCGGTGGCGCGGCCACGGCAATGTCGCCAATGCTGGGTGCGGCCACGGGCGCGGGGGCCGCTGGCGTTTCGTGGCGCACTTTGATGCGGTCCACCACCACATCGATATCGTGCTTCTCGGTTTTCTTCAGCTCGGGCAGCTCGTCGTATTCGTACACCTTGCCTTCGATGCGAAAACGCACGTAGCCCTGCGCTTGCAGCTGCGTGAAGATTTCGCTGTACTCGCCCTTGCGGTTGCGCGCGATGGGCGCGAGCAGCATGAGCTTGGTGTCTTCGGGCAGCGCCATGACGGCGTCCACCATTTGCGACACGCTTTGCGCTTGCAGCGGCAGTTGATGGTCGGGGCAATACGGCGTGCCCGCGCGGGCAAACAGCAAGCGCAGGTAGTCGTGAATTTCGGTCACCGTGCCGACGGTGGAGCGTGGGTTGTGGCTGGTGGCTTTTTGCTCAATGCTGATGGCGGGCGACAGGCCCTCAATCAGGTCCACATCCGGCTTGTCCAAGCGGCCCAAAAACTGGCGGGCGTAGGCCGACAGGCTTTCCACATAACGGCGCTGGCCTTCGGCATACAACGTGTCAAACGCAAGGCTCGATTTGCCCGAACCCGACAAACCTGTGATCACCACCAACTGGTTGCGCGGAATATCGAGGTCGATGTTTTTCAGGTTGTGCGTGCGCGCCCCACGGATGCTGATGTTTCGCATGGCGGAGGGGTGGTTCAGGGCAAGGCCTAGGTAGGCGCCGTCAGAAGATTCGTTCACAGGACACTCAAATAAAAGGGCAACCCGCCATGATAGTGGCGACGGGCCAGCCTGACCAGGAATGCGGGACAATCGTCTGCTGTGACGATGAACCTAACCCCCGACCCCACGCTGGACGATAGCCCCACCATGACGCGCACCGAGCTGCGCGCCAGTGGTTCGCTCGCGTCCATCTTTGCTTTGCGCATGTTGGGTTTGTTTTTGGTGTTGCCCGTGTTTGCGCTGGAAGCGCGCAAGTACCCAGGCGGAGACGACCCCGCGCTGATTGGCTTGGCCATGGGCATTTATGGCCTGACGCAAGGTATTTTGCAAATCCCGTTTGGCATGGCCTCAGACCGCCTGGGGCGCAAGCGGGTGATTATTTTTGGCTTGCTGGTTTTTGCCTTGGGCAGCCTGATTGCCGGCAGTGCTGACACCTTGACGGGTTTGCTGGTGGGCCGCTCGGTGCAGGGCGCAGGCGCGGTATCTGCCGCCGTGACCGCTTTGTTGGCTGACTTGACCCGCGACAGCGTGCGTACCAAAGCGATGGCCTTGGTGGGCGCAAGCATTGGGCTGATGTTTGCACTGTCGCTGGTGGTGTCGCCCGTGATTGCAGCGCACATTGGTTTGTCGGGCTTGTTTGTGTTGACGGCGGTGCTGGCGCTGCTGGGCACGGCCGTGGTGGTGTGGGGCGTGCCAGCGGAGCCCGTGGTGCATAAAGACGCCGCCCGCGGTGGCCTGCGCCAAGTTCTGTCTAGCCCCGCGCTGCTGCGCCTGAACATCGGTGTGTTTGTGTTGCACGCGGTGCAGCTGGCCATGTGGGTGGCGATTCCTGCGTTCTTGGTTCAAGCCGGTTTGGGTAAGGACGACCATTGGCAAATTTATTTACCTGCTGTGCTTGGCTCGTTCTTGTTGATGGGCGGTGTGTTTCCTCTGGAGCGTCGCGGCTATTTGCGTGCGGTGTTTTTAAGCGCGATTGCGTTGATTGCTTTGGTGCAAGTGGCGTTGCTGTGGGTGTCGTCTGGTGCGCCCAGCATTGCTTGCTTGGCTTGGTTGTTGTTTGCGTTCTTCTGCGGCTTCAACGTTTTAGAAGCCACTCAGCCCAGCTTGGTCTCGCGCATTGCACCGGCCTCGTCGCGTGGTGCGGCCATGGGCGTGTACAACACCTTGCAGTCGTTGGGCTTTTTTGCCGGTGGCGTGATGGGCGGTCAGCTCGTTAAAAGCTATGGCACACAAGGCCTGTTTTTAACTTGCGCGGCACTCATGGTGCTGTGGCTGGTGGTCGCTTGGCCCATGGTGGCGCCTAAGCGTCCGACCCCTTCTGCAAAGACCCCATAATTAGCCCCTAACTGGAGGAATTTACCCATGGCATCCGTTAACAAAGTCATCCTCGTCGGCAACTGTGGCCGCGACCCCGAAGTGCGCTACCTGCCCAGCGGCCAAGCTGTGGCCAATGTGAGCGTGGCTACATCGAGCCGCCGCAAAGACAAAAACAGCGGCGAGATGATTGAAGACACACAGTGGCACCGCGTGACGTTCTATGACCGCTTGGCCGAAATTGCTGGCGAATACGTCAAAAAAGGCCGTCCCATTTACGTGGAAGGCCGCTTGAAATACGGCGTGTACACCGACAAAACCACAGGCGTGGAAAAAAATACTGTGGACATCATTGCCACCGAGTTGCAACTTCTGGGCGGCCGCGAAGGCATGGGCGGCCCCAGCGGTGGTGGCGATGAAGGCGGTGGTGGCTACAGTCGCCCAGCAGCCGCACCTCGTGCTGCTGCCCCTGCAGCGCAACGCCCAGCTGCTGCTGTGCCTGCCAAGGGTGGCTTTGACGACATGGATGACGATATTCCGTTTTAATTTGCTCACGCAAATTCAGCGCACAACAAAAAACCGACGGGCGAGAGCCAGTCGGTTTTTTTACGTCTGTCATTTATTAGGAGGCCATGTACTTTTTGACGTTTTTAAGTGTCTCTTGCGCAATCCAAGCAATGCGGCCTTCGGAGTCCATGCGTTGAATGTCTTCTAGCGCCACGCGCATGACCTCGTTTTCTTGTTCCAGCTTGTAGACGCGGTTGCGCAAATTGCTCGCGTCTAACCACGAGCCAATCACACTGAGCAAGCGCGCTACAAAGACACCCCAGTTAGGCATGTGAGGTTTTTACCCCCGTGGCGCTGGCAATCACCCCCCCACCCAGACACACCTCACCGTCATACAACACAGCCGATTGGCCTGGTGTGACGGCCCACTGAGGATCATCAAAGGCGAGCACCAGCTCGCCTTTGTCGTTGTAGCTCAGCTCGCATGGTGCGTCGGCTTGGCGGTAACGGGTTTTGGCAGCATAGCGGCCGGGTGCTGGCAGATGCGACGCACACCAGCTCAGGTCGTCCGCATGCAGTGCGCCGTACAGCAACCAAGGGTGGTCGTGGCCTTGAACCACGTACAAGGTGTTGGTGGCCAAGTCTTTGCGGGCCACAAACCACGGTTGGTGTTCGCCAGCGCCGCGCAATCCACGGGCGCGGAGTGCGTCCATGTCTGCACCTTTGGCTTTGAGGCCGCCGATCCCTAAGCCTTGACGTTGGCCAAGCGTGTAAAAACTCAAGCCCACATGCGTGCCAATCTTGCGACCGCGATCGTCTTTGATGGGGCCTGGTTCGTTGGCGATGTAGCGGTTCAAGAACTCACGGAATGGGCGCTCGCCGATGAAGCAAATGCCGGTGGAATCTTTTTTCTTGGCGTTGGGCAAGCCAATTTCATCGGCAATGCGGCGCACTTCAGTTTTGTGCAACTCGCCCACGGGGAACAAGGTTTTGGACAGTTGCGCTTGGTTCAAGCGGTGTAAAAAATAGCTTTGGTCTTTGGCAGGGTCCAAGCCTTTGAGGAGTTGAAATTCGCCATTCATTTCGCGCACGCGGCAGTAGTGGCCCGTCGCAATTTTTTCAGCCCCTAGGCGCATGGCATGGTCTAAGAACGCTTTGAATTTGATTTCAGCGTTGCACAAAATGTCGGGGTTAGGTGTGCGGCCGCCTTGGTATTCGCGCAAGAACTCGGCAAATACGCGGTCTTTGTATTCGGCTGCAAAGTTGACGTGTTCAATCTCGATGCCAATCACGTCGGCCACGGCGGCCGCGTCGACGAAGTCGATGTTGGACGAGCAGTACTCGCTGTCGTCATCGTCTTCCCAGTTTTTCATGAAGATGCCGACGACGTCGTAGCCTTGTTGCTTCAACAAATAGGCGCTGACGGCCGAATCCACTCCGCCGCTCAAGCCCACCACCACACGTTTGTTATTTGCCATACGGCAATTATCTCTTTGCAGCACTCAGCACACTGGGGTCGGTGTAAATCATGTCCAGTGGAAAGCGCTGCCCAGCCAAGTGGTCTTCCATGCAACGCAGCACCAGCGGGCTGCGCAAGCGGTGCACGTTGGCACGAACTTCGTCCGGGGTCATCCACAGGGTGCGTACGATGCCTTTGTCTAGATTGGCCCCTGGTACTTGCTCACCCAGCTCGCCGCAAAACGCGAGGCGAAAGTAGGTCACGTCTTCAGCCGCGCGGCCTTCGCGTGCGGGGCGCAGCAAGCGCGAGATGTAGATGCCAACCAGCTCGGTGGGTTTAAAGGTGTGCGTGGTTTCTTCGAGCGCTTCGCGCGCACAGCCGTCTTCAGGTGACTCTCCGGGGTCGAGGTGTCCCGCGGGATTGTTCAGACGCAGGCCTTCGGGTGTGTGTTCTTCAATAAGGAGGTAACGCCCCTCGCGCTCAATGATGGCGGCGACGGTGACACTGGGTTTCCAACGTTTGTTCATTTGCTTATTATCTTTCGGGTAAGTCCGACGCATTGAAATGGTGATTCTGGTGTAACCTTTCGGCGGTCTGACACCGTTGAACTTTTCTATTAGGAGCCCTGCCCATGTTGATTGGCGTACCCGTTGAGCTTGCTGCCGGAGAAGCCCGCGTGGCCGTGACGCCTGAGACGGCAAAAAAATTGATTGCCCAAGGACATACGGTGCGCGTGCAATCGGGCGCCGGTGTCGCTGCTAGCGTGCCAGACGAGGCCTATGCTGCAGTGGGTGCCGAGTTGGTCAATGCGGATGTCGCTTGGCGTTGCGACTTAGTGCTCAAAGTACGTGTACCCGAGTCGGCAGAAGCTTCCAGCATCAAAGCTGGCAGCACCGTGGTGGGGATGTTGGAGCCTTTCAATGCAGAAGGTTTGCAACGTTTGGCCACAGCAGGCGCCACAGGCTACGCCCTTGAAGCCGCACCGCGCACAACCCGCGCACAAAGCATGGATGTGTTGTCCTCACAGGCCAATATCGCAGGCTACAAGGCCGTCATGCTGGCAGCAGATAAATACCAAAGATTTTTCCCCATGTTGATGACGGCCGCAGGTACGGTGAAGGCCGCACGCGTGGTCATCCTCGGTGTTGGTGTGGCGGGTTTGCAAGCCATCGCCACCGCCAAACGTTTGGGCGCGGTGATTGAAGCCACGGATGTGCGTCCCAGCGTCAAAGAACAAGTCGAGTCATTGGGTGCGAAATTCATCGACGTGCCGTTTGAAAACCAAGACGAGAAAGACGCCGCCGAAGGCGTAGGTGGCTATGCTCGGCCCATGCCCCAGAGCTGGCTGGATCGTCAAAAAGTGGAGGTGGCCAAACGCGTCGCTTTGGCCGACATCGTCATCACCACAGCGCTCATTCCTGGTCGCGCAGCCCCAGTCCTGGTGACCGAAGACATGGTCAAAACCATGAAGCCGGGTGCCGTCATCATCGACATCGCCGCAGGCAAAGGTGTCGAGGGTGTGGGCGGCAACTGCCCGATAACAGAAGCTGGTAAAACCGTCATCAAACACGGCGTGACGATTGTGGGCGAGACCAATTTGCCCGCCTTGGTGGCGGCAGACGCTAGTGCGCTGTATGCCCGCAACGTGCTCGACTTCTTGAAGCTCATTATCAACAAAGAAGGTGCGTTGCACATCAATCTAGAAGATGACATCGTTGCCGCATGCTTAGTCACTCGCGATGGCGCTGTGGTGAAGAAATAAACGAGGAATACAGAAATATGGATGCAGTCTCCCCCACCCTCGTCAACCTGATTATTTTTGTGCTGGCCATCTATGTGGGTTACCACGTGGTGTGGACGGTCACACCTGCATTGCACACGCCACTCATGGCGGTGACCAACGCCATCTCGGCCATCGTCATCGTAGGCGCCATGTTGGCCGCGGCCATGACCGAGACCACGCTGGGTAAAACCATGGGCGTTCTGGCTGTTGCTTTGGCTGCAGTGAATGTGTTTGGTGGCTTCATGGTGACGCGCCGGATGCTGGAAATGTTCCGCAAAAAAGACAAGCCCGCTAAGACTGCGGCGGCTGCAGGAGACAAAGCATGAGCATGGACTTTGTTTCAATGAACCTCGTCACCTTGATGTACTTGGTTGCGAGTGTGTGTTTCATTCAGGCGCTCAAAGGTTTGAGTCATCCCACGACCTCCATTCGCGGGAACGTGTTTGGCATGATGGGCATGACGATTGCTGTTATTACGACCGCAGCCTTGATCGTCAAGCTCTCTGGCTCAGGCGCTGGCATGAGCTGGGTCTTGTTGGGTCTTGCGGTAGGCGGCGGGGCAGGCACGCTCATGGCGCAACGCGTGGAAATGACCAAGATGCCCGAGCTGGTGGCCTTCATGCACAGCATGATTGGTTTGGCGGCGGTGTTCATTGGCGTGGCTGCGGTGGCTGAGCCTTGGGCGTTCGGCATCACAGCTGTGCCGCAAGAGTTGGTGACTGGCATGCAAACCAGTGCAGGCCTAGTCATTACAGAAAGCATTCAACGCTTCCCGATTCCCTCGGGTAACCGTTTGGAGCTGTTCCTCGGGGCCGCGATTGGCGCGATCACCTTCAGCGGCTCGGTCATCGCGTTTGGCAAGTTGTCGGGTAAATACAAATTCCGTTTGTTCCAAGGCACGCCTGTGAGCTTTGCAGGTCAACACATGCTTAACCTCGTTTTGGGGTTGGTCATGTTGGGCTTGGGTTTGATGTTCGTGGCAACAGAAAGCTGGACAGCCTTCTTCGCCATGTTGGCCTTGGCATTTGTCATGGGTGTGCTCATCATCATCCCCATTGGCGGTGCCGACATGCCTGTGGTGGTGTCCATGCTCAACAGTTATTCGGGCTGGGCGGCTGCGGGCATTGGCTTCTCGCTCAACAACAGCATGCTCATCATCGCGGGCTCGTTGGTGGGTAGCTCGGGCGCGATTCTGAGCTACATCATGTGCAAGGCGATGAACCGTTCCTTCTTCAGCGTCATCTTGGGCGGCTTTGGTGCCGAGGCCGTCACGGCCGTGGCCGGTGCGCAAGAGCAGCGGCCTGTGAAGAGCGGCAGTGCTGATGATGCGGCTTACATTTTGGCCAATGCGGAGTCTGTGGTGATCGTGCCAGGCTACGGTTTGGCAGTGGCCCGTGCGCAGCATGCGGTGAATGAGTTGGCAGAGAAGTTGATGCACAAAGGAATCAGTGTGAAGTACGCCATTCACCCAGTTGCGGGCCGTATGCCTGGTCACATGAACGTGTTGTTGGCTGAGGCCGAAGTGCCTTACGACCAAGTGTTTGAGATGGAAGACATCAACGGCGAATTCGGCCAAGTGGACGTGGCCATCGTCTTGGGCGCGAACGATGTGGTGAATCCTGCCGCTTTGGAAAAAGGCAGCTCGATTTACGGCATGCCTATTTTGGAAGCCTACAAAGCCAAGACGGTGATTGTGAACAAACGAAGCATGGCTTCGGGCTATGCGGGCTTGGATAATGAACTGTTTTACATGGACAAGACCATGATGGTTTTTGGCGACGCCAAGAAGGTAGTGGAAGATATGGTGAAAGCGATCGAATGAACTCGACACAAAAGCCTTGGTTGAGCGCCTACCCAGAAGGCGTACCCGCAGAAATTGATACCACCGCGTACAGCTCGCTGGTGGATTTGATGCAAGAAAGCTTCCGTCAATATGGTGACCGCACTGCCTTCAGCTTCTTGGGTAAAGGACTAACCTACAAAGAGTTGGACCGTTTGAGCCAAGTGTTCGCGGCATATTTGCAAAGTTTGGGCTTGGTGTTTGGTGATCGCGTGGCCATCATGTTGCCTAACGTGTTGCAGTACCCGATTGCTGTGGCTGCCGTGTTGCGCGCTGGTTTTGTGGTGGTCAACATCAACCCGCTTTACACCCCGCGCGAGTTAGAGGCGCAGCTCAAAGACGCAGACGCCAAAGCTATTGTGGTGTTAGAAAACTTTGGCGCGACCTTGCAAGAATGCTTGGCGCGCACGCCGGTTAAACACGTGGTGTTGTGTGCGATGGGCGACCGTTTGGGTTGGCTTAAAGGTATGGTGGTGAACCATGTGGTGCGTAAACTCAAAAAGTTGGTGCCTTCGTTTGTGCTGCCCACTGCTGTGCGTTTCAATGATGCACTGACGCAAGGTGAGCGCTGCACGTTGACGCTGCCAGCCATTCATGGCGACGATTTGGCGGTGTTGCAATACACCGGCGGTACGACAGGTGTAGCCAAAGGTGCCGAACTCTTGCATCGCAACGTGATGGCCAATATGTTGCAAGCGTCAGCTTGGTTTCAGCCTGCGCTCAAGCGCATCCCAACCACCGAAATTCCAACTTTCATTTGTCCGTTGCCGCTGTATCACATTTTTGCGTTCACGCTCAACATCATGGCTTGCATGCGCATGGGCGGCTGCTCAGTGCTCATCCCCAATCCGCGCGATTTACCTGCTGTGTTCAAAGAGCTCACCAAGCACCGTTTCCATGTCTTTCCAGCGGTCAACACGTTGTTCAATGCCTTGGCTAACCACCCCGATTTCAATAAAGTGGATTGGTCACATTTGGTGGTGTCTGTGGGGGGCGGTATGGCTGTGCAAGGTCCTGTGGCGAGGTTGTGGCTGGAGAAAACAGGCTGTCCTATTTGCGAGGCATACGGCCTGTCTGAAACCAGTCCAGCCGCTAGCGGCAACCCGGTGACCAACAAGACGTTCAATGGCTCCATTGGCGTTCCATTGCCCAGCACTGACATGAAAATCATTGATGACGATGGTAACGAAGCCCCCATTGGCACACCAGGCGAAATTGCCATTCGTGGCCCGCAAGTCATGGCCGGTTACTGGCAGCGTCCCGATGAAACCGCGCGTGTGATGACGGCAGATGGTTTTTTCAAATCGGGGGATGTGGGCGTGATGGACGAGCGTGGTTACTTCCGCATTGTGGATCGCAAGAAAGACATGATTTTGGTCAGTGGCTTCAACGTGTACCCCAACGAGGTAGAAGAAGTCGTGGCTGGTTTGGCAGGCGTCATGGAGTGTGCGGTGATCGGCATTCCAGACGAACGTTCAGGGGAAGCGGTCAAGTTGGTCGTGGTCAAGAAAGATCCCACGTTGACAGAGGCGCAAGTGCTGGAACACTGTCGTCACAACCTGACGGGCTACAAAATGCCCCGTATGGTGGAGTTCCGCACTGAGCTGCCCAAGACCCCTGTGGGTAAAGTGCTGCGCCGCGAGTTGCGCGACAAAATTCCAGCATGAGTCGCATCGCGCTTGTCAGCGCTATGCATGAAGAGCTGGCGGCTGTGCTGGAACGCATGCCCGATGAACAAAAAACCGTGGTGGCTGGCCGCGAGTTTTGGGTGGGGCATTGGCATGGCCATGAGGTGGTGGCCGTACTCTCTCGCATTGGCAAAGTAGCTGCCGCTACGACCGCTACAACTTTGATTGAGCGTTTTGGCGTGAAACGCATGGTATTCACGGGGGTGGCTGGTGGTTTAGCGCCGCACGTCAATGTGGGCGATGTGGTGGTGGCCCGTGAGTTTATCCAGCACGACATGGATGCATCCCCATTGTTTCCTCGGCATGAAGTGCCATTGACCGGTATGACGCGTTTCGCTGCTGATGCGGCGTTGAGCGAAGCTTTGGCCACCGCCGCCCCGTTGGCCATGCAAGACATGTTGGCCACTTTGCCCCAAACCGAGTGGCTGAATTTAGATTTATCCAACGCCCAATTACACCAAGGGTTGATCGCCAGTGGTGACCGCTTTGTGTCGCAAACCATGGAGAGCCAAGCTTTGCAGCGCGAGTTACCCGATGCGTTGGCGGTGGAGATGGAGTGCGCGGCCTTGGCGCAGGTCTGTCACGACTACGACGTGCCCTTGGCGGCGGTGCGCACCATTTCAGACCGCGCCGACGATGCGGCGCATGTCGATTTCCCTCGCTTCATTCAAAGCATTGCCAGTCGATACAGCGTGGCGGTACTGGATCGTTTGTTGGTCCAGTTGTCCGCCTAATTACTTGAGCCAGCCGCGCTTGCGGAAGTACCACATGGGCACCAAGGCGCTCGCCACCATTAAGGCCAAGGCGTAGGGGTAGCCCCAGGTCTTGTCTAGCTCGGGCATGAATTGAAAGTTCATGCCGTAAATGCTGGCGATCAAAGTGGGTGGCAGCAAAGCCACGCTGGCCACAGAGAAGATCTTGATGATCTTGTTCTGGTTGATGTTGATGAAACCTACGGTCGCATCCATCAAGAAGTTGATCTTGTCAAACAAGAAGGCTGTGTGGTTGTCGAGCGACTCGATGTCACGCAAGATTTGGCGTGCTTCTTCAAATTGGTCGGCATTGAGCATGCGTGAACGCATCATGAAGCTCACCGCGCGCCTGGTATCCATGACGTTGCGGCGAATGCGGCCGTTCAAGTCTTCTTGACGGGCAATGGCGCCCAGCACTTCGCCAGCCAAGACGTCTGTTACGTCTTCAGACAATACCAGCTTGCCCGCTTTTTCGAGTTGATCGTAAATACCTTCGAGCGTGTCGGCTGAGTACTCGGCATCGGCGTCAAAAAGTTTGAGCAATACGTCTTTGTCGTCTTCAATCAAACCAGGGGCTCGGCGGGCACGCATGCGCAGCAGGCGGAATACAGGGACGTCTTCGTCGTGAATCGAGAACAACACGCCACGGCTACGTAGCGAGACGTTGTTTTGGTTCAAGATGAATGCCACGCGGACGGTGCGGGGCTCGTCTTCGTCTGCAATCAAAAAGTCGCTACGGATATGAAGTTCGCCGTTGTCTTCTTCGTAGAAGCGGGCAGACTCCTCGATGTCCTCGTCCATCGCGTCTTCGGGGATGGAGAGTTCGTAGTACTGCTTGATCCAGCGTTTTTCCTCAAGCGTGGGTGCTTCGAGGTCAACCCAGATGGGTTGAAATTTGGAGAGTTCTTCCAGCGATTCGATCTCTTCTTGAAAGAGTCGGCCGTTGGCCAGCGTGAAGATATTGAGCATGGCAGTCCTTGCGCGTGGGGCACAGAAATTCGAAGGGTGAAAAGTGCAGCTTTCGAATTCGCGCGGCGCCTAAGGGTCCGATGCGATCCGAAAGCTACCGACTAGGGTAGGTTTCCAAGGAGATGGCTCCATCTGTTGATATGAATCAGATTATCGCACCGCAGCGCCGCTCTATAGGGGTTTTCCGTAGGGCGTTTTGAGCGAATTATGAGCTCAACCCATTGCCTTTTCCAAGACCTTAGCGCATAGTGAAAGCGCTAACTCACCCATGGAGGTTTTTATGAACTTGACGATCAGTGGACACCATCTTGAAGTAACTCCCGCCTTGCGCACGTATGTGACAGGCAAGTTAGACCGCATTACCCGACATTTCGATCAAGTGGTGGACGTGAAGGTGCTGTTGAGCATTGAGAACCAAACCGAAAAAGAGCGTCGTCAAAAGGCTGAATGCAATATCCACGTCAAAGGCAGCGACATGTTTGCCGAAAGCGCGCACGAGGATATGTATGCGGCAGTTGACGAATTGGTTGACAAATTGGACCGCCAGGTGGTCAAGCACAAGGACAGGCTGCAAAACCATCACCATGAGAGCCCTAAGCGACTGATGTAATTCTTGAGAATATTATCAAAACCGCCATTTGTGGCGGTTTTGATGTTTTGGGCTTTGTTATTTTGGAAGTGCATAATCTGCGCTCAATCATGAATCGCCTAGCCTCCATCCTTCCTCCGGCACAAATCCTTGTGCGCGTCGAGGTCACTAGTAAAAAGCGCGCCTTTGAAGAGGCGGGTTTGTTGTTTGAGGGCATGCATGGCCTCAACCGTGCGTTGGTGGCCGAGAGTTTGTTTGCGCGTGAGCGTTTGGGTTCGACGGGCTTGGGCCATGGCGTGGCGATTCCCCATGGCCGCATCAAAGGGTTGAAGGCGCCTATGGCGGCTGTCTTTCAGTTGGACAAAGCGATTGGCTTTGATGCGCCCGATGAGCAACCCGTGAGCTTGCTGATCTTTTTGTTGGTGCCTGAGGCCTCCACGCAAAAGCATCTCGAAATATTGTCTGAAATCGCCGAGCTGTTGAGCGACAGCGGTTTGCGCGAGAAAATCAAAACTTGTGATGATGCGGCCGAATTACACCGCATCATCTCCACCTGGAACGCGGTGCAGCTGTGAGGCCTTCCGTCATCAGCGCGGATGTGCTTTTTGAAGCCTTTCGTGGCCGACTGCGTTGGGAGTGGATTGCCGGCCTAGGTGCTTCCGAGCGTCACTTTGACGAAGTCGCTGTGCGCAGTGCTCGCTCCGGCGCTGACTTGGTGGGCTACCTCAATTACATCCATCCTTACCGCGTGCAAGTGATGGGTGAGCGTGAAGCCAATTACGTCAGCAAAGCCTCTTCCGAAGACAGTGCCCGTCGTATTGCGCGCATCGTGACCCTAGAGCCTCCCATGTTGGTACTGGCCGATGGTCAACATCCCTCTGAAGCATTGGTGGCCATGTGTGAGCGTGCACAAATCCCGCTGTTTGCCACACATGAGTCAGCGGCGTTTGTCATTGATTTGTTGCGTGCCTATTTGTCTAAACACTTTGCCGATCGCACCACCATGCACGGCGTGTTCATGGATATTTTGGGTTTGGGTGTGATGATCACCGGCGAGTCGGGTT
Source organism: Comamonadaceae bacterium (assembly GCA_947447405.1). Classification (GTDB taxonomy): domain Bacteria; phylum Pseudomonadota; class Gammaproteobacteria; order Burkholderiales; family Burkholderiaceae_C; genus Limnohabitans. The sequence continues at coordinate 4,775 of CANFKQ010000040.1, read as the reverse complement.
TGGGCAAAAGCGAGCTGGGCTTGGAGTTGATTTCTCGCGGCAACGGTTTGGTGGCCGATGATGCGGTAGATTTGTACCGCATCAACCAAACCACCATCGAGGGGCGCTGTCCTGAGTTGCTGCAAAATTTGTTGGAAGTACGCGGCATTGGTCTGCTCGACATTCGCGCCATCTTTGGTGAAACGGCCGTGCGCCGAAAGATGCGCTTGAAGCTCATCGTGCATTTGGTGCGCAAAGAAACCCTAGAGCGCGACTACGAACGGTTGCCTCACGAACCCCTCACGCAAGACGTGCTTGGCGTGCCCGTACGTAAAGTGGTGATTCAAGTGGTGGCCGGTCGCAACATTGCGGTTTTGGTGGAAGCCGCGGTGCGCAATTCGATTTTGCAGTTGCGCGGCGTGGACACTTACCAAGAATTCATCTCGCGTCATCAACGCGCCATGTCGCAAGGCTAAGCGCTCGGGCGGGCGTGCAAACAGGCCCGCCGCTACAATGAATGCATACTAGCCACAGCGCCTCATTCGGCCTTTCACACCATGTTTGAATCCTGTCGAAATGCCCCAGAATTTTTGTGTCAGCAACGCCGCTTCGTAGTCCTTGCTTGCATGGTTGCCGGCCTAGGGCTCACGGCGTGCTCTAGCAACTTGATTTACAAGCCGGAAGTCGTGCAAGGTAACTTTGTCTCACGTGAGCAAGTGCAAGCCTTGCGCGCCGGCATGCCCCGCCAAGCGGTGCGTGACGTGTTGGGCACACCCTTGGTTACCAGCTTGTTCCATGCGGACCGCTGGGACTATGCCTTCACCATTCGTCGTCAAGGTGCAGAGCCCCAGCAGCGCCGCTTCAGCGTTTTTTTCAAAGGCGATGTGCTGGATCGCATCGAAGGCGACCCGCTGCCCACTGAGGCAGAGTTTGCCGCCAAGCTCGACAACCGCCGCCCACCTACCAAGTTGCCAGAGCTCAAAGCCACCGAGGCTGACTTGGCTAAGTTTCCTGCCAAGCCTGTGCACGCAGCAGGCGCAGCCCAGCCCGCAGGACCTGCGGGCCCTGTTTCTTACCCACCGCTTGAAGCGGTTCGTTGATTATTGAAAGCGCCTAAACACCATGGCCCAATCTCCTGATATTTTGAAAGTTGCCATTGCTGGTGCCAGCGGCCGCATGGGCCATATGCTGATTGAGGCTGTGCGCAACGACCCCACTTGCCAACTGGCTGGCGCTTTGGATGTGCCCTCCAGCCCGGGCATTGGCAACGATGCCACCGGCTTCTTGGGTCAAGCCAGCGGCGTGAACATTGAAGCCGATGTGCGCAAAGGTTTGCAAAACAGCCATGTGTTGATTGACTTCACGCGACCCGAGGGCACGCTGGCGCATTTGAAGATTTGTCGCGAGTTAGGTGTCAAGCTCGTCATCGGTACTACCGGGTTCACGGACGAACAAAAGGCCGAAATCGCCGAAGCCGCCAAAGACATCGCCATCGTCATGGCCCCTAATATGAGCGTGGGCGTGAACGTGACTTTGAAACTCTTGCAAATGGCAGCGCAAGCCATGCCAACAGGCTATGACATTGAAATCATCGAAGCACACCACCGCCACAAGGTCGATGCCCCGTCTGGTACCGCTCTGAAAATGGGCGAGGTGATTGCCGATGCTATCGGTCGCGATCTCAAAGACTGCGCGGTGTACGAGCGCTACGGTTACACCGGCGAGCGTGATCCATCGACCATCGGTTTTTCCACCATCCGTGGTGGCGACATCGTGGGCGATCACACCGTGTTGTTCGCGGGTATTGGCGAGCGTATCGAAATCACGCATAAGTCATCTAGCCGCGCTACTTATGCGCAAGGCAGCTTGCGCGCCGCTAGTTTCTTAGCAAGCAAGAACAAGGGCATGTTCGACATGTTTGACGTGTTGAACTTGCGTTAACTCTTTATGGACTTCTTTGCCGCTGCTTTGCAAGGAGATGCGCTTAGCGCTACTTTGGCTCTGGCTTTGTTAGCCATGTCTGTGGCCAGCTGGACGGTGATTTTTTACAAAGCTTGGCTATTGCACCGCGTGAGCGCGGATCTGGCCCATGGCAAAGCCGCCTTTTGGCAAGCGCGTGATGTGCAGCAGGGCATTCAAGCCTTGGCTTCGGTCGAACGCACGGCAGTGTTGTTGCCGCTGGCGCAAGCCAATCAGCAGCTCATGCCCAATACCTTGGGCGCTCAAGGCAGTGTGTCCGCTCAGCACACGCGCGTGTTGCGCGATGCATTGCACGGCGTATTGCACCGTTTGCAAGCGGGCCAAGTGTTGTTGGCGACGGTCGGCTCCACCGCACCGTTTGTGGGTCTACTCGGTACCGTGTGGGGTATTTATCACGCACTCACTGGTATCGCTACCGCTGGCCAGCTCACCATCGAGCGCGTGGCTGGCCCTGTGGGTGAGGCCTTGGTCATGACGGCGGCAGGCTTGGCTGTCGCGTTGCCGGCGGTGTTGGCTTTTAACGTGATGGGCCGCGTCATCAACCGTTTGGAGCAAGAGCTAGAAGGCTTTGCCCACGACCTGAGAGAACTTTGATGGCTTTCGGACGTTTTGAGCGTACGCCGGGTCAAACGCCCATGAGCGACATCAACGTCACCCCGTTGGTCGATGTGATGATGGTGTTGCTGGTCATCTTCATCATCACCGCGCCCTTGATGGTCAGCGCGTTGAAACTCGATTTACCCAAAACCGACGGCGCACAGGCCAGCAGCGCCCCGCCGCGCTTTGTCAAACTCAGCATCGACGCCAAAGGCGTGGTGTATTTGGACGACAAAGCGACGTCGCTGGACGACCTCAAACGCAGCTTGAACGCCCAAGCCTCCAAGGCTTTGGCTATGGACCACGGCGAATCGCCCGAAGTGCAGCTGCGTGCCGACGAGCGCGTGCCCTACGGTAAAGTGGTCGAAGTCATGGGTCTTGCCCAGCAAGCCGGCATGAACCGCATTGGCTTTGTGACCGAGCGCAAACAGCCCTCGGCCAAGCCCTGATCTACCCCTTGAACCCAGCCTAAAATCAAGCTTTGATGCCGCCTTAGTTTTTTAAGGTGCTGCTCCCCGCACAAGACGGGGTTCTCTGACTGATCCCATGCAAGACAAATACAACCACACCGAGGTCGAACGCGCCGTTCAGGCCGCTTGGACCCAAGCCGACGCCTACCGCGTGACCGAAGACGCGTCGAAGAAAAAGTTTTATGCCTGCTCTATGCTGCCTTACCCCAGCGGCAAGCTGCACATGGGCCATGTGCGTAACTACACCATCAACGACATGCTCACGCGCAACCTGCGCATGAAAGGTTTGAACGTCTTGATGCCAATGGGCTGGGATGCCTTTGGGTTGCCTGCTGAAAACGCCGCACTCAAAAATGGTGTGCCGCCCGCCAAGTGGACCTACGAAAACATTGCTTACATGAAGAAGCAAATGCAGGCGATGGGCTTGGCCATCGACTGGTCACGCGAAGTGGCCACCTGTGACCCAACGTACTACAAGTGGAACCAATGGCTCTTTTTGAAGATGTTGGAAAAAGGCATCGCCTATCGCAAGACGCAAGTGGTGAACTGGGACCCAGTGGATCAAACCGTACTGGCCAACGAACAGGTGATTGATGGCAAAGGCTGGCGCACTGGCGCACCGGTTGAGAAGCGCGAAATTCCTGGCTACTACTTGAACATCACCCAATACGCACCTGAGCTGCTAGAGCATGTACAGATGGGTAACGACAAAGCCACTTTAAACGGCTGGCCCGACAAAGTGCGCTTGATGCAAGAGAACTGGATTGGGAAGTCTGAAGGTGTGCGTTTTGCGTTCACACACAAGATTGCTGGTGCAGACGGCACGCTGATTGGTGACGGCAAGATGTATGTGTTCACCACACGCGCTGACACCATCATGGGCGTGACGTTTTGTGCCGTGGCGGCTGAGCATCCATTGGCGCTGCATGCCGCGGCAAGCAACTCCGCAATGGCCGCCTTCCTCGAAGAATGCAAGAGCGGCGGCACGACTGAAGCTGAGTTGGCCACGCAAGAGAAAAAGGGCATGCCCACGGGTCTGTTCGTCACGCATCCATTGACAGGCGCGAAGACCGAAGTGTGGGTGGGCAACTATGTGCTCATGTCCTACGGCGATGGCGCGGTCATGGGCGTGCCCGCGCACGACGAGCGTGACTTTGCGTTTGCTTTGAAATACGACTTACCCATCCAGCAAGTGGTATCGGTCAAAGACCAAGCGTTTAACGACAAAGAATGGCAAGAGTGGTACGGCGACAAGCAAAGCTGCGTGTGCGTGAACTCCGGCGAACTCGACGGTCTGAACCAAAAAGCTGCCGTCACCAAAGTGGCCGAGCTGCTGGCAGCCAAAGACTTGGGTGAGAAGAAAACTACCTGGCGTTTGCGCGATTGGGGCGTCAGTCGCCAGCGCTATTGGGGTACGCCTATCCCCATCATCCATTGCGACGAGCACGGCGCTGTGCCTGTGCCTGAAAAAGATTTGCCCGTGGTGCTGCCGCAAGACTGCATCCCCGACGGTTCTGGCAACCCGCTGCACAAACACGTTGGTTTCCACGCCGGGGTGACTTGCCCCGTATGCGGTAAGCCCGCGCGCCGCGAGACCGACACCATGGACACGTTTGTGGATTCGTCGTGGTACTTCATGCGCTATTGCGACCCGACCAATACCGATGCGATGGTGGCCGAGGGGGCGGAGTACTGGGCGCCCATGGACCAATATATTGGGGGCATCGAGCATGCCATCCTGCATTTGCT
>CANFKQ010000039.1 GCA_947447405.1 Comamonadaceae bacterium | reverse complement strand
GGCAAGTTCAGCCCGCGCAGCAGCGCGATGAACATCAGTTCGTTGGCGGCAAAGCCTGCCAGCGCCGTGGCCGCAAAGCGGCGAAAGCTTTGCCAAAGATCTGTGTCTGCATCGCTGAAACTCAAAAAACGGTGGCCTGCAAAGCTCACGACAAACGCCACGCCAAAGCCCGCGGCATTGGCCACTTCAGGCCAAAGGTAAGGCGACGCCAGCATGAACACAGCCATGTGCACGGCGGCTGCTGTGCCGCCCACCATTAAGAACCAAAAACCAGTGCGCATGGATTAGACCGGTGTGGGTGGGTCGTTGTCGATCACCTCAGGTGCGACGGCTTTGACGGGACTCAACGACAAACCTGCACCCCAGCGTTGGCTCACCAAATACATGGGGCGTTGTTTGACCTCTTCGTAGATACGGCCCACGTACTCAGCCAACACGCCGATGGACAGCAGCTGGATGCCGCTGAAAAACATCATGCCCACCACCAATGTGGCGTAGCCCGGTACATCAATGCCCCAAAAGAAATACTCGGCCACGACCCATGCGCCGTAGCCCATGGCCAGCATAGCTAGCATCAGGCCGGTGATGGTCAAGGCACGAAGCGGGGCAATCGAGAAAGCCAAAACGCCGGTCAGTGCCAATGCAAATGAGCCACGCAGGCCAAAGCTGCTTTCGCCAGCGGCGCGGGGCAGTGGTTCGTAATCAATCGCCGTGCTGGCAAAACCCACCCACGCGTACAAGCCCTTCATGAAGCGGTTGCGTTCGGGCAGTTGTTTCAATGCTTCCACCACGCGGCGGTCCATCAAGCGAAAGTCACCCGCGTGTGCTGGAATTTTCACGCGATTGCCCGCGTTGATGAGTTTGTAAAACATGCCTGTCAGGCCTGCGTGCAGTGCCGACTGGTCATCACGTGTGCGGCGAATCGCGTACACCACGTCCGAGCCTTCGCGCCAGCGCTTAAGCATGTCTGCCACCAATGACACAGGGTGCTGGCCGTCTGAGTCCATCAGAACGACCACTTCGCCGCGCGCAGCGTCAATGCCGGCAGTCAGTGCGGCCTCTTTGCCAAAGTTGCGCGACAGGTTGATCCCTACTAACTCGCGGTGCGCTTCGCACAAGGCTTGCATCACTTGCGCTGTGTCGTCACGACTGCCGTCGTTGATGAGCACGATTTCCACTTGTGAGCCCAGCGCCTGCAAAGCTTGCAGCACCTGTGGCACCAAGGTGCCTAGGTTCTTGCCCTCGTTGTAGGCGGGCATGACGCACGACAAAGTAGGGGTGTATTGGAAACGGTCGGAGGGGATAAGGGTATGGGCGTCGCGCATAGGTAGATCATGCCAAAAAAAATACCCCACGCCATTAAGTACAGGCGCGACCCGTAAAATCTGACGATGCTTCAAGTTAAACAAGAATTGCTGGCCGCCCTGAGCCAAGCCCTCGACGGTTTGTTGCCCGGTTCTGGCAACAAGGCCGCTTTTGAATCCCCCAAGGTCGCCGCGCATGGCGACTTTGCTGTGACCGCTGCTATGCAGTTGGCCAAACCCCTCAAGCTCAACCCCCGTCAACTCGGCGAACAACTGCGCGATGCGCTCTTGGCTGCGCCCGTCTACCAACAGTGGGTACAAGACATTGAGATTGCTGGCCCCGGCTTTATCAACATCCGCCTGAAGCCTGCCGCCAAGCAGCAAATCGTGCGCGAGGTGTTGGCTGCCAAAGAGCAATTCGGCTTCCAAGCCGACAACGGCCAACGCGTTTTGGTTGAGTTCGTGTCTGCCAACCCCACGGGCCCGCTGCATGTGGGCCATGGCCGCCAAGCCGCGCTGGGCGATGCCATCTGTCATTTGTTTGCCACGCAAGGCTTCAACGTCTACCGCGAGTTTTATTACAACGATGCGGGCGTGCAGATCAACACCTTGGCCAAGAGTACACACTTCCGCGCCCAAGGTATCAAGCCTGGCGATGCGAGCTGGCCGGTGGACCCCGAGAACCCAGAGAGCAAAGCGTTTTACAACGGCGACTACATCCAAGACATTGCCACCGATTTCTTGGCGGGCAAAACCGTTAAATCGGATGACCGCGAATTCACCGCCAGCGGCGATGTGAACGATGTGGACGGCATGCGCGAATTTGCCGTGGCCTACCTGCGCCACGAGCAAGACCTTGACTTGAAAGCCTTTGACGTCAAGTTTGACAACTATTACTTGGAAAGCAGTCTGTACACCAGCGGCAAAGTGGCTGACGCAGTGAACCGTTTGCAAGCCGCGGGCAAGACCTACGAGCAAGACGGCGCGTTGTGGCTCAAGTCCACCGACTATGGCGACGACAAAGACCGTGTGATGAAAAAGACAGACGGCACCTACACCTACTTTGTGCCGGACGTGGCCTACCACATCACCAAGTGGGAGCGCGGTTTCACCAAGGTGGTCAACATCCAAGGCACCGACCACCACGGCACGATTGCTCGCGTGCGCGCTGGCTTGCAAGCCGCCAATGTGGGCATCCCCGAGGGCTACCCTGACTACGTGCTGCACACCATGGTGCGCGTGATGCGCGGTGGCGAAGAGGTCAAGATTTCTAAGCGTGCGGGCAGCTATGTGACCTTGCGCGACTTGATTGAGTGGACCAGCAAAGACGCGGTGCGTTTCTTCTTGCTGAGCCGCAAGCCCGATACCGAGTACACCTTTGATGTGGACTTAGCCGTGCAAAAGAACAACGACAACCCTGTGTACTACGTGCAATACGCGCACGCCCGCATTTGCTCGGTTCTGCGTGCTTGGGCTGATAAAGACGGGGGCAACGTGGCCTCCTTGCAAGATGTGGACTTGTCTGCGTTGGATAGCCCACAAGCCCAAGCCCTCATGTTGCAACTGGCCAAGTACCCTGCCATGCTCACGGCTGCATCGGCTGACTTCGCACCGCATGATGTGACTTTCTATTTGCGCGATCTCGCGGCCAGCTACCACAGCTACTACGATGCCGAGCGCATTTTGGTGGACGACGAAGCGGTGAAAAAAGCTCGCTTGGCGCTGGTGGCTGCCACTGCGCAGGTGTTGCACAATGGTTTGGCGGTGTTGGGCGTGTCAGCCCCCGCCAGCATGTAATGGAATTGGAGACTTTGCGCATGAATCAGCAACGCGGCGGCACCTTGGTGGGCTTCATCATTGGTTTGGTGGTGGGCTTGGCTGTGGCGCTGGGTGTCGCGGTGTACGTCACCAAAGTGCCCATGCCGTTCATGAACAAAGGTCAAATGCGCTCTGCTGATTTGGATGCCGCAGAAGCCGAGAAGAACAAAGACTGGGACCCCAATGCGCCGTTGTATGGCAAAAAGGGTGCGAAGCCTGGCGACAAAGTGGACGAACCCAAGCTCGAGGTCAAGCCTGAGCCAAAGCAAGATGCCGCGATCAAAGTAGACCCGAAGAGCGCAGATCCTTTAGGTGACCTTGCCAAGGTCAAAGCCGCAGAGCCAAAACCAGAGCCCAAAGCAAAACCTGAGACAAAAGCCACAGAAGTCAAAGCGACTGAATCCAAGTCCGTTGAGCCCAAAGTGACCGAGTCCAAAGCTGCCAGCGCAGACCCCTTCATTTATTTTGTTCAAGCTGGCGCATATCGCACAACCGAAGAAGCAGAAGCCCAACGCGCGAAGACGGGTATGCTGGGTTTGGAAACCAAAATTAGTGAGCGCGACCAAGGCGGCCGTACTGTCTATCGCGTGCGCGTGGGGCCGCTCGATAAAGTTGAAGCGGAACGTGTCCGTGCCAAACTTGAAGCTGCTCATATTGATTCCGCCATGGTGCGGGTGCAACGTTAAATACCAAGAGGTAACCCATGAAACGTCGTGATTTTTCTTTGGCTGCCATCAGCGCAGCTTCTGTGGGTGGTTTGTCTTTGGCAGCACATGCCCAAGGTCCTGCTGCTGCTAAAAAACCTGTGGAAGGCACCGACTATTTGTCGCTCGACAAGCGCGTGCCCACCGATGTAGGTGCCGGCAAGATCGAAGTGATTGAGTTCTTCTGGTACAGCTGCCCACATTGCAACTCGTTCGAGCCGCAATTTGCTGCTTGGAAAAAGGCGGCACCCAAAGACGTCGTGGTGCAACGTGTGCCTGTGCGTTTTCGTGATGACTTTGAAGCGCAGCAACGCGCGTACTATGTGTTTGAGTCCTTGAGCATGGTCGATGTCATGCACGGCAAGCTGTTCCACGCCATTCACACCGAGCGTCAGCAGCTGAGCTCGGGTGCAGCATTGGCGGCATGGGCAGATAAAAACGGGCTCCCCGAGAAGAAGTTCTTGGAGACTTTCAACAGCTTCGGCGTTGCTAGCAAAGCGCGCCGTGCTACTCAGTTGCAAGAAGCATTCAAGGTGCAGGGTGTGCCTGCATTAGGCGTGGCGGGTCGTTTTTATACCGATGGCTCACTGACCCAAACCATGGACCGCGCGTTGCAAGTGGCCGACTACTTGATCAGCGAAGTGCGCCGCGGCCGCTAAGCCTCCTTAACTCAGCACGGAAATTGCTTCTCTAGATGGTTAGAATGCCATCAACCCAATGAGCAATATTCGTGCCTTGACTTCACTTACCTCTTTCTCGCTCGCTTTGTTAATGGCTATCGTGCCGGTAGCGGCGTCGGCGGAAAAAGCAGACCGCACGAAACCCACCAACATAGAAGCAGATAGTTTGGTGCACGATGAGTTAAAGCAAGTCAGCATTTTTACAGGCCGTGCCGTGTTGACCCGAGGAACGATGGTCATGCGCGGTGCACGCATTGAAATGCGCGAAGACGCGGATGGTTATCAGTTTGGCAGCATCTTTCCCGAGCCCAACAAGCGTGCCTTTTTTCGCCAAAAGCGCGAGGGCAATGACGAGTTCATGGAGGGCGAAGCCTTGCGCATTGAGTTTGATGGCAAAACCGACCGCATCAAACTCCTGGAACAAGCCGAAGTGCGTCGCTACCGTGGCGCGGTGTTGAACGACACCATGACTGGCAAACTCATCATTTATGAAAACCTCACCGATGTGTTCAGCATCGATGGCCAACGTAGCGAAGAGGGTGGCAAGGCGAGTGGCGGTCGTGTCAAGGCCGTGTTGGCGCCGCATAGCAAAACATTGGATAAAAAACCGTGATCGAAACCCTTTCACTCTCACCCGCTGCAGACGCGACAGAAAGTCGTTTAGAAGCACGGCATTTGCAAAAGTCCTATGGCAGTCGCATGGTGGTGCACGACGTGTCGATCTCGGTGAAGAAGGGTGAAGTGGTGGGTTTGCTTGGGCCCAACGGCGCGGGCAAGACCACATCTTTTTACATGATTGTAGGTTTGGTGCGCGCCGATGGCGGCAGCATCACCATTGATGGTCAACCTGTGGCGCATCTGCCGATTCACCGCCGTTCGCGTTTGGGTTTGAGCTATTTGCCGCAAGAGGCATCGATCTTTCGCAAGCTGAATGTGGAAGACAACGTGCGTGCTGTGCTTGAGCTGCAACGTGATGAAGACGGCAAACCGCTGAAGAGTGACGAAATTGAAAAACGTTTGACCGCGCTCTTGAAAGAATTGCGTGTGGACCATTTGCGTGCATCGCCTTCCGTGGCCTTGTCCGGTGGTGAGCGCCGTCGTGTGGAAATTGCTCGAGCTTTGGCCACCAACCCTCGTTTCATTTTGTTGGATGAGCCCTTTGCGGGCATCGACCCGATTGCAGTGATCGAGATTCAACGCATCATTGGTTTCTTGAAAAACCGCGGCATGGGTGTACTCATCACGGATCACAACGTGCGAGAAACGCTGGGCATTTGCGACCACGCGTGCATCATCAGCGACGGCCGAGTGCTGGCGCAAGGCACGCCGCGCGACATCATCGAGAACGCGGATGTGCGACGCGTGTATCTCGGCGAACACTTTCGAATGTGATCGAGTCATGCACAACCCCATGCTCATCACTTCGTGTTTCGCGGCCGCTCGAGGGGCCCTTCGCGCCTTGGGGCGGCTCGGCGTCGCTCATCGTTTCGGGGCGAAACGATGAAACAAGGCTTATCACTCCGCGTATCTCAACATCTGGCGCTCACGCCCCAGTTGCAGCAGTCGATCCGACTGTTGCAGTTGTCGACTTTGGAGTTGAGCCAAGAGATTGAGCAAATGCTCGACGAGAACCCGTTTCTCGACAAAGACTTTGAAGAAGCGCCACGCGAAGAGTTTGGCCTCGATAAAGCCGACGCACCTGCTCGAGACGAAGAGGTCGAGCCTGTGCGCGAGGTGCCTTCTATGGACGCCGGTATGTCTGAAATCAGCGTGGACAACACCGCCAGCGACACCGAGCCTAGCGTGGACGGTATTGCCGAAAGCTGGGATGGTGACGGCAGTGTGGAGTTCTCTGCCGACGATTCCGAATGGGGCGGCGACGCGCCTGCTAGCAATAACAACAACACCGCCGACAGCGACACCGCAGACGCCACCGAGTTGGCGCGCATGCAAGAGTCGCTTGCCTCACATCTGCATCGCCAAGCTTTGTCGTTGCGACTTAGCCCAACTGATACGGCCGCGCTGCGTTACCTCATAGAAAACCTCAACGATGACGGCTACCTCGAAGACACACTGCGTAGCTTGGCCGAAGGTTTAGGCGGTGACGACGAAGAACAAATCGAAGAACTCGAGCACCGATTTCAAGTGGCCTTGTCATTGCTGCAAAGCTTGGAGCCCGTGGGCGTGGGTGCCCGCGATTTAGCCGAGTGTTTGACGCTGCAACTCAAAGCGCTAGAGCCCAAAGGCGAAGAAGCTCTTCAGATTCGCGACACGGCTGTTTTGATGTGCAAGCAACCTATGGAGATGCTGGCCAAGCGTGATTTCAAACGCTTGGCCGTCATCGTGGGTGACAGCGAAGCCAATGTGAAAGTGGCGATTGCCCTGATCGGCCGCCTAGAGCCCAAGCCCGGCCGCCGCTTTGCCGACGTAGAGCGCCATGTGGTGGTGCCCGATGTGCTGGTGACGCGCGTGGGCAAGTCCACCACGGCGCCCAAGTTCAAGGTCGCGCTCAACCCCGACGTGATGCCCCGATTGCGCGTGCACGACATTTACGCCAATGCCCTCAAAGGTGGCAAGGGTGACAACCACGCAGGCTTGCAACAGCGCTTGCAAGAAGCGCGCTGGTTCATCAAGAACATTCAGCAACGCTTTGACACCATCTTGCGCGTGAGCAACGCCATTGCTGAGCGCCAGAAAAACTTCTTCGTTCATGGCGAACTCGCCATGCGCCCCATGGTGTTGCGCGAGATTGCCGAAGAGCTAGGGCTGCACGAATCCACCATCAGCCGTGTGACCACAAACAAGTACATGAGCACACCTTTTGGTACCTTTGAGCTCAAGTATTTCTTTGGCTCGGGGCTAGAGACCGATAGCGGCAATAACGCGTCCAGCACAGCTGTGCGCGCACTCATCAAGCAATTTGTGGCGAGCGAGAACCCCAAAAAGCCACTGTCGGATAATCAGCTCTCCGAAATGCTCAAAGAGCAAGGCATTGAGTGCGCTCGCCGCACCGTGGCCAAATACCGTGAGGCGCTGCGCATTGCGCCCACGACATTGCGCAAAGCGCTTTAAAGAATCCTATGAATCAATTACATCTCTTCTTGCCCTGTGCGGCAGGCGTCGAATCCTATTTGGCCGAGGAAGTGCGTCGCATCACCGGCGTGGGCGACGACGACATTCGCACTTTTCGTGCAGGCGTGATGGTGCGCACTTCGTGGCGCGACGTGTTGCAGCTGAACCTGCACAGCCGCTTGGCACAACGGGTCTTGGTCGAGCTGTCGCACACGCAATACCGCCAAGAAGAAGACCTCTACCGCGCAGCGGGCGAGGTGGCGTGGGAACTGTGGTTCTCACCCAAAGAATCTTTTAAGATTGAAATCACCGCGCAGCACAGCCCGTTGAAGAGCTTGAACTTTGCGGCACTCAAAATCAAAGACGCCGTGGCTGACCGCTTTCGCCACAAGTTTGGCGTACGCCCCGATGTCAACACGCAGTGGCCCGATGCGCGCATCTATGCCCACTTGACCACTGAGAGCTGCACGCTCTACATCGACACTTCGGGCGAACCACTGTTCAAGCGCGGCTGGCGTGCCGACAAAGGCGATGCGCCGTTGAAAGAAACCCTCGCCGCCGCCATGCTGGCCTCAAGCGGGTGGAGTCAAGGCGATGGCACTGCAGCCAACCCCGAAGGCTTGGTAGCTCAAGGCGTGCCGCTGTACGACCCTTGTTGCGGCAGCGGCACCATCGCGATTGAGGCCGCGCAAATTGCGTGCAACATCGCACCGGGCTCGATGCGCAAATTTGGTTTCCAAAAGCTCATTCCCTATCAAGAGCATGTGTGGCATGGCTTGGTCGACAACGCCCGCGCTAAAGAGTGCAAACCGCGAGCAGAAGTGTTTGGCAGCGATGTGGCCTTCCGTATGGTCGACTTTGCGCAACGCAATGCCGAACGTGCTGGCGTGGCCCACGCTGTGCAACTGCGTGGCGGCGATGCGCTGCAACGTATGCCCCCCAGCGAGGTGCCGGGTGTGATGCTGGTGAACCCTCCCTACGGTGAACGTATCGAAGCCGCAGGTATTGCGGGTGCAGCACGCCGCGCGCGTTACTCGCCGCCCACTGAATATGTATCGCCTTACGAAGATGTCAATCAAAACGGCGATGTCGGTTTTGATAACGAAGCGTTTGGCGGTAGCGGCCAAAGCAAAGACAGCGGCATGTTGCGCGACGATGTGCCACGCTTTGGCGCGCGCGACATTGCACAAACCGAAGATGGCGGTGACTTTTTTGCCCAGCTGGCCAGCCATTGGAAGAAAAACTACGCCGGCTGGACTGCGTGGATGTTGACGCCCGACCTCAAACTGCCAAGTCGAATGCGCTTCAAAGAATCGCGCCGTGTGCCTATGTGGAACGGCCCGATTGAATGCCGCATGTTCCGCTTTGATTTACGTGCTGGTTCGATGCGTAACAAGCCGAGCGACGCGCAGCCCAACGAGGGCAGCGGGCCAGTTCAGTCGTGAACGCGGAGTTAAGTGCTGGCGTTGCCGCCGCGCCCGTGCGCGTGGTGCTCGACACCAACATCGTTCTCGACCTGTGGCTTTACAAAGACGCAGCCACACCCACGTTGCTGGCAGCGCTGGAAAACAAATCGGTGCAATGGCTGGCCACGCAAGTCATGCGTGACGAGCTAGAACGCGTGCTGGCCTACACCCACATCGTCAAGCGCTTGGCGTTCAGTCAACTCACCGCCGAGGACATCTTGGCGCAGTTTGATGTCTATGCGCAGTTGATGCCGATTGCGGCCAAAGCCTTGTACATATGCAAAGACGGGGATGACCAAAAGTTCATTGACCTCGCGGCCGAACACAAAGCCCAGCTCATTAGCAAAGACAAAGCGGTGTTGACCATGCGCAACCGCATGGCGCGCTTAGGTGTAGCGGTGGGTAAGGTGTTTCCTGCGGCTTTGCCCGCTTAGAGCAGCGGGAGCACTGTCACGCGCGGTGTGGCGCGCGAAATACTTAGTGTTATTCGAGTAAATCCAACAAAGCTTTCAGCGCATGCTGTGCCGCAGCTTCGCGTACCGCTGCACGGTCGCCACTGAAGTGCATCAACTCTGTTTTAACCCACGCTGTTTCTGCGCCCAGCGTAGGGCCTGCGTCACTGGGTGTAGCCCACGCGAACCACACCGTGCCCACAGGTTTGTCTACCGAGCCGCCGGTGGGGCCCGCGACACCCGTGACAGCCAATGTCACTTGCGCATGCGAGCGACGCATGGCACCCAATGTCATGGCCTGCGCCACCGCTTCGCTGACTGCGCCGTGCTCACTGATTAAGGCAGAGTCCACCCCTAGCATTTCGTGTTTAGCTTCGTTGGAATAAGTGACAAAGCCGCGTTCAAACCAATTGCTTGAACCCGATAAGTCGGTGCAGTGGGCTGCAATCATGCCGCCTGTGCAGCTCTCAGCCGTGGCCAGCATCCAGCCGTGTTGCTGCAGCACGTCAGCCAGTTGTTCCGTCAAAGTTTGTGAACTCATAGCGACCTCCAAATGGCGATGACCAACAAAGTACAAAACGCAGCGACCAAGTCATCAAAGATGATGCCCCAGCCGCCACGCCAACCAAAACCTTTGAACAAGCTATCGGCCCAGCGTACTGGACCGGGCTTGGCTGCATCAAAGTAGCGGAACAAAATAAAGGCGCCTAGCTGGCCCCAAAACGTGGTGGGCGTGACCAGCCACAGCACCAACCAAAATGCGATCACCTCGTCCCACACGATTGCGCCGGGGTCAGCCACACCCATGTGCTGCGCTGTGACGGTGCAAGCCCACCAACCGACCAGCGTGGATGCGGCAATCAGCACACCCATTTGTATGGGGCTCAACCAAATTTGCAAGAGTGCAAACACGACCCACGCCCACAAGGTGCCCGCAGTGCCTGGTGCCAAAGGCGACAAGCCTGAGCCTGCGCCGAGTGCGATGAAGTGCGCAGGGTGAGACATCAAAAAACGGCGGTTGATGTGGGGGATGAAATCAGTCATGCGGTTTGTGCTTCAAGCGAAGTGGTCAAACGACGCAAAGCGTTTGGCAATGGGTTGACCTTGCGGGTCCAGCACCACCAAGCCTTTTGCTTGTGTGATGCGACCAATGCGTGTAACGGGCGTGTTGGTTTCCCACGCGGCGGCGTGCACCAGTTCACGTTGGTTCACAGGCGCGGTGAAGCACAACTCGTAATCGTCACCCCCTGACAACGCGAACTCTAGGCGTTTGTTCCAAGCTAACTCTGCCATCACTGTGGTGATGCCCGCGGGCAAATGTGCTTCGCCAAAGTGGCCTGCGGCTTGTAGCCATGTGGTGTCAATCTGCGCGCCTACGCCCGAGCGCTTGAGGATGTGGCTCAGGTCACCCAGTAAACCATCGCTCACATCGATGGCTGCGTTGGCCACGGCGCGCAGCGCAGTGCCTAGCGCTACGCGTGGCGTGGGTTGCTCCATGCGCAAACGCGCTTGCTCAAAGGCTTCGCCTGAAAGTGTGTGTGCACCGCGAAACACTTCGAGTGCCAAGCGGGCGTCGCCCACTGTGCCGCTGATATAAATGTCGTCGCCCAATTGCGCGTTTTGCCGCAACAGCGCGTCGCCCGGTGGCACTTCGCCAAACACAGTGATACAAATGTTCAGCGGTCCTTGTGTGGTGTCGCCGCCCACTAGCTCGCAGCCGTGGGCATCAGCCAAGCGCAGCAGGCCGCTGGAAAAACTTGCCAGCCATGTTTCATCCACGCGTGGCAACGAAAGGGCGAGGGTGAAGGCCAAGGGTTCTGCGCCCACAGCCGCCAAGTCGCTGAGGTTCACCGCCAAGGCTTTGTGGCCTAAGCGGGCGGGGTCGACCGTGCTTAAGAAATGGCGGCCTTCCACCAGCATGTCGCTGGACACGGCCAGTTGCATGCCTTCGGTGGGGCGCAATAAGGCGCAGTCATCGCCCACACCCAGTGCGGCTTTGTTCGTGGGGCGCTTGAAGTAACGCTCGATCAGGTCAAATTCGCCCATGGTGCTTAGCCTCAGTGAAGATTGCGGCTGCCCGGCTCATCGCTGAGCGCATCGAGCACAAACATGGGAATGTCCACATCAAACTTCTCGCCGTCTTCGGCCACACAAAAGTAGCTGCCGTGCATGGTGCCGGTGGGCGTGCGCAGGCGAGTGCCGCTGGTGTATTCAAACTGTTCGCCGGGCTTTAAAAAAGGCTGATGCCCCACCACGCCAAGGCCTTTGATTTTTTCGTGCATGCCTTCAGAGTCGTTCACATTCCAAGTGCGCGAGATGAGCTGTGCCGACACATTGCCCACATTGGTAATGGTGATCGTGTAGGCAAACATGTACAAGCCGCCGTCTGGGTCGGACTGCTCAGACAGGTATTGCGGATGAACTTCGACTTGGAATTTGTAACGCAGCATGCCGTGATTTTGGATGAAATAATCACCCCATGACCAGTACACGCCCAAAATTCAACATTGCCCCTTCCATCTTGTCCGCCGATTTCGCCCGTTTGGGCGACGAGGTGAAAAACGTCATCGCCGCTGGCGCTGATTGGATTCACTTTGACGTGATGGACAACCACTATGTGCCTAACCTCACGTTCGGCCCCATGATTTGTCAAGCTTTGAAACCTCACGCCCAAACGCCTGCAGGCGTGGCTGTGCCGATTGACGTGCATTTGATGATTTCGCCGGTAGACGCTTTGGCCGCTTCGTTTGCCGATGCGGGCGCGGATTACATTAGCTTTCACCCAGACGCGAGCGCTCACGTGCACCGCAGTATCCAAGCCATCAAGAGCAAGGGCGTGAAAGCCGGTTTGGTGTTCAACCCCGCCGAACCATTGGATGTCTTGGAATGGACGATTGATGAGATTGACCTCATCCTCATCATGAGTGTGAACCCCGGCTTTGGCGGACAAAGCTTCATCGACTCAGCCTTGCGCAAAGTCGAGCTGGCCCGCCAATGGATTGAGCGCAGTGGCAAAGACATTCGCCTTGAAGTGGACGGCGGCATCAAGCCCGACAACATTCGTCAAGTGGCTGATGCAGGAGCCGACACCTTTGTGGCGGGCAGCGCGATTTTTGGCAAGCCCGATTACAAAGTGGTGATTGATCAAATGCGTGAGGCTTTGGCTTGATGTTTCAGCAGTTTCAAGCCGCCATCGTCGATCTCGATGGCACGATGGTCGACACCTTGGGTGATTTCGAAATCGCCCTCAACCGTTCCCTTGCCGATTTAGATTTGCCCCCCGTGACTCGGACCTTGGTCGAGCGCACAGTGGGTAAAGGTTCTGAACATTTGATTCGCTCCGTGCTGCTCCATCAGCTGGATTTACCCGAAGTCAAGGGGCTCACCCGCGTGTGCGATGCCCGAGGTGTAGAGAATTTGTACGAAGCCGCTTGGCAGCGTTACCAACATCACTATCTCGCCATCAATGGCGAATTTGCTGCGGTGTATCCGGGCGTAGTCGAGGGCTTGCAGCAGTTACGCGATGCAGGTTTGCAGCTCGCCTGCCTAACCAACAAGCCTTTGTCATTTGCCAAGCCCTTGTTGAAGGCCAAAGGGCTTGACACGTTTTTTACGCATGTGTTTGGCGGCGACAGCTTTGACCGCAAAAAGCCAGATCCGCTGCCTTTGCTCAAAACCTGCGAGGCTTTGGGCATCAAACCCGCGCATGCCTTCATGGTGGGCGACTCGAGCAACGATGCCCAAGCTGCCCGCGCAGCAGGCTGCCCTGTGGTGTTGGTGCGCTACGGCTATAACCACGGGGAGCCCGTTGACGGCGTGGATGCCGACGCGCACGTAGATGTCCTGACCGATATCGCCCAAGCCTTCGCCAAGGTCGCCTGAGCCTTTGCTAAACTGCATCACATGTTCATTCATCGCAGCACTGTCACAGGTTGTCATGACCGGGGAGCTTGGCCCTGGCGTACGCCGTCGTTTGCGCTTGTCTAAAAGCACGCTCAGGTTCACTGATGCCGTGCCCGCGCTGATGCACAACTGAGCTGCTCAGCACTTGTCCGAATGAACGCCCCTTGCCTGATGGGGCCGAGCTGTGGAGGCTCACGATGACTGAAACCGAATTCAAACAATTGGCCCAAGAGGGCTACAACCGCATCCCGTTGGTGGCCGAGGCCTTTGCCGACTTAGAAACCCCGCTCTCGCTGTACCTCAAGCTGGCCCATGTGCAAAACAAAGGCGAGCGCAGTTTTTTGCTGGAGTCTGTGGTGGGTGGCGAGCGTTTTGGGCGCTACAGCTTCATTGGTTTGCCCGCTCGCACCTTGTTGCGTGCCAGCGGTTTTGGCGCAGCTGCTAAGACCGAGGTGGTCACCGATGGTGTGGTGGTCGAAACCCATGCGGGTAACCCGCTCGACTTTGTGGCAGATTACCAAAAGCGTTTCAAAGTAGCGTTGCGTCAAGGCTTGCCGCGTTTTTGTGGCGGCTTAGCGGGCTACTTTGGTTACGACACGGTGCGACATATTGAAAAGAAGCTGGTCCACTCGTGCCCACCTGACGACCTTGGCATGCCTGACATCTTGTTGTTGCAAACCGAAGAGTTGGCGGTGATTGACAACCTTTCGGGCAAGCTCTCGCTCATCGTTTATGCCGACCCTGCGCAGCCCGATGCCTATGCCAAATCTCATGCACGTTTGGCTGAGCTGAAGCAGCGCTTGAAAGCGCCTGCACAAGCACCGTCGATTGCGCCATGTGCCAGTCACCCCGCTGAACGCAGCTTTGCCAAGGACGATTACTTGGCTGCTGTGCTTCGCGCTAAGGATTTGAT
The DNA here is from genome assembly GCA_947447405.1 of Comamonadaceae bacterium. Classification (GTDB taxonomy): domain Bacteria; phylum Pseudomonadota; class Gammaproteobacteria; order Burkholderiales; family Burkholderiaceae_C; genus Limnohabitans. Next base: position 4,385 of record CANFKQ010000039.1, on the reverse strand, counting down.
TGCCGCAGGCGACTTCATGCAAGTACAGGTGGGTCAACGTATTCACAAAAAGTTCACGGCCAGCCCGCTGTCGCTGTACCGCGCCTTGCGTTCGTTGAACCCCAGTCCGTACATGTATTACTACAACCTCGGCGACGCTTATGTGGTGGGTGCATCGCCTGAGATTTTGGTGCGCCAAGAGTCCACGCCCGAAGGGCAAAAAGTCACCATCCGTCCTTTGGCTGGCACGCGCCCACGCGGTGCCACGCCCGAGGCGGACAAGGCTGCCGAGGTGGAGCTCATCAACGATCCCAAAGAACGTGCTGAGCACGTGATGTTGATTGACCTCGCACGCAACGACATTGGCCGCATCGCCAAAACGGGCAGCGTCAAAGTGACTGAGGCCTTTGTGGTGGAGCGTTACAGCCATGTGATGCACATCGTGAGCAACGTGGAAGGTTTGTTGCTTGACGGTGCAGATGGAAAGCCGCTGACCAGTATGGATGTGCTCAAGGCCACCTTCCCTGCAGGCACGCTGACGGGCGCGCCCAAGGTGCATGCGATGGAGTTGATTGACCAACTCGAGCCTACCAAGCGCGGTTTGTACGGCGGCGCTTGCGGTTACCTGAGCTTTGCCGGTGACATGGATGTCGCGATTGCCATTCGCACCGGCATCATCAAAAACGACACGCTCTATGTGCAAGCTGCTGCAGGCGTGGTGGCTGACTCTGTGCCTGAGTTGGAGTGGAGAGAAACAGAACACAAAGCGCGCGCCTTGTTGCGTGCCAGCGAGTTAGTTGAGGAGGGCTTGGAATGAAAAAACTCAAACTCCTCATGGTGGACAACTACGACAGCTTCACCTTCAACATCGTTCAATACTTTGGTGAATTGGGCGCAGAGGTCGAGGTGTTTCGCAACGACGAAATCACACTCGAAGGCATTGCTGAACGAAACCCCGACCGCTTGGTGATTTCTCCTGGTCCTTGCTCGCCTGCTGAGGCTGGTATATCAGTCGCGGCCATTCAGCACTTTGCGGGTAAGTTGCCTATTCTTGGTGTGTGCCTAGGTCACCAAAGCATTGGCGCCGCATTTGGCGGCAACATCATTCGCGCGCAAGAGCTAATGCACGGCAAAACCAGCGTCATCACCACCACGCAAGAAGGCGTGTTTGCTAGATTGCCCGAGAAGTTCACGGTCAACCGCTACCACTCGCTCGCGATTGAGCGTGCGTCTTGCCCCTCGTGCCTGAAGGTCACGGCGTGGACGGATGATGGCGAAATCATGGGTGTGCGCCATACCGAGTTAGACATTCAGGGCGTTCAGTTCCACCCCGAATCCATCCTCACTGAGCATGGTCACGCCATGTTGAAAAACTTTTTGTAAAGGCTGGCTATGACTACCACCATCCATGCAATCACGCCGCAAGAAGCGTTGCAACGCGTCATTGAGCATCGCGAAATTTTTCATGATGAGATGCTGCACATCATGCGCCTCATCATGTCAGGTGAAATGTCGCCAGTGTTGATGTCGGCGTTCATTACCGCCTTGCGCGTGAAGAAGGAAACGATTGGCGAAATCACGGCAGCCGCTCAAGTGATGCGCGAGTTCTCAACCAAGGTCGACGTGCCCGACCGTACCCACATGGTGGACATCGTTGGCACAGGCGGCGATGGTTCGCACACCTTCAATATTTCGACGTGCTCGATGTTTGTTGTGGCTGCAGCGGGCGGCAAAGTCAGCAAGCATGGCGGCCGCAGTGTGAGCAGCAAAAGCGGCAGTGCCGATGTATTGGAAAGCTTAGGTGTCAACATCAACCTGCCACCTGCGCAAATTGCCAAGTGCATTGCTGATGTGGGTATTGGTTTCATGTTTGCACCTAACCACCACCCCGCGATGAAAAACGTGGCCCCAGTTCGCAAAGAGCTGGGCGTGCGCACCATCTTCAATATCTTGGGCCCACTCACGAATCCAGCTAGCGCACCCAACATCTTGATGGGGGTGTTTCATCCCGATTTGGTGGGTATTCAGGTGCGTGCGCTTGAGCGTTTGAGTGCCGAGCACGCCCTAGTGGTTTACGGCCGCGATGGTTTAGACGAAGTGTCCTTGGGTGCATCGACCTTGGTCGGCGAGCTCAAAGAGGGCAAGGTGCGTGAATACGAAATTCACCCCGAAGACTTTGGCTTTGCCATGAGTAGCAACCGCGCATTGCGCGTGGAAACGCCTGAGCAATCACGCGCCATGTTGCTGGGCGTGTTGGATAACCAAGCCGGTCCTGCGCGCGACATCGTGGTGCTGAACTCCGGCGTGGCTTTGTATGCCGCTAATGTGGCCGGCAGCATCGAGGCTGGCATTGCACTTGCGCGTGAAGCGCTGGCCTCTGGTGCAGCCAAGTCCAAGCTGGATCAATTGGTCTCCGTGGCGCATCAGCTCACTGCGGCATAAATAAGCGCTTGGCGCAAGAAAGAAACACATGTCAGACATCCTGAACAAAATCGTCGCCGTCAAACACCAAGAGGTCGCTGCTGCGCTTCAGCGCAAATCTTTGGCAGCTATGCGCGCCGACGCTGAAAGCCGTGTGCTGACGCGTGACTTTGTGGGCGCCTTGCGCGCCAAGATTGCAGCGGGCTTGCCAGCTGTGATTGCTGAAATCAAAAAAGCCAGCCCATCCAAGGGGGTGATTCGCGAAGATTTCATTCCTGCCGATATCGCGCAAAGTTATACCGAGCATGGTGCGGCGTGTTTGTCGGTGTTGACCGACAAAGACTTTTTTCAGGGACAAGTGGATTACCTCAAGCAAGCGCGCGCCTCGTGCGATTTGCCTGTGCTGCGTAAAGACTTCATGGTTGACCCGTATCAGGTGTACGAAGCCCGCGTGATGGGCGCGGACTGCATCTTGCTCATTGCTGCGTGTTTGACCGATGCGCAAATGGCCGAGATGGAAGCCATCGCCCGTAGCTTGGACATGGCGGTGTTGGTGGAAGTGCACGATGCAGCTGAGTTGCAGCGTGCACTCAAACTCAAAACACCGTTGGTGGGCATCAACAACCGCGATCTGCGCACCTTCGAGGTGTCGCTCGATACGACGATTGGCATGCTCAAAGATGTGCCCGCTGACCGTTTACTCATCACCGAGAGCGGCATCTTGCAGCGCAGCGATGTGCAAAAAATGCGTGATGCGAATGTGCATGCATTCTTGGTGGGTGAGGCTTTCATGCGCGCGCCCGACCCTGGTATGGCGCTGGCTGAATTGTTTACCGCTTAACTGCACATGACGGGCGATTTGTTTGGTGGCGTTGCCTCGGTTGAGGCGCAAGCGCCGCGCTTAACCCGATGGTCGCCAGCCGATTGGCCTACTCAGCCAGATTGGCGACCTGTACTCGATGCGTTTTGGCGCAGTGCGCAGGGCGTGTCATTGGCCACATTTGTGCAGTCGCGCCTACATGCTGGCGCCGTGGTTTATCCCGAGCATCCTCTGTGGGCATTGCAGCTCACGCCTCTGTCGCAAGTGAAGGTGGTCATCTTGGGTCAAGATCCGTACCACGGGCCGTATCAGGCTCAGGGCTTGTCTTTCTCTGTGGCGCCGGGCGTGAAGATCCCTCCTTCACTGCGCAACATCTTCAAAGAGTTGCAGCGTGATTTAAATCAAGTCATTCCTGTTGAGGGTTCGCTCGAGGCATGGGCCAAGCGTGGGGTATTGCTGCTCAATACCAGCCTGACGGTGGAAGATGGTCAGCCCGCCGGTCATGCCAAGCGTGGCTGGGAACCGTTGACCGATGCCTTGTTGGCTGAGGTGGCGCGTACGGCGCCCGCGTGTGTGTACATGCTTTGGGGGGGCCACGCCCAGGCTAAGGCTGAGTTGATTGAGCGTGAAACCGCGGCTCAGTTGACGGGTTTCGTCGGTTTACGTGGTGGGTCGCCTATTAAGCGTGAGGCTTTGGTGCTGAAGTCGAACCATCCTTCGCCTTTGTCGGCCTTGCGCCCGCCGCAGCCTTTCATCGGTTGCGGTCATTTTTCGCAAGCCAAAGCTTGGTTGGCACAGAGAAACCAGAGCTTGGAATGGAATTTGTGAGTCATTTGGGTCCGAAGATTCGCGAATACCCTAAAACTCTGCTATAGTTCGCGATTCGCCGGAGGGGTGCCCGAGTGGCTAAAGGGGGCAGACTGTAAATCTGTTGGCTTACGCCTACACTGGTTCGAATCCAGTCCCCTCCACCAGCGAAAACTAACAAGTAGAAGTGCCGGTAGGCCTGCAACTGTGATGATCTTTTCTGATCTGATGCGGGAGTAGTTCAATGGTAGAACCCTAGCCTTCCAAGCTAATGACGCGGGTTCGATTCCCGTCTCCCGCTCCAACTTTGGTTTTCGATGGATTGATTAGCGATCAATGATTTGCCCTTGTGGCTCAG
>CANFKQ010000038.1 GCA_947447405.1 Comamonadaceae bacterium | reverse complement strand
CATCACGGGTAGCGAAGCTGCCAACGTGATCAATACAGGCGAAGGCAACAACACAGTCGATGGTGGTGAGGGTGCAGACACGCTCATCGCAGGCAGTGGTAACGACGATTTGATGGGTGGTGCTGGCAACGACAGCATCAACGCCGGTGCTGGCAATAACTCCGTCGACGGCGGTGTCGGTAATGACACCGTTGTGGTGGGGCTGGGCGACAACACCGTAGACGGTGGTGCGGGTAATGACACCCTCGTTGCCGGAAGCGGTAACGACTATTTGAGCGGCGGTGCAGATAATGACAGTATCAGCGCTGGCGAAGGCAATAACTCTGTTGACGGCGGTGTAGGCGACGACAGCATCAGCGCTGACAGCGGCGCTGATACCCTCGATGGTGGCGACGGTGCGGACACCATCTGGGCAGGCGCTGGCAATGACATGCTTTTTGGTGGTGCTGGCAACGACAGCATTGACGCAGGGGCTGGAAACGACAGGCTCGTCGGTGGCAGTGGCAATGACATCTTGTCAGGAGGTGATGGCACAGACGTCTTAGACCTCGCATTGGTCAACAGCGCCATGACCATTACATTGGGCGACGGTGCCACGGCGGGGAGCAGCATGGATGCCTCCACTGAAATATCAAGTCAAGGCACCGACGTTCTTTATTACATCGAAGACATCAATACTGGATCTGCTGCAGACACGATCACTGGCAACAGTGTGGCTAACGTGATCAATGCGGGAGATGGCAATAACTCGGTCGATGCGGGCGCTGGCGATGACACCATCATCACAGGTTCAGGCAACGACAAACTCATCGGCGGTGCTGGCAACGACAGCATTGATTCTGGCGAAGGTAATGACTCTGTTGCAGCAGGCGATGGCAACGATCTGATCAACGCCGGCAATGGCAATGACACGCTCTCGGGCGGTGATGGCGGCGACACGCTCTTGGCTGGCGATGGCAATGACTCACTCAGCGGCGGCGCTGGCGACGACAGCTTAGTGGCCGGCAACGGCAATGACATTTTGGATGGCGGCGCGGGCAATGACGTTCTTGTGGGCGGTGCAGGCAACGACACTGCTGACTACACGTCGGCGGCAGCGGGCATGGTCATCTCCTTGGGTAACGACACCCAACCCGGCACTACAGCGGACAGCACATCGGTCACATCTGGCTTAGGTCAGGACTCCTTGGTCTCGATTGAAAACGTGTTGGCCGGTGCGGGTAATGACGCCATCACCGGCAGTTCAGCCGCGAACTTGTTGAGTGCGGGCGCAGGTAACGACACCATCGATGGTGGATCAGGCGTAGACACCATCAACGCCGGAGCTGGCAACGATCGAATCGCTTACAACCGTTTTGCCGTGATTGATGGCGGCAGTGATACCGACACCCTGGTCTTGACAGACCGAGTGATTGACTTGGTTGCGGATGCTGCTTTGGGTGGACAAATCACAAGTATTGAACGGTTAGACCTCACCACAGGAACCCCCAATAAATTGCTCACGTTGGACACGAGCACGGTCGCTGCCATGGGTGGCACGCTGATGGTGGTGGGCTCGACAACCGACAAAATCACACCGTTGGGCACCTGGGACGTTCAAACGCCCGTGGTCATCGATGGCGTGACGTATCGCAAATATGTCGATGGTGCCAATACCCTTCTGGTTGCGGGCTCTACGTTGACAGGCGCTCAAGTGATTGGTTTAGAGCTGAGTGGCGTCGCTGGCACCCCCAGCGCTCTGACAGGTAGTGGCTTTAACGACACGATTGCCGCCGGCGACTCTGGCGACACCATTGACGGCGGCTTGGGCGGGGACAGCATCACGGGTGGCATTGGTAACGATGCGATCTTCTTCGACGCGGCCGACAGCGTCAACGCAGGTTCAGGTGTTGACACCCTGCTGATTTCCGAAGCGACCGCAGATCTGCCGTCCGTCTACACGCATTTCACAGGCTTAGAGGCCTTGGACATGCGTGGGTTCGGTAGCACGACGTTGACCTTAGATGTGACCTCCGCCGTCAATATGGCCAGCGGTGCCAGCATGACAGTGAACGGTGACGGCACCGATAACTTGATTCTCAGCGGCTGGTCTCCCAGCGGTAACCCCGTGTTCATCAATGGTCTAGCGTATCAAGACTACACCCCGACGGCATTAACGCCAACATTCACGCTGCGTGTCTCCAAAGATATTCGTTTACTCCAACCGAATCCAGACAACAACACAAGCTCCATTGTGGGTTCTGCGGCGGATGAATTTATTTTGGCAGGCCCTGGCGGCGCTAGCGTCGATGCAGGCGCCGGTGACGACGTGGTGCGTGGCGGTACGGGTAACGACACCCTCGTGGGTGGCGCGGGGGTCAACACCATCGACTACAGCAGTGAGTCCACAGGACTGACAGTGAGTTTGGCCGCAGGCACTGCCGTGGTGGACGTGAACAACACGGATTCACTCAGTGGCTTTACCAATCTGTATGGTGGCAGTGGCTCAGACACCCTGACCGGTGACAGTGGTGATAACTTGATCGCCGGTGGCCGTGGCGATGACTCGATCGACGGTGGCTCAGGCAACGACACCCTCAATGGTGGTGAAGGCAATGACACCTTGTCAGGTGGCAGTGGCAACAATTTGCTCGATGGTGGTATCGGTAACGATCGCATTTTGGCCACGAGCGGTCTGAACACCGTTTACGGCGGTGCAGGCAGTGACAGTATTTCCGGTGGCAGTGATGCCGATTGGATCGATGGCGGCGCCGATAACGACACCATTGACGGTGGTGCAGGCGACGACAGCTTGTTCGGCGGCGCCGGCAATGATTCGATCCAAGGTGGCTCAGGCAACAACACCCTCGACGGTGGCTTGGGAGCTGACGTTTTGTCTGCGACCAGCGGTGACAACTTGTTCATCTACGACAGCAAGGATATTTCGATCGTCGGTGGCTCGGGGACCGACACCCTTGATCTGAGCAGTTTTGACACGCTGACGCTCAATCGAAATGCAGCGGGCCAAGACGTCGGTCCTTACATCAGTGGTGTTGAAGTGATCAGCGTCAAGGGGGGCGGAAGCAATGTGCTGACCTTGACAGAAGCCTCGTTCAATCGAATCACTTCGACGACCACACCGACGGTTCTCGGTGATGAAAACGACACCTTGATCCTCGACGGGGAATGGGCCAAAGCTGGAGCGGTGGGCAACTACATCAAATATGTGGTCAATTCCAAAGAGATCTTGGTCGACCCACGCATGCAAATCGTGCAGCAAGTCTCTGTAGCCTCTGATGCAGGTGGCGCCGTGACGGGTACGGCATCGGGTGACTTGGTTTATGGCAAAGCCGGCGATGACACTTTGCAAGCCGGCGCAGGTAACGACACACTGTTGGGTGGTGCGGGCAACGACTATTTAGTCGGTGGCGACGGCACAGACGCGGTGGACTACAGCAGCGCGACGGCCGCCAACCCATTGAACATCACCTTGGGTCAAAACGGGGCTGCAGGAAGCACCGTGGACGCCAACCCCACGACGGTGAGCCCAGGCAACGACATTTTGGTCAGCATTGAAAACGTCATCGGTGGTGCAGGCAATGACACCATCGCAGGCAATGAAAGCTGGAACTACCTTGAGGGTGGTGTGGGTAACGACGTGATCTCTGGCGACGCGGGTCAAGACACCTTGATCGGTGGCGTCGGAAACGACAGCCTTTCTGGCGGAGCTGACAACGACTACATCAATGCGGGCGTTGGCAATGACACCATCAGCGGTGGCAGCGGCATTGACACCTTGGACGATTCGGCCGCCACAGGTAACCTCACGGTTGACTTGCAAGCGGGTACCAGTTCTGACAGCTTGGGTGCGCGCGGACTGGGCGTGGACACCATCGCCGGCAGTGACATTGAAAACTTGATCACGGGCTCTGGCAACGATCAAATCGTGGGCTCCAACGCCGACAACTTGATCCAATCGGGTTCTGGCAACGACGTCGTTGCGGGCGGTTTGGGTAACGACACCTTAGAAGGCGGCGCCGGCAACGACGCGCTGGACTACACCCGCAACGCCTCGGGTCAAGGCATCGTCGTGGCATTGGCCGACGGCGCCAACACAGGCACGGCCAATGACGGCTTAGGTGGCACAGATACGTTCAGCAGTTTCGAAACGGTTCTGGGCGGTAGCGGCAGCGACAGCATCACAGGTAACAGTGGAGCTAACTTGTTGTCAGGCGACCGAGCAGACGATACCGTGGGCAGCAGCGACACCCTCAGCGGTGGCGCAGGCAATGACACCTTGACCGGTGGCTATGGCACCGATTTGTTGTTGGGTGGTGCGGACAACGATATCTTGCTGGGCGACCAAGGCAATGACACTTTAAGGGGCGGCACTGGTAACGACGTGTTGGCTGGCGGTGATGGCATCGACACCGCAGATTTCAGTGACAACACTGTGGGCCTCAGCCTGACTCTGGTGAAGGGCTCAGGCACTGCCACTTCGAGCAGCACGGCTGCCGGTCAAACCGGTGTGGACGATCTCTCGGGCATTGAGAACATCATTGGTGGCAGTGGCGCTGATGCGATCAGTAGCGATCTGGCAAGTCCCACAGACGCTATCTCCAACTACATCGATGGCGGTGCGGGGAACGACACCATTTTGAGTGGCTACGGCAACGACACCATTTTGGGTGGCGCTGGCAACGACAGCATCAATGCTGGTGAAGGCAACGACTGGGTCAAGGGCGACGCAGGCAACGACACGTTGGACGGTGGCAACGGCTCGGCTGACGTGTTGGACTACAGCGGTGTAAGTGGGCCTGTGGCCATCAACTTGTCAACAGGCAACCTGACGGTCGGCGCAATCACCTTGGCTGCTGGGCGCGCGTTGGATAGCAGTGACAGCACCGTGAATCCTTACATCGACCAAATCACTGGCTTTGAAACAGTCATTGGTTCCGGTGCAGCTGACACCATTCTGGGCAGCGCGGGCGCTGACTTCATCGATGGTGGTTCAGGTCCAGACTCCATTGACGCTGGTGCTGGCAACGACACCATCGTGTTTGACCCCTTCGACACGATTGTCAAAGGCGGCGCAGACATCGACACCTTATTGGTCGGTGCAGATCGCAACTTGATCGATTTCACGCTGTTGCGTGACGATATCTTCTCGGACTTGGAAGTTCTAGACCTCACAGCTGCGGGCAGCCAGTCGGTCAAGATTGCGGATGCTGATGTGTACGCAATGACCAGCAGTCAAACGCTGCGAATCGACGCAGCCGCAGAGGACGGCGTACGACTCGTAGGCAACTGGGCGTTAGACAACGGCACCAGTGCGGGCTTGTTTGACGTCGGTAACGTGCGAACTCATTACGCTTACACCACGCTCTACACACCTCCCGCCGTGGGGGCAACACCGGTCACATTGACCGTGATGATTCCCGTGGCAATTACCCCAGGTTTCGTGTTCATCACGGGTGAGGGCGGCGATGTATTGCTGCCAGCCTCGGCTGATCCACTCAACCTGTATGCCTCACACGCCACAGAAGGCGATGACGAATTCCACACCAACGCAGGCGGCGATTCAATTTCTGCCGGGGGCGGCAATGACAACATCGACACGGGTTCGGGGGCCGACACCATTGATGGTGGCACCGGCAACGACACCGTGCTGGCGGGTGACGGCAACGACAGCGTGTTTGGCGGCGCGGGCAATGACAGCATTGACAGTGGCACGGGCGACGACCGCATTGACGGCGGCACGGGCGACGACACCGTGGTTGCGGGCGATGGCTTGGACACGATCATGGGTGGCGATGGCCAAGACTTGTTAGACGCAGGTTCAGGCAACGACAGTGTCTCTGGCGGTGCAGGCAACGACACCTTGTTGGGTGGCGTGGGTGCTGACATCTTGGACGGTGGTGCTGGCAATGACAGTGTGGATGCCGGCATTGGCGACGACGTTGTGCGCGTCGCGGCCAACAGCGTCAGCGGTGGTCCAGGCAACGACACGCTAGAGGGTGGCAACGGCAACGACACCCTCGACTTCAGCCTCACCACCGACACCACGGTGTCGCTCAATATCAATTTGGCAACCGGCAACGTGTCTGGTCGTGCCAATGGCAGTGGTACGCCTTTCTTCAGCGACCTGGTCAGCGGCTTTGAAACCGTCATTGGCGGTAGCGGTGCAGATGCCATCACAGGTTCAGATTTGGCCAACGTGATTTATGGGGGCGGCGGTGCCGACACCGTGATGGCCGGCGCAGGCAATGACTGGGTCTTGTTTGACGGCACGGATGCCGTCATCGACGGTGGCACGGGTGTAGACACCCTTGCTGTTGAGAATGACTTCAGCGTCACCCTCAAGGTCAATGGCATCACCTTCAGTGCCACCAACATCTTGGTGCCTTTGAGCACGTCATCGGCTATTCGTGTGGTGAATGAGGGCACATCTTCATCACCCGCGGTCATCAGTGTCAACGGTGTCACCTTCACGGCCACCACCAACGCAACGACAACACTGGCAACTGCGCCAAGTCGAACCATCACAGAGTTGCAAAACCCGATGGGCAAGATCAGTGGTTTTGAAGAACTTGACATCAATGGGTTGGGTGGTCATTCGCTGACGCTCAACACCGCATCGGTGTTTAATTTTTCTGACACCACTGATCTGTTGAAAGTTCATGGTGGCGTGGGCGACAGCCTCACGCTCAGTGGCAACTGGGTGCCGGCTGGCACACAGCCCGTCATTTACGAAGGCGGCGCAGCGCGCCAGTACGACAAATACACCTACTTCGATGCCGCCACGCAAACGACGGCCACGATTTTGATCAACCCCGATGTCACGCTCACCATTGCGTATGTGGGTGGCAGCGGCGATGACGTTCGCACCTTCGATCCGTCTGACTTGACGGTCGATGGCGGCGCAGGTACCGACACCTTGCGTTTGGACACGGTCAGTGCGGCTGGCATCGTCCTTGACTTGGGCGACACAGATGGTCGCGCCACCATCCTCAACACGGAAGTGATTGACATCACCGGTGCGGGTAACAACTTCTTGGTGGTCTCGCCTGCGAGTGTGGTGGAAGTCAGTGGCCAATCCACCCTCACGGTGGAGGGCAATGCCGGCGACAAAGTGTTCCTCGATGGCGTGTGGGGTACCCCCACGCTCAGCACGGATGGCCATTACAACGTGTACCACGGCACCAACTTCGCCAATGACGATGTGACGCTGATGGTTCGCGTGGGTGTCTCGGTGGGGCAAGTCAGCACGGCTGGCTCATCTGGAATGGATGTGTTGCGCGGAACTTCAGGCAGTGACGTACTTGACGGCGGTGCAGGCTCTGACGTTCTTCGCGCTGGGGCCGGTAGCGATACGTTGGTCTTTGACGCCATTGATAAGTTGGTCGATGGCGGTAGCGGCACCGATACCCTGCAGATCACGGACAGTTCGACCGATCTGACCACATTGGCCGATGATGTGCTGCAAAACATTGAAGTCATCGACTTGGGTAGCAACCATGCTGGCACACGCACCCTCAGCTTGGGCAGCGCAGATGTGTTGGCCATCAATGATGGACATGCACTGCAAATCAATGGTCAAGCGGGCGACGTGGTTCGCCTGAATGGTGAATGGACCCAAGGTGCAACCGCTGCGGGGTACACCACTTACACGCTGAATGGCGCAACGGTTCAACTCAAAGCCGGCGTGGTGCCACAACTGGGTGGAACCACGGGGCGTGATGACCTAATTACCGGCGCAGGCGTTCAGTCTCTCGACGGCGGTGCGGGCAGTGACGTGCTTGACGGCGGCGCAGGTGCCGACACCTTAAGCGGTGGTGCGGGTGAGGATGTGTTGGTCTATGACAGCACCGATACCGTCATTGACGGCGGCGTAGGCACCGACACCTTGCGTGTTGACAACGCGGTACCAGGGCAGGGTGTCTTGATCGACCTGACAGCTGCGGGTGTTGCCAATGCGATTCATGGCATTGAAAAATGGGACCTCACAGGCTCTGCTGACAACACCTTGGTGGTGTCAGCCGATCAAGTGCGTGACTCCTCGACCGAGAGCAACACCCTGATCGTCAGTGGTAACGCAGGCGACGTGGTTCGTTTGGCGGGTTCGGGCTGGCAGTCTCGTGGCTCCGAGCTGGTGCTCGGTATTGCCTACAACAAGTACACCAACTTCGCCAGTGACGGTACAGCCGTGACTGTGTTGTTGGACTTGGACGTCACCAAAGGTGACCAAATTGTGGGTAGCAACACAGGCTCCGTCCTGACGGGCGGAACTGGCTCCGAAGACATCAGTGGTGGTACGGGCAACGACACCATCAACGCCGGCGCAGGTGCCGACGTGGTGCGTGCGGGCGCAGGCAGTGACTTGATTGTTTTTGACGCCAAAGACATTTTGATTTCGGGTGGCGGCGACACAGCCAGCACCGATGTGGATACTTTGCAAATCACCAAAGCGGGCTTACTCGACTTGAGTGATGCTGCACGTCCCGACGCAGGTGCAACACGCCCAGCCTTGCAAGGCTTGGAGGTGTTTGACCTCAACAACGCCACGACGGTGACGGGCTCGGGTGCGGATACCTTGGTGATTGACCCCGCCAGCCTCTTGGCGATGGGCAATGCCAACAACACACTCACGCTGAACGCAGAGAACTTAGACACCATCTTGCTCAAAGGCTGGGCGGTCGATGGAAGTGGTCATCCTGTCAAGGACACGACCGTCACGGCATCAGCGGGCTACGACACCTATACGCTCGACTATCTGGATCCCCTGACGAGCACCCAGAAAATATTGACCGTCAAAGTCAGCAACACAACAGGTCATACGCCCACAGTTTCTGCAGTGACCTCGGGTACCGCAGGCGCGGACAGTCTGGCAGGGACAAGCGGTGTTGACGTGATCAAGACCGGTGCAGGCAACGACACCATCAATGGTGGTAGCGGTGCTGACGTCATCGATGCAGGCGCAGGCGATGACCGCGTGGTGTACGACATTGCCGATAGTCGAATTTTGGGCGGCAGTGGCACAGACACCTTGGTGATGACGGGTCTCACCCAAGTCGACTTGACGACATTGGCAGGCACCCAAGTCAGCAACTTCGAGAAGATTGATCTCAGCACCACAGGCTCGGTCAAGCTGGATGAAGCCAGTGTGATGGCATTGTGTGACACCGGCCGAATCACGGTGCTTGGTGGTACAGGCAGCACCTTGTCACTGTACGGTGGTTGGGTGTATGTGGGCGTGGACTCGGACGCCACAGGTGCCTTGTTCAACGTGCTGCAAAAGGGCAATGCATTTGTGAATGTGTCCGCGGCAGTGACCCTGGATGTGGCGAACGAACTGGGCGGCACGATTTCTGTGGGCACGTCCTCTCCCGATAGTTTGAATGTCGGTGCGATGGAAGGTGCGATGGCGGGTGATGGCGATGACACCATCACCGTCACGAACATGAGCTTTGCGGGTATCGATGGTGGACGCGGTATCGATACCGTGCGTTTCGACTTCGGTGGCACGAGCCTGACGGATGGCGCAGGTCGAATCAACACCAGCATCTTGGCACCTACGGGCTTGACCAATGTGGAAGTGTTTGATCTGACCTATCAACACACACCAGGCAGCAACACATATAACGATTTGGTGCTGACGCCAGAAAAAGTGGCCGAAATGACAGATGCCAACCAACTCTTGTTGGTGAAAGGCAATGCCACTTATGACAGCCTCACGCTCTACGGCAATTGGCATCTCACGGGTAACGTCAATTACAACGGCTTGACCTATAGCTCGGCCCAAGGCGACAACGGGGTCAAGGTGTATTACACCGTCAATATGGCGGCGCACATTGACAGCCCGCCCACACCGCAGTTGTCAACCTTCTCGATCTCCTACACCGACGGCACTTATTTGGTGAGCCAAGGCATTGACCTCTATGCCGGTTGGAAGGTCGACAACGCAGGTGACATCAACCACGACGGTGTGGACGACATGATCGTCAACCAGGCAGGCTCTGCCTATGTCATTTTTGGTCGTGGCGATCTGTCGGGTCAGATTGATCTGAGCAACATCGGCAGCGATGGCTTCAAGGTCTCAGGCATCAACTCCACCGCGTTCAAAGACTTGAACATGGACAACGCGACGTTGACGTCATCGGCCTTTGAAACCTATAACGCCACGTACCAATTTGGTTTGACGGGCATCGGCGATATCAACGGTGATGGTTGGGCCGACATGGCTGCCAACTTCACCTATGCTGGCGTGGACAAAATTCGTGTCATTTACGGTCGTAACAACTGGAGTGATGTCAATATCGCCAGCGCGACCTCTTCTGCCTCGGAAGGGTTTGTGGTCGACGCATCCTCGTTGACGGGTACGCCTGGAACCAACCTGAGCATGTTGGCGATCCAAGGGGTCGGCGATGTCAACAACGATGGCTACCAAGACTTTGCCCTGGGTTATAGCTATGCCGATGGGTATGGCACGACGAACAACAACGGACGTGTCTCCCTGGTGTTTGGTGGCGCTTACTCGGGTGACTTGAACCTGGGCACGATGGCTTCCAACAAGGGCATCACCATTTATTCGGATGCCCAAAATCCGACCAACATTGGCGCTTCGATTGCCGCTTTGGGTGATGTGAACTCGGATGGTTTCTCAGACTTTGCCATTGGTGGTCCGAGCTTCTCGGGTGTGACCGGTGATTACACCGACACCAGCGGTGCCGCATTTGTCGTGTTTGGTAAAGACGAAGGGTGGTCTAACACCACCGTGGTCTACCACGACAACGATGTGACGGCACCCACGGTCACGAGCGCTGCTAACACGGGCTTTGCGGTGAACAGCAACCTCAGCCTCAACTTTTCTGAGCCAGTGACATCTTTGGTCACGGCGCCGGGTAAGTTTGTTAAGTTGTTCAACAAAGACACAGGCGTGTTGATTGAGAAGTTCGATCTCTACACAGGCGTTGGTGATTCAGGCGGTTTGATGCAAGTCACAAACGGCGGCATCACACTGAACCCCTACCGTAGTCTTTCGAACAGCACGAACTACTACCTCACCGTTGACAGCAACACCTTCAAGGACGGTGCTGGCAATGTGTTTGCAGGGTTGGCCAACAACAACACGGTGACCTTTGCCACAGCGGTTAGCTCAGGCACCGCTGACGGTGATGCACCCACGATCACGACAACATCCACGGGGCATGTCACCTTCACGGTCACGCCCTATGACAACACCTACAACTTCTACAACCAGTACTACGGTTCATTGGCGTTGAACACGATCTACCCAACGCAGGCAACATTGCCAGCGGGTACCTACTATTCGTCTGTTTACCCGTATTCCGTCACGTACCAAGGCACGACATCCATCACGGAATACCTGTCTACAGGCGCTGCTGGCGAAGTCCCCAATGCACCCGTTGGCAATGGCTATGCCAGCGTTTTACCTGGTCGAACGTTTGATCTGAACTTGACCCTTAGTGAAGCCGTCAAGCCGTATGGCCATATCCTGATTGAGAAGATCAGCTACACAGGTACGGGTAACAGTCGCACCATTTCTGGCTACACCACCACCGAGAGTTTTGACTTGCAAACCGGTGTGAGCGACATGGGCGGAACGATTGGTTACAACTCTGGTAGCCGTATGGTCGATAGCAATATCTTGACCTTGCATTTGGGCGCGACGTTCAAAGGTGGCGCGGACTATCGCATCACGCTTGACTCGGTCCAGGACGCTTTTGGCAACATCAGTGCGGGCTATGACACCATCACCACGACCGATGACATTTATCGTCCCGACCTGTACAACTGGAACTACAACAACACAGGTTTAACCGCCTCGGTTGGCAATATTTTCACGGGTAGGAGTGGTTTCCAAGTGGAGACCAGCATTCGCTTCACCTCACCCGAAACCTTGGTGATGACTGGCCATGGCAGCATCAACTTGGTCAAGGTTGTCGGCGGCGTCGAGACTGTGGTCGAGCGCTTCGATGCCGCCGGCTACACCCTCAACAATGGGGTGTACACCATCAACAGCACCGATGGCAGCGTGTTCACCCTGAACAACCGCACCATGACGATCGATCCGCACTTTGCATTGGAGTACGGAACAACCTACCGCATCGTCACATCGACGGGTACGACCCCTGTGACCACCCTCGTGAATGGTGTGAGCACCACGACTCAAGTGGCCAATTACGCCCTCACAGACCAAGATGGCAACGAAGTTTATGGCTTGACGACCGGCAATGCCTTGAACTTCACTACCGCCTCAGGTTTGAGCTTGGCGAGTGCAACCAATTTAACCTTGGGCTCACTCAAGGTCGGTTTGAGCGACAACTTGCAGTTGCAGTACTCGCAAGATGTCGCAGCTGGCAATGTGGGGAGCCACATCAAGCTTTACAACAGCTCAGGCACCTTGATTGAAACTTTCACCGCCACAGGTGCAGACAACCTGCACACCCAGTTTACGGGTGACCATGGTGGCGCTGTCAGCTTTACGGGCGGGACAGTCAGTGTCGATCCGGGCCTCTCACTCGTGCGAGCCACCGGCTACAACCTGACGTTTGACAGCACCGCGATTCGTACCTCACTGGCGCGTGACTCTGCTTCGAGCAACGGTGCCTACACCTTTGCCCCCGCAGCGACCTATGCGTTTAGCAGCGAGGCCGCAGCACAAGTCGATCCTGGTTTGCAGCAAGGCAGTATTTATCAAACGGCTGACTATTCAGTCAGCGCGACGAATCCGAACCTCGGTTCGCGTGGCGCTTCTGCAGCCGGCGGCGCCGCCGGTTTGGTGGTGGAGTCGGTTGGCGACATTGACGGCGACGGCATTCAAGACTTCGTTTTTGGCTCACCCAACGCAGTGCCCCTCGCCGGTGCTCCCGGCGGCGTGGCCATGGGCGCTTACAACCTCGTGTTTGGTAAGGCTGGCGAATGGCCAGACCTGTTGTCTTTGGCAACCTTGCAAGCCGAGCATCGCGTGGTGACCTTCTACGGCACCACGTCCAACCAACTCACCGGCATCGCCAAGTACGGCGATGTCAACGGTGACGGCTACGATGACTTCTTGTTGCTCGCCGGTGGTCAAAACCCGGTGGTGACCGACAACACCGCCAGCGACTTTGCGGACACCGACAGCGGTGCGGTGTTCGTGGTCTATGGCAAGGCGCGTGAGAATTGGAGCGTCAAACTCAGCTCCGACAACTTGGGTGGCGATGGCTTGGCCATCACCGGTGGTTTGCCGCAAGACCAGTTTGGCTTCTCTGCTGCAACTGGTGACTTCAACAACGACGGCACCCTCGACATGATTGTGGGCATGCCCACCAACCAAAAAGATGGCTACAACTCAGGCGAAGCCTTTGTCATCAATGGTGGCGATTACTCGGACTCACTGATTCAGACAGGTACCACGGGCAATGACATGATGATGGGTGACTTCGGTGCCAACCGCCTCGCAGGCGGTGACGGCAACGACACCATCTACAGCATGGGCGGTGCCGACATCATCCGTGGCGGTGGCGGTAACGACGTGCTGTCCATCACCGATTTGAACTTTGTGCTGATCGACGGCGGTACAGGCAACGACACCTTACAGTTTGTTGGTCACGGCATTGATCTCGACATGACCGCCTATGCAGGCCAAAGCCTGCGTAGCTTGGAAACCATTGACCTCAAAGGCGATGGCGTCAACCACTTGACGTTCAACTACCGCGAAGCACTGGCTTTGCTGGAACGCAAAAACTTCGTGGCCTATGGCACCAACGTGATGCTGACCGTCAACGGTGGCAAATGGGATGCTGTGACAAGTACCTACACGTACCACAGCGAATTGACCTTGGAAGGTCCATGGGCTGTGATGGCGCAAAGCGGTGGCTACACCACGTATGCGCTAGAGGGTATTTATGTCAAAGTGGCTGATGGTGTCACCGTTGACTTGATTGACTGGATGATTCCTTACCAAGGCGCCACCATCGATTTGTTGGCGCCTCAAACTGGCGTCACGGTCAACTTGACAACCAATTTGGCCACTATTTCCGCAACAGAGATAGACAGCCTCATCTCGATTGAAAAAGTTGTGGGCACCCGTGGTACAGACTCGCTCATGGGTAGCAGCGGTAGTGACACCCTGATGGGTGACGACGGCAACGACACGATTTCTGGCGGCGCAGCGCAAGACAGCTTGGTTGGCGGCGCAGGCAACGACAGCGTGATCGGCGGCGACGGCGCTGACGTCTTGGCCGGCGATGCCGGGGATGACTCACTCTGGGGTGGTGACGGCAACGACTCCATCTCGGGTGGCGTGGGTGCAGACATGCTCTACGGCGGTTCCACCACCCTAGGTGCATCGAGTGGCAACGATTGGTTGTCGGGTGGCACTGGCAACGACACCTTAGATGGTGGCGATGGCGATGACGTGTTGCTGGGCGGCGATGGCGCCGATTTGCTGCTGGGCGGCGCAGGACGCGACACCTTGGATGGCGGTAACGGTACCGACGTTTTGCAAGCCGGTGCGGGTGACGATGCGGTCGTTTTTGTCAATGCCGATAGCTCAATCGACGGTGGCACAGGCTATGACACCTTGGTGGTCCGTGATGCAGCGCGCAATCTGAGTAACTTCTCTGGCAGCTTGGGCAACTTTGAAGCCGTGGACCTTCGCGGCAATGGTGACAACTGGTTGAAGATTGGCACCACCAAGCTCGGGGCCATGGTCACAAGCAACATCACGCCCTTGACCGTGCATGCCGATGTGGGCGACAGCCTGATCTTGGGCGGTACGCTGGTCTGGCGCGCCAATGCAGATATCGTGGTCAACGGCACGCGTTATTTGGGCGCCGAGGTTTACAACGGGGCAAGCCTCGTGGCTACGCTCAAATTGAGCGAGAACTTGCACGTACTTACCGACGCGACAACCCCAACCTCTGCCGACCAGTGGGTCGCAGGGACTGGCGGCTCTGAAACCTCCATGGGTTCGGGTGGCGATGACTACATGAGCCACTCACGCGGAGCCGACACGATTGATGGCGGCGACGGCATTGACACCTTGGACTTCTCGGATCAAACGGCCAACGTTTACGTGAACATGAGTAGCACCTCGTTCTCGACGGGTAACTTCACCGTTGCGGCGGGTACAGCGATCGATGGCTACGGCACCGTTGATACTTTGCGTTCGATTGAACATGTGCGCACCGGCAACGGCAACGATGTCGTGCAGGGCAGCGATAACGCTGAACGTATCGTCACGCTTGGCGGCAAAGACAGCGTGAACGCAGGCGCAGGCAATGACACTGTCCTCACTGGCGACGGCGTCGACTTCGTCTACGGTGGCGCTGGTGACGACTGGATTGACGCAGGCACAGGCAACGACGCTGTGTGGGGCGATGCTGGCAGCGATACCGTTCGCGGTGGCGCAGGCGACGACACCCTGATGGGCGGCGACGGCCTAGACGTGCTCGACTACAGCGACCAAACCAACTCGGTAGTCGTCAACTTGAGCACATCGCTCTACCGTGGCGTGGCTGCAGGCCAAGCCACCGATGGACAAGGCGGCATCGACATCGTGGGTGGTTTCGAGCTGCTGCAAGGTGGCGCGGGTAACGACTACTTGGTCGGAATCTCTAAGGCCTATGCCTACATTGGCGGTGTTCGCTTCACGGCAAATACCGAAGCCTTGAGCACACTCATCGCGACCGACACCATCAGCAATTTGGTGAACGGCACCAGCAGCACCCGTGGGACCTTGTCTATCGGCTCTGTCGCCTTCACGGCTGACAAGATGGGGGGCACTAACCTGACCAACAGTTCAGCCATCACTTTGCTGACCAATGCCTCACACATGACCTTGGACGGTAGCGCCGGCTCAGACGTGTTGATCGCGGGCAACGTGGGCCAAGCCTTTGTGTTTGATGCGGCGGATGTCTCGATCGTCGGCGGCAGTGGCAGCGACACCTTGCTGATCAACGATGCCAATGTGGACTTCAGCTCAACGTGGGCCATGCCTGCGGTGCAAAGCATTGAGGCTTTGAAGCTCAATGCCGAGTCGCCACAGAGCATCACCCTCAGCCAAGACTTTGTGAACCGTGCCACAGGTGGCAGCGCCACCTTGACCGTGCTGGGCGGGGTTGAAGATACGGTGAGCTTTGGCGATGGCACGTGGGCCACTGTCTCTGGCGCTGCAGGATTCGACACCTGGCAAAGCGTGATGAACACGACCACTTTGACGGTTGCTATTTCGACCGACATTCACAGCGTTTACAACACGAGCAATGGCAACGGCGCTGATTCATTGTTGGGGACTGAACAAGCCGACGTCATGACCGTGGCGGGCTCTGGCAACGACACCGTGATGGGCTTTGCCGGTAACGACAGCATCGATGGCGGCGACGGCAACGATGACTTACGTGGCGGAACTGGCAACGACAGCTTGAACGGCGGCGCTGGCAACGATGTGCTGCAAGGCGGCGAAGGCAACGACTGGCTCAGTGGTGGTCCAGATGGCGATGCAGACACCTTACTTGGCGGCGACGGCAACGACATCTTGGTTTGGAATCAAGACTACGTCTCGTCTCCAACCACGGACAGGGTACACATCAGCAACATCAGCGCTGATTCGCGTCAATCTGTCATATCGATTGATGGTGGGGCAGGCTACGACACCTTGCTGATGGGCGGCAACAGCCGTGACTTCACAGTGACCAATGCCACCAATGGCATCACCAACATTGAGCTCATTGATCTGCGTGGTCGCAACGCGACCAGCGTGGTGCTGGACCGTGCATCGGTCTACGCCATGACAGACAGCAACCACGTCTTGCGCGTCGATGGCGATGCGGGCGACATGTTTGTGCTCAACGATTGGGGCAACTGGACCTACCAAGCTGAAGCCCAACTCAACGGGGGCAGTGCGCGTATTTATACAAGCCAGTACACACCCGTTGTGGGTGGCAGTGCCGTCACTCTGACTGTGCAAATTGACGGTCAGTACTTGGGCACACGTTTCAACGTGGGTGGCAATACCGATGGCACGGGTAGTGTTGACACCACCTACACCACCCAATCGGTGGACGTGTTGGGCTACACCGACACCATGACCAATGCGGGTCAGAACAATCTGAAGCTCGGCACGCTGGTGGGAGACCATTTGGTCAACGCCACAAGCGCTGCGACTTGGAGTACGAGCTCGACAGCCTCGACGGCGACGGTCTACGTCAGCAGTGGCCCCAGCGCGACAGACACCTCAGGTGTTGCAGGCAACGGCAACGGCACGTTGACGCTGGATTACTCAAAAGGCACCATCGACGGTGTCTCGGGCACGGACACCTTGTTGATCACGCAACGCATGGCGGACCTCACGGTCACCAGCATGCCTGCGCTGCGTAACTTTGACGTGATTGACCTTTGCGCCAACACCTCTGGTGTGGGTAACACCGTGGTGCTGAGTTCCACACAAGTCAGCAGCATGCTGACGGGTGGAACTGGGTCGTTACGGATTGAGGGCGATGTGGGTGACACGGTGTCTCTCACCAATTCGTGGTCTCACAGTACGCAGACATTAGGTACGGTGGTTTACAACAAGTACACCTCAGGCAACGTGTCAGTGGTGATCCATCCGAGCGTCACAGTCTCTGTATCCCCAAGCTATTACTCTGGTACGAACAATGCAGAGTCATTGACGGGTTCTAGCACCGACGACTGGTTATACGGTTATGGCGGCAATGACGCTCTCGATGGCGGCACAGGTAGTGACACCGCGAGCTATTCCTATCTCTACGCATCAGCTGGCTACACCTCAACAGCGCGCATCGTTGCTGACCTCGCGACGGGCAAAGTGTCGGTGGGTAGCGGCAGTGAGCTAGATACCTTGACCTCGATCGAAAACATCATGGGCTCTGCCTTTGATGACACCATCAATGGCAGCTCGGGCGACAACTGGTTGAGTGGCAACGATGGTGCCGATAGCATCTCCGGCGGTGCTGGTAACGACACCCTCATTGGTGGTGCGGGTGCGGACACCCTCAGTGGTGGTACGGGCAATGACGTGCTGTGGCTGGATGTGGCTGATACCAAAATTGACGGGGGTAGCGATAGCACGACGACTGTGTCGCTCGCCAGTATCACGGGTTCATCAAGTGCCGACACACTGCAAGGTGTTTCAAACGCGTCCATCGCATTAGGCAGCCAACATTTTGTGGAAGGCACGGGGGTACTCACGAGTCTCACCAGCCGCTTGGCACCGACCAATATTGTTCAGGGGCACGACGCGAGCAAGGCCACCGTGCAGCTTGGCACGGTCAATTACGAAGCTGTTTCGACGGGGGCCACAAGCCTTACCAGCGGCTCTGCCATCACATTTGTAGATGCCACGCACATCGATGTGGGTACAACCCACTTTGTGGTCGCTTCCGGCACTACGCCAACTGCAACTGGCTTTGTGAACGCAAGTTATGCGCACATCACGATTGGTGGTACGCAGTTCACAGCAACGCAAGCGGGACCATTGACTGCAGGTGCTGGCTATTCCGTGCATTCGTTCAGCGATGGCAACTCGACCACAGCGGCTGTGCTGGAGCTCACGAATGACGGGGGAGTGAGCACCTTGATGTTTGTGGCTGATGCACCGGGGGCAACCGCACTCACCACACAAGTCGGTGACTACTGGTTGAGCCCATCTGACACGGGTCATTTTGTGCCAAGCAGCTATGTCAATGGCACTGGAACTGTGGGATCTGGAACGAAGGCCTTGATTACAGTGGGTGGCGTTCAGTTTGTAGCTGCTCAAGAGGGTTCTTTGTCTCTTGGTGTTGGCGCACAAATCAGCAGTTTCAGTCAAGGTGTCGATGCTGTGGGCGGCACTGCTGCGACCAGCGCTCAACTGGATTTGTTGAGTGGTGGCACCCCTGTGAGTTTTGTCGCTGTAAATCCAGGTGTGACGAATTTCAACCTGGTTACAAACGGGGTATGGGTTAGCCCATTCGATCATTCGGGCTACACAGACGGTACGACGCACACCCACGCAACCATCAATGCGTTTGGCATTGAATTCATGGCAAACACGACGGCTTCGGTGACTTATACCGGGGTATCGGATATCCAAAACTTCACGATTGGTGCCACAGGTGTTGCTGCAACTTTGACCATTAATGGCACCACATTCACAGCTGACACACCGGCTTTGCTTGAAACCAATCTGGTCAACGGCCTCAACATCAGCTCAGGCACGTTTGACTACGATGGTTTGCATTTCACGGCTGCCGTGGCGGGTGCAACCACCATTGGTAACGCCACGGTCGGCAGTTCAAGCAT
>CANFKQ010000037.1 GCA_947447405.1 Comamonadaceae bacterium | reverse complement strand
ACCCCGAGAAGAACATGTTCTTGCCCGACCGCTTCATCAAAGGCGAGTGCCCCAAGTGCCACGCCCACGACCAGTACGGCGACAACTGCGAGGTGTGCGGCGCGGTCTACGCCCCCACCGACCTCATCAACCCCTTCTCTGCTTTGTCGGGTGCCAAGCCTGAACTGAAAAGCTCCGAGCATTTTTTCTTCAAGCTGTCTGACCCACGCTGCGTGGCGTTCTTGGAAAAGTGGACACAAGACGGCAAGCTGCAGCCCGAAGTGGCCAACAAGGTCAAAGAATGGTTCACCGTGCGCACCAACCCCGATGGTTCAACCAGTGAAGGCTTGGGCGACTGGGACATTTCGCGTGACGCGCCTTACTTTGGCATCGAAATTCCAGATGCACCGGGCAAGTACTTTTATGTTTGGCTCGACGCGCCCGTGGGCTACTTGGCTTCGCTGAAAAACTTGCTCGACAAGCGCCGATCCTTGGATCCGCAAAGCCCAAGCTACGACGCCTACATGGCCAACGACAAGCTGGAGCAATACCACTTCATCGGCAAAGACATCGTCACATTCCACACCCTGTTCTGGCCAGCCATGCTTCACTTCAGCGGCCGCAAAACACCCAACAACGTGTTTGTCCACGGCTTCCTCACCGTCAACAACGGCGAGAAGATGAGCAAAAGCCGTGGCACGGGCCTGGACCCGCTCAAGTATTTGGGCCTGGGTATGAACCCTGAGTGGCTGCGTTACTACTTGGCCACCAAGCTGAACAACAAAAACGAAGACGTGGATTTCAACGCCGAAGATTTCATGCTGCGCGTGAACAGCGATTTGATTGGTAAGTTCGTCAATATTGCATCGCGTGCGGCAGGCTTCTTAACCAAGCGCTTTGAAGGCAAACTCACACAAAGCTTTGGCGAACAAGGCACTGCACTGCTGAGCGACATTCACGCCGCGAAAGACAGCATCGCCCAAGCCTACGACGCCCGCGAGTACGGCAAAGCCGCCCGCGAAATCATGTTGCTGGCCGACAAGGTCAACGCCTACGTGGACCAACACAAGCCCTGGGACTTGGCCAAAGACGCCGCCAACAACGAAGCCCTTCACCAAGTGTGCTCGTTGCTCATCAATGCCTTTGTCGAACTGAGCCGGTACTTGGCCCCCGTGTTGCCATCACTCGCACACGCGGTGGAGGCCTTCACCGGCACGTCCATGCAAAACTGGTCCACCACGAGCCACGTGACCCATATTCAACCTTACCAACACCTCATGCAACGCGTCACTCCCGAACAACTCGAAGCCTTGTTTGAGCCACCCGTCGTGGTGGAAGAAAAAATCACCCCCGGTGGTGAAGAAATCGCTACCACCATCAGCATCGATGACTTTGCGAAGATTGATTTGCGTATTGCCGAAATTGTCAACTGCGAAGCGGTGGAAGGCTCCACCAAGTTGCTGCGCCTCACACTCGATGTGGGCGAGGGTAAAACACGCAACGTGTTCTCAGGCGTGGCCAGCATGTACAAGCCGGAAGACCTCAAGGGCAAGCTCACTGTGATGGTGGCCAACTTGGCCCCGCGCAAGATGAAGTTTGGCGTGTCTGAAGGCATGGTGCTCGCCGCAAGCCACGCAGACGAGAAGGCCGAGCCCGGCATCTATGTGCTGCAGCCATGGCCCGGCGCTAAGCCCGGTATGCGAATTCACTAAACACACCATGTTCCCCCTCATCCACGGCTGGACCAGCATCGCGCGCTCAAACCACGCCAACGTCAAGTTGGGTGCTGTGCTGTGCTTTGTGGCTGGGGCGACCAATGCGGGTGGATTTTTGGCGGTAGGACGCTACACATCGCACATGACCGGCGTGGTCTCTTCGATTGCAGACGACGTGGTGCTGGGGCATGTCGACTTGGTGGCCACAGGCTTGGGTAGCTTGATCGCCTTTGTCGCGGGCGCCATGTGCACCGCCGTATTGGTGAACTGGGGCCTGCGCCGCCATCTGGCCAGCTCGTACAGCTTGCCTTTGGTGCTGGAGTCGTTGGCGCTTCTGATATTTGGTTTATTTGGCGCGGCCATCAGCAGTTTTGCCAGCTTGTTTCTACCACTCACCGTCATGCTACTGTGCTTCATGATGGGTTTGCAAAACGCGGTCATCACCAAGATTTCTCACGCTGAAATTCGCACCACGCACATTACTGGTCTAGTGACCGACTTTGGCATTGAATTGGGTAAATTGTTTTACGTCAATCGTGTCAAAACTTCAGCCCAAGGCTTGCCCCGTGTTCGTGCGAACCGCCAGCGCCTGGGGCTTCAAGCGCTGTTGATTGCTTGTTTTTTCTGTGGCGGACTGGTGGGCGCTTTGGGCTTTAAGGGCTGGGGCTATATCACCACTTTGCCGCTTGCGTTGTTGCTGTGGACCGTGGCCTTGCGCCCCGTACTCGACGACGTAAAAACTAGATTACAAAGATGAATGTGTCTTCTTTTTTCCGCCCACACGTCATTGATTCGCTGAAGGGCTACACGCGACAGCGCTTTTACCAAGACGTGGGCGCGGGCATCACGGTGGGCGTGGTAGCTTTGCCACTGGCCATGGCGTTTGCCATTGCGTCGGGGCTCAAGCCTGAAGCGGGTTTATTCACCGCCATCATTGCGGGCTTTTTGATCTCCGCTTTGGGCGGCAGCCGCGTGCAGATTGGCGGGCCAGCAGGTGCGTTCATCGTCATCGTGTATGGCATCTTGGAACGTTATGGCTTGGCCAACCTCATCATCGCTACCGCCATGTCGGGCGTGATGTTGTTTGCCATGGGCTTGCTGCGCTTGGGCACCTTGATTCGCTTCATACCTGTGGCGGTGGTGATTGGTTTCACCAACGGCATTGCAGTACTCATCATGGTGTCGCAGATCAAAGACTTTTTCGGCCTACAAGTC
The DNA here is from genome assembly GCA_947447405.1 of Comamonadaceae bacterium. Lineage (GTDB taxonomy): Bacteria > Pseudomonadota > Gammaproteobacteria > Burkholderiales > Burkholderiaceae_C > Limnohabitans. The sequence continues at coordinate 16,390 of CANFKQ010000037.1, read as the reverse complement.
AAAGCCATGCCGGCTGATTTCTTCGGCATCTTGCGCACACTCAGCGACAGCTTTGGCACACTTAACGGCGAAGCTTTGGGCTTGGCCATGATGTGTTTAGCCGTGTTGGCATTTTGGCAACTGGCCTTGCCACGTATGGCCAGCGGCATGCCCAGCACCAAAAGCTTCTCAACCATCCCTGGCTCCATCGTGGTGTTGGTGGGTGCCACAGTCGCCGCAAAAATGATGGGGTTGGAGGTCGAAACCATCGCCTCGCGCTTTGGCAGCATTCCTAGCAACTTGCCCGCATTTGCATGGCCCGCCTTCAGCTGGGACACTGCCAAGTTCTTGCTAATTCCGGCAACCACACTGGCGTTGCTGGGTTCGATTGAGTCCCTCTTGTGTGCCCGCATTGCCGACCAAATGATGGCCGAAGGCCCCTACGGCGACCGCCACGATGCCAACCAAGAGCTGATGGCCCAAGGCATTGCCAACATCATCACGCCCTTCTTTGGCGGTATGCCCGCTACCGGCACGATTGCCCGCACGGTGACCAATGTGAAAAATGGCGGCAATAGCCCCGTGGCCGGTATGGTGCATGCCCTCACCTTGCTGGTGGTCATGCTGGTGGCCGCACCGCTGGCGGGTGATGTCCCACTGGCTGCACTCTCCGCTATTTTGATGTACGTCGCTTGGAACATGGGCGAATGGCGCGAGTTTGTCCACCTGCGCCAGTTCCGCTTGCCGTACCGCGCGACGTTGCTGTCGGTGTTCTTGCTCACCGTCATCGTCGATTTGACTGTGGCTGTGGAAGTAGGCCTGATGGCCGCTTGCCTGACCTTCATCTATCGCATCTCCAGCCTCAGCCGCACCGAGCATGTGCAGGCGGACGCCTTTCCCGAGCTGGCTGGCCATGAAACCCATGTGCAGGCACACCGTTTGTATGGTGCTCTGTTTTTTGGTGCAGTCAAACTGGTCGAAGCCATTGAAGAAAACCTGCCGGTCAAAGCTCTGGTGATGGACCTGAAAAACCTGATTTATGTCGACTCGTCCGGCGCAGATGCGCTGCTGGCCTTGGCTCGCTCATGTAAGAAAAAAAATGTACGCCTCATCCTTTGTGGTTTGGGTCACCAGCCGTTAGATATGGCGCAACGCAGCGGCCTGCTACACGCCTTGCCTGACACCGACCTTGTGCCCGATTTGAGCCACGGTTTTGCCTTGGCCCTCGGTCGTTAAAATTCACGCAATTTCAAGAAATCCAATTAGGAAGCTCACCATGTCGATTTTTCAACGTGACAACTACACCTCCGAAGCCACTGCGTTCATCGAGTCGCTCAAGGCCAACAAGCCCACGCTCGAAAAAGAACAGCGCGATGGCCGCGCTTTGTTGTGGGACAAGCAAGTGAACACCGAAATCCAGCAAGACATGCAAGCTGGCCGCGTGGCGCAAAAGCCGTACGTTTACCAAACGAACGCTTAAAGACCTTCGGTCTTGACCTAAGCCCTTCCGATTAAGCGCCCACCGTGCATACTGCCGATCCCACTCTGCCTAACGACGAGGCACACATCGCCTCGGTCATGCCAGAGGTGATCGACAACGTGGCTGTGGCCCGCCTGTATGGCGAGCCGCTGTTTGCCATGCCGCAGGATTTGTACATACCGCCAGACGCACTCGAAGTTTTCCTGGAGGCTTTCCAAGGTCCGCTGGATTTGCTGCTCTACCTCATCCGCAAGCAAAACTTCAACATCCTCGACATTCCCATGGCTGCGCTGACGCGCCAGTACCTGAGCTATGTGGATGAAATTCGCAGCCGCAATCTCGAGCTGGCCGCCGAATACCTGCTGATGGCCGCCATGCTGATTGAGATCAAATCACGCATGCTGTTGCCGCCTAAGAAGGTGGCCGAAGGCCAAGAACCCGAAGACCCCCGCGCCGAGTTGGTACGCCGCCTGCTTGAGTACGAGCAAATGAAGCTGGCAGCCGCCAAGCTCAATGAAGTGCCGCAGTTTGGCCGAGACTTTTTGCGCGCACAGGTTTACATCGAACAATCGTTGCAACCGCGTTTTCCCGACGTGCATGTGGTCGAGTTGCAGCAGGCTTGGGCCGACATCTTGAAGCGTGCCAAGCTGGTGCAGCATCACAAAATCAGCCGCGAAGAACTGTCGGTGCGCGAGCACATGAGCATCGTGCTGCGACGTCTGCAAGGCCAACGCTTTGTGGAGTTTGAAAAACTCTTCGAAGCAGAACAAGGCGTTCCCGTGCTTGTGGTGACCTTCATCGCCCTACTTGAGCTGGCCAAAGAAACGCTGATTGAAATCACACAGGCCGAGGCCTTTGCCCCTATTTACGTGCGCTTGGCCTACACCCCCACGTAAACTCCACCTCCTCTTGGCAACACAGGACTGGCTTTGCGCCACACACGTTCTATGAGCAACTCCAACGCTTCGCCCTACGGCACTTTGCCCCCCGCTTCACCTGTGGCTGCCCGCAAGCCCATCAGCCTGCCCCGCTTGAACGAGCTACGTGCACGCGGTGAAAAAATCACCATGTTGACCGCCTACGACGCCACCTTTGCCGCCGTGGCCGATGCCGCTGGCGTGGAATGCATCTTGGTGGGCGACTCGTTGGGCATGGTCTGCCAAGGCCTCACCAGTACGGTGGGTGTCACCCTAGACACCATGCGCTACCACGTCGAAAGCGTGGCCACAGGCATCCGCCGCTTACAAGGCACGGCGTGGATCATTGGTGACCTGCCTTTTGGCAGCTACCAAGAATCCAAAGAGCAAGCCCTTCGCAGCGCAACGGTTTTGATGCAAGCGGGTGCTCACATGGTCAAGCTTGAAGGTGGTGGCTGGACCACCGACATCGTGCATTTCTTGGTCGAGCGCGGCATTCCTGTTTGTGCCCATTTGGGCCTGACCCCACAAACCGTCCATGCCCTAGGCGGCTACCGCGTGCAAGGCCGTGGCGACTCGGCCACCCAACTGCGCCAAGAAGCCATTGCCCTGCAAGACGCAGGCGCCAGCATGCTGGTGCTGGAAATGGTGCCCGAGCCACTGTCTACCGCCCTCACGCAAGAGCTGCCCACTTGCCACACCATTGGCATTGGCGCGGGCAACGGTACGGCCGGCCAAGTGCTGGTCATGCACGACATGCTGGGCGTCAACTTGGGCAAAAACCCCAAGTTTGTTCACAACTTCATGGAAGGCCAAGCCAGCGTCCAAGCCGCCATGAGCGCCTACGTGGCTGCGGTGAAAAACGGCAGCTTCCCAGACAACGCCAAACACGCTTGGGGCTAAGCCCCTTTTCTCGTTTCATGCAAATCGTTCACACCCTCGCTGACCTGCGCCGCGCTTTGAATCCGGCCGCCCTGCGCGCCTTTGTGCCCACCATGGGCAACCTGCACCAAGGTCACTTAGAGCTGATGCAAATGGCCCGCCAAGAGGTCGATAAGCGCACCCCAACAGGCGGCATGACCGTGGCCAGCATCTTTGTGAACCGCCTGCAATTTGGCCCCAACGAAGACTTTGACACCTACCCTCGCACCCTAGAAAACGATTGCGCATTGCTAGAAGCCAATGGCTGCGATGTGGTGTTTGCGCCCAGCGAAAAAGACCTCTACCCCGAGCCCCAAGTGTTCAAGGTGCACCCACCCGCCGAGCTGGCCGACATCTTGGAAGGCGCATTCCGCCCCGGCTTTTTTGTGGGTGTGAGCACCGTGGTGCACAAGCTCTTCAACATCGTGCAGCCCGACTTGGCCATGTTTGGCAAGAAGGACTACCAACAGCTCATGGTCATCCGCCGCATGGTGCAGCAGATGGCGCTACCCATTGAGATCATCGGCGGCGAAACCCGCCGAGCCGAAGACGGCCTGGCCCTCAGCTCACGCAACGGCTACCTCAGCACCGAAGAACGCGCCGAAGCCGTGCAACTGTCGATGGCTTTGAAAGGCTTGGCTGCTTCGGTCCGTGCAGGCAATGCCGCTGATCAGCTGGATGTGCCAGCTGCTGAAGCTGCCGCGATGGACGCCTTGCGCCAACGTGGCTGGGAGCCTGACTACATCACCCTGCGCCGCCAGCATGATTTGTCGCCCGTGAACGGCCCATGCGTTGAACCGTTGGTGGTGTTGGGGGCTGCTAAGTTGGGAAAGACGCGGTTGATTGATAACCTCGAGGTTTGAGGTTTCTCTTTGGCTTATGTCTTGGTGTTCGTAGTGGATTTCTCAGGCTAAGGCTGTGTGCGTGAGGCACGGCGGCCGCCTCATGCTGGAGTACCAGAAATCGTTGGCCACCGCGCCACACGCACACGACCTTGTGAGCTAGAAAATCTTCGATCGAACCAAAGCGACTCTGACGAAATTCACCCTCGCCAAAAGTTTAAAAATACTGATTTGTCAGCCGCAGACTTCTCGTCTAGGGAATGAGTGAGTGACGATTTTTGGTACACCCGCATCAGGAACCCGCTCATTCCCTAGGCGAGAAGCGAGCTCAGCAAAACAGAAGTTATTTCTTCAACAACTCACGCTCTTTGCTGTATCGGTCGTAATTTGGCAAAGCCTTGTCGTCCGGCCCAGTGCCCGCCGATTTGGCACGTTCGTTGGTGCGAATACCTTCGTAAAACGATTGCTCGCTCACCACGCCGCAGGCGCAGAGCAAGCCACACAACAGCAAGGCCGCATACTTCATAAAAACTTATTCGCCTTTAGCGCCACGGCCCATCAGCACAGCCACAGCTTGGGCTGGCGTGATGTCACCATCTATCAGCGCCACCACAGCCTGCGCAATAGGCATGTCCACACCAAGGTGCTGCGCACGTTGCACCACGGTACGGGCGCAATACACGCCTTCGGCCACATGACCGAGTGAGTCAACCGCTTGTTGCAGCGTCATACCTTGAGCCAAGGCGAGGCCCACTTTGCGGTTGCGGCTCAAATCACCCGTGGAGGTGAGCACCAAGTCGCCCAAGCCCGAGAGGCCCATGAAGGTTTCAGGCTTTGCGCCTAACGCTACGCCCAAGCGGGTAATTTCGGCCAAACCGCGTGTGATGAGTGCAGCACGAGCGTTCAGACCAAGCTGCAAGCCATCGCACAAACCCGTGGCGATGGCCAACACGTTTTTCACCGCACCACCCACTTCCACGCCCACGATGTCGTCATTGGCATACACGCGCAGGCTGTTGTTGTGAAAGGCATGCACCATCGCATCACGCACCGCAGCGTCGCTGCTGGCAGCCACCAAAGCGGTGGGCATGCCACGTGCCACTTCTTGTGCAAAGCTGGGGCCACTCAGTGCACCGCCACGCAACGCGGGGGCAACTTGGGCGCGCACTTCGTGGGCCATCAAACCAATGCCATTGAGTGAGGCTTTCGCTTGCGAGGCGTCAGGCTGAGCCGCCTCAAAGCCCTTGCACAACCAGGCAACAGGCACTTTGCTTCCCAAGATGGGCGCAAGCTGCGTGAGCATGCCGCGCAGACTGCTCATGGGCGAACCGATGACGACCAAATCTTGCTCGGCCAACCAAGGGCCGAGTGGGGCCGAAGACACTTGCACGCCTGCGGTGAAGGGCTGCTCAGGCAAGTAGCGCGTGTTCACGCGCTCGGCTTGCATGGCCAGAGCCTGGGGCACATCACGTGCCCACAGCGTCACGGTGTGGTGTGCGCCAGCGTTGATCGCCAGCGCTGTGCCCCACGCGCCTGCACCTAAAACGGCAATCTTCATGGCCAAGCCCGTGCGCTTTATTGCTTGGTGGCTTCAGCAGCTTGTTGCTGCTGTTGTTCGTACATGGCTTGGAAGTTGATTTCAGCCAAGTGCACAGGTGGGAAGCCCGCGCGTTGAATCACATCAGCCACGTTGCCGCGCAAGTAGGGATAAATGATTTGTGGACAAGCAATACCGATGACGGGGCCCATTTGGTCTTCAGGCAAGTTTCGTACTTCAAAAATGCCAGCTTGCTTGGCTTCCACCAAGAACACCGTTTTGTCTTCGATCTTTGTCGTCACAGTAGCAGTCACAGTCACTTCCACAATGCCATCGGCCACTTGTTCCATACCCACGCCCAACTGGATGTCCACCGAGGGTTGCTCGGTGCTGGTCAAAATAGCGGGTGAGTTGGGTTGCTCCAAAGACAAGTCTTTCAAATAGACGCGTTGAATTTGAAATACAGGAGTGGCTTGTTCGTCTGACATGTTGATTTCCTAAAACAAAAAAATGCCCGCATCGGCAAAACCGAAGCGGGCAGCAAATCGGGATGGCTGAATTATGTCAGCTCAAGATTGCAACAAAGGCAGCAAACCGCCTTTGGCATCCAAAGCCACCAAATCGTCGCAGCCACCCACGTGGGTGTCGCCAATGAAGATTTGCGGCACCGTGCGACGTCCCGTGATGTCCATCATGTGCGCACGTGCCTCGGGGTCGGTGTCGATCCGAATTTCTTCAATCTGGGCGACGCCCCTTGAGGTCAGCAACTGCTTGGCGCGAATGCAATACGGACATACGGCGGTGGTGTACATCTTGACGGGTGACATATCGAGTTCTCCGAAATAATTAAGCCAAAAAATTAGGCTTTAGCGACAGGCAGGTTAGCCTCTTTCCAAGCTTTCAGCCCGCCGTGCAGTGAATGCACCTTCTCGTAACCCAGCTTTTGCGCAATAGCTTGGGCACGCTTTGAGCGTGCACCTGCTGCACACACCATGATGACGGGTGTGCTCTTGTTTTTCACGGCCTTGTCCAAACGGGCTTCCAACTCGTCCAAAGGCACGTTCACAGCGCCTTTGATGTGGCTTTGGGCAAACTCGTCTGCCCCGCACACATCAATCACCACGCCTTTGTCGCGGTTCATGCATTGCACCGCTTCTGTGGGTGAAATACCGGTGGCTGTTGCACCTTGCACCACGGGCAAAAGCAAAAAGAAACCACTGCTCGCAGCAATGGCCAGCAACATCCAGTTGTCGAGAATAAATTTCACAGAGAGTCCAGTTCAAAAAACCAAAAGGGGGATTAAAAGTATCTAGTCAGGGCAGCATTCTAAAATCACAGCCAACCTTTCACTGACTTTGTTTGAATCACCATGTACAAGCTCGTATTAATCCGCCACGGCGAATCCACTTGGAACCTTGAAAACCGCTTCACCGGCTGGACCGATGTTGACCTCACCCCCACTGGCATCGAACAAGCCAAGAACGCAGGCAAGCTACTCAAAGCCGAAGGCTATGCGTTTGACGTGGCCTACACCAGCGTGTTGAAGCGCGCTATTCGCACGCTGTACCTCGCCTTGGACGAGATGGACGCTACTTGGTTGCCCGTGGTCAAAAGCTGGCGTTTGAACGAACGCCACTACGGCGGCTTGCAAGGTTTGAACAAAGCAGACATGGCCAAGCAATACGGTGACGAGCAAGTGCTGGTCTGGCGCCGCAGCTATGACACGCCGCCTCCTGAACTGGAGGCCAACGACCCCCGCAGCGAACGCAATGACCCCCGCTACACCCGCTTCGAACCCAACCCAGCCCCACTGACTGAGTGCCTCAAAGACACGGTGGCCCGCGTGGTGCCTTTCTGGAACGAAGCCCTCGCACCCGCTATCAAGTCGGGCAAGCGCATCGTGATCGCCGCACACGGCAACTCGATTCGCGCCTTGATGAAATACCTCGATGGCATCAGTGACAGCGACATCGTGGGCTTGAATATTCCTAACGGGATCCCACTTGTGTATGAATTGGACGAGAACCTCAAACCCATTCGTCACTACTACTTAGGCGATGCCCAAGCCGCTGCCAAAGCAGCTGCGGCAGTAGCCACACAAGGTAAAGCCTAATCGTCTCACTTACTGCGCGCCCACTGGGCGCGTTGTATATTGAGTGCCTATCAAATTTGTTATTTCTCGAAGGCCACATGCGTCAAAAATTCAAGATTGCAGGCTGGGTCGCCATCGGCGCCCTGACCGGCGCACTGACCACCGTTTCGTTGCAAACCGCTGCGCGCGCCAACATGGCGCCTCTGCCGCTAGAAGAGTTGCAGCAACTCGCAGCTGTGTTCAGCATGGTCAAGAGCGACTACGTGGAGCCCGTGGACGAGAAAAAACTCATCAGCGATGCCATCACCGGCATGGTCGCTAGCCTCGACCCGCACTCGCAGTACTACGACAAGAAAACCTTCAAAGAATTCCGCGAAGGCACCACAGGCCGCTTTGTGGGCGTGGGCATTGAGATCACCCAAGAAGAAGGCCTCATCAAAATCGTGTCGCCTATTGAGGGCTCACCCGCTTTCCGTGCGGGCATGAAGTCTGGTGACTTGATCACCAAGATTGATGACACCGCCGTCAAAGGTTTGGCCTTGAACGATGCCGTCAAACGTATGCGTGGCGAGCCAGGCACCAAAGTGCTGCTGACCATCTACCGCAAAGACGAAAACCGCACTTTCCCTGTGAACATCATTCGCGAGGAAATCAAAACCCAAAGCGTCAAAGGCAAAGTGATGGAGCCCGGCTACGGCTGGATTCGCCTGAGCCAGTTCCAAGACCGCTCGGTGGACGACTTCACCAAGAAACTTGAAGAAATTTACAAACAAGAACCCAAGCTCAAAGGCTTGGTACTCGACCTGCGCAACGACCCTGGTGGCCTGCTAGACGCCGCCGTGGCCGTGTCTGCCGTGTTCTTGCCTGAGAACATCAACGTGGTGTCCACCAACGGCCAATTGGCTGAAAGTAAGTTTGTTTACAAAGCCTCGCCCGAGTTTTACCGCCGCAACGGCAGCAACGACCCCGTAGCTCGTTTGCACCAAAACACCAAAGGCATTTACCGCACCGTGCCGCTGGTGGTGTTGGTGAACGAAGGTTCAGCCTCTGCCAGCGAAATCGTGTCAGGTGCTTTGCAAGACCACAAACGCGCCACCATCATGGGCAGCCAAACTTTTGGCAAAGGCTCGGTGCAAACCGTGCGTCAGCTCGGCCCCGATACCGCTTTGAAAATTACCACTGCGCGTTACTACACGCCAAGTGGTCGCAGCATTCAAGCCAAAGGCATCGTGCCGGATGTATTGCTCGACGACACCTCGGAAGGCAGCCCTTACGCCATCCTGCGCATGCGTGAAGCCGACCTCGACAAGCACTTAGAAAGCGGTCAAGGCAAAGACGCCAAAGATGCGGCTAAAGAAAAAGAAAAAGAGAAGGCACGAGAAGAAGCTATGAAGCGTTTGGAGGAAGAGTCCAAAAAGCCCAACAGCGAACGTCGCCCACCCGAGTTTGGTAGCGACAAAGACTTCCAACTCGAACAAGCATTAAAGCGCCTCAAAGGCCAACCCGTGTTGGCCAGCAAGACGCAAAGCGAGCGTCCTGCTGAGAAGAAAGACAAGTAATTCACTTGTAGCCCTTCGGTGAACGACGATCAACTGCTGCGCTATTCGCGCCACATTCTCCTAGACGATGTCGGCATCGAAGGCCAGCAGCATTTAATCAGCAGCCACGTGCTGGTGGTGGGTGCAGGCGGCTTGGGTTCTCCAGTGGCCCTGTACTTGGCAGCGAGCGGCGTCGGTCACATCACCATTGCCGACCACGATGTGGTTGACCTGACCAACCTTCAACGCCAAATCGCCCACACCACCGCGCGTGTGGGTCACCACAAGGTCGAGTCAGCTGCACAAGCCATGTTGGCTCTTAACCCAGAAGTGCGCGTGACTGCGCTGGCTAAAAAGCTAGACGCAGCTCAGCTAGACGGCCTTGTACCCACCGTGACCGTCGTGGTGGATTGCTGCGACAACTTTGAAACCCGCCAAGCTGTGAATGCTGCGTGCGTAAAGCACAAAGTGCCGCTCGTCTCAGGCGCAGCCATTCGCATGGATGGTCAGCTGGCGGTGTACGACGCACGTGACGCTCAATCACCCTGCTATGCCTGCATATTTCCGCCTGACCAAGCCCCTGAAGAGGTGCGATGCTCAACGATGGGCGTGCTCGCACCACTGGTGGGCGTGATTGGCACCATGCAAGCCATGGAAACGGTGAAGCTCATCACAGGCATTGGTTCGCGCCTGACAGGCCGCCTGCAAATGCTCGATGGCCGTGGCATGGAGTGGAATGAAGTGCGCTTGCAGCGCAATGCAGCGTGCCCTGTATGTGGTGCAAAGCACTGAGCCACATCACGCGATCAACACGCGTTTTAATGCAGCGCATCTGGCGCAGCCAAATGGCATGATCCAAACCGTTTTCTAAACCACCTCGGCTGCAAAGCCCGCCCGTCTGAAAACAAACCGAGGTGCTGCGTTTGTGCTTGCAGCTGCAAAGACTCATAAGGGCCTACATTTTTTTTGTAGCTGTAGGACCACGCATGCCCCTGCCCCACCATCCACGCGCCCACATCCTTGCCTTGGCGGCTGAGCTGCGCCAGTAAACGGCCATAGCTGTCCCGCGTGTGGGCACGCACTTCTACCACTTGGCCTTGTAGCGCGACGTGCAGCGCAGCGCGTGACTGTGGACCCCACGGCTGGCAAATCTCGGGAGCGTCAATGCCGAGCAGCCGCACCTTATAGGCCTCGCCGCCTTGCAGTGGCTGAACCCACACCGTGTCGCCATCGCTCACATGCGTGACGACACCAGGCCAAGCCCAAGCAGAAACACACCAAACGGCAAGTAAAAAAGTAAAACTTCGCATCGTTTGCATTGTGCAAACCACAGCGCAGCAGGTGTTGAGGCAGCCGTTACGATTAGCGGATGCACTTTGCAAAACGTGGATTCCCTTTTCTCCTCTGGCCTAAGCCAACCCCTCAGCTCCTCAAAAGCGAAGCCTTCGCGGGCCTGAGCGTGGGCCTCATGGTGATTCCGCAGGGCGTGGCGTATGCCACGTTGGCGGGTATGCCACTCATCACAGGCATTTATGCATCGCTGCTGCCTGCTTTGGTTGCCGTGCTGTTCAGTGCGTCGCCTCGCTTGTCAGTGGGGCCAACGGCACTCACTTCTATCTTGATTTCGGCCTCACTCAACGGCATGGCGACGCCTGGCAGTGCCGAGTGGATCAACCTCACGGTATGGCTGTCGCTCATGACAGGCTTGCTGCAGGTGGTGTTGGGCTTTGCGCGTTTCGGCTGGCTGCTGAACTTGGTGAGCTCGCCGGTGTTGATGGCGTTCACCCAGGGCGCGGGCGTGCTCATCATCTCGTCGCAAATTCCTGCGATGTTAGGTTTTACAAACGGCTGGTCGACGCTGCTGACGGGCATGGGTATGGACTGGGCCAGCTTGGTGTTTGGCGGGACAACGCTGATGCTGCTGGTGTTGGGACGTCAGTGGCGGCCCACCTTCCCCACCGTGTTGGTGGTGGTGCTGGGCGCGGCGGGCGGCAGCTGGGCGCTGGGGCTAGAGGCATCGGGCACGGCAGTGGTGGGCGCGTTACCGCAGGGCTTGCCTGCCTTGTTTGTGCCCAGCGTCGTTGAATGGGAGGTGTTCAAGCAGTTGGTGCTGCCTACCTTGGTGATTACGCTAGTGAGCTTTTTAGAAACCGCATCCAGCGCTAAGGTAGACAACGACCGCAGCGGCAAACGCTGGAACCAAGACCAAGACTTGATTGGCCAAGGCTTGGCCAAAGTCGCGTCAGGCTTGTGCGGTGCGTTTCCCACCAGCTCGTCTTTCAGTCGCTCGGCACTGAACCTCTATGCGGGCGCGCAATCGGCATGGGCCACTATTTTTTCGGTGGCGGTGATTTTGGTCATCCTCCTGTTTTTTACCGCGATGTTGCAGCCTGTGCCGCAGTCAGTGTTGGCGGCCATTGTTGTGGCGGCGGTGCTGGGGCTCATCAAGCCACGCGCGTTTGTACAGCTTTACAAAATCAACCGTGTGGAGGCGGCTACAGCAGTGGTGACATTTGTCATCACCCTGCTCTCGGCCCCGCGTTTGTATTGGGGTGTACTGGCAGGTGTGGTGATGGGCCTGAGCCACTTTTTGCACACGCGCTTGCACCCGCGCATCATTGAAGTGGGCCTGCACGCCGACGGCAGCCTGCGCGACCGCCACCTGTGGAAACTACCGCCATTGGCCAACAACCTTTACGCCCTGCGCATGGACGCCGAGCTGGACTTTGCCGCCGCCAGCACGCTAGAGCGCGCCGTGATGGAGCACCTTGGCCAGCACCCCAACGTAGCCCATGTGTGCCTGTTTGCACTGCCTATCAACCGCATCGACGCCACCGGCGTGGAGAGCCTTGCCAAGCTAGAAGCCATGCTGCGCGAGCGCAGCATCAGCCTGCACATCAGCGGCATGAAGCTGCCCGTAGAAACAGTGCTACGCCGCGCAGGCTGCCTGCAAGCACATGTGGGACTGCACATGTATCGCACGGATGCAGAAGCGATTCAGCAGCTGCGGCAACTGGAGGCGTTGCCTGCGGATATGGGCTGGTGTATCTGATCTAACTTATTGAGCTAGCCGTAACAATCCAACCTTCCAACGGGTCGCACGCGGGCAAACCGTAATGTGCATCACCCGCTTTGTGTTCCGCTTGAGCCCACGCCGCCTGCACCATGCAGAGCACGGCGTCTAGGCAGTCGCCACTGGCATCGGCCACCAAAGTGTCGTGCTGGGCATGCGTGAGTTTGAGGCGCAGACCCAAACGGGTTTGGCCCACCTCTAGGGCTTGCAGCAGTTGCTTGCGGGCAATCAAGCGTTCGGGCGTTTGTTTGGTTTTGTCATCGCTTTTGTAGCTGGTGCTGCCAATCAGCTCACGCGCCAGCAGACCGGGATAAGCCTCGAGCGCGATGCGCAATAACTCAGGTGAAGCAACGGGCGCAACAGGCACATGCAAACGAGGCAACGTCACACCAGCCTCTATCAGCAGCGGCACACCAGCATGCAGCATGTAAGCCACAGGCGGGTTGACCCACTTCATCGACGGGCTTGAGCCCGCAGGTGTGTCGGTGGCGCGGTGGGCAAACTTGCCGCCCACGGGGCGCGCATCGCAAAAAGCTTTGAAGGTGGCGCGAATGTCGGCGCGGCTGAGTGCGGTGTAGTGCTGCATGCAGGACAGCCAGTCTGTGGGCCAGCCCAGTTTTTCAACCAACTCACGCGGCAACCCAAAGGGCAAATCAAAACCACCCACCCACGCTTGAGGCTGCTTTAGCCAATCGGCAAATGCGCTAAGGGTGTCAAAGCGCAGCAGACTTTGCAGTTGCACGCGGCCGGCTTTGGCATGGCCGACAGCCACGACGATGGGTTTGCGTTGGGTGGGGCTGCTGCTGAAGTCGCAGCCAATGAGAATCAAGCGCGGCCGACGATGGACGCAGTGGCCATCAGCTCTTCCAAAAGTGCGAACGACACATTGCCCGACACGCCATAAGGGTCGAGCTCTGGCGTTTCGGAGTACTTCAACACGATGGATGGGTTAAGTTTGTCTAAGCGCACATGGCCCATGGTCCAACCACCAAAGCGGCGCTCTGTGATTTCTTCGTAGGCCAAGATAACCACGTCTTTGTGACGCGGGTCTTTGACGATGTGGGTGTACAGCGCGTTGACTTGGTTACGACCACCTTCGATGGCTTGCAAATAAATGCCGCCGCCAAAACACAGCACCCCAGTGATGCCATTGCTGATGTTGTGCTCGCGCGAGCTGTTAAGAATAGATTCTGTCTCTTCGGGGGTTTCGGGTTTGACCGAACGGCTGACATAAAGCAATCGAACCAACATGGCATTAATCCTTATTTGGGAATCAGGGACAAGAACTCGCGGCGCAAGTTCGGGTCTTTCAAGAACGCGCCGCGCATGACCGAGTTGATCATTTTGCTGTCCATGTCTTTCACACCGCGCCATGACATGCAGAAATGGCTGGCTTCCATCACGATGGCCAAACCATCAGGTTGGGTTTTTTCTTGAATCAAGTCGGCCAGTTGGACCACGGCCTCTTCTTGAATTTGGGGGCGGCCCATGACCCATTCGGCCAAGCGTGCGTATTTGGACAAACCAATGACGTTGGTGCGTTCGTTGGGCAACACGCCAATCCAGATCTTGCCAATGACGGGGCAAAAGTGATGGCTGCAGGCGCTACGCACGGTGATGGGGCCGACGATCATCAGCTCATTCAGGTGCTCAGCATTGGGAAATTCGGTGATGGCTGGCGCTTGCACATAGCGGCCTTTGAAGACTTCTTGCAAGTACATCTTGGCAACGCGACGGGCGGTGTCGCCCGTGTTGTGGTCGTGATCGGTGTCAATCACCAAGCTGTCGAGCACGCCTTGCATTTTGATTTCCACTTCATCGAGCAAAGCCTCAAGTTCGCCGGGCTGGATGAACTCGGCAATGTTGTCGTTGCTGTGAAATCGTTTGCGTGAGGCGGCAATACGCTCGCGGATCTTGACAGAAACCGGCGTGCCTTCGAAGTTGTCTTTTGCAGTCATGGGGAGAATGGTATCAGCGAAGCAAAAACCCTATTCGCACGCAGTTCAGTAACGCTTTCCCGTCAAGAACACGCCAAAGCGCAGCACCAGCGCGGCCATCGCATCCACTGTGCGCTCGCGCCAGCCACGGCTAAGGTAGGTGTGCGGATCGACGCGGTCCGAGCTGCGCGCCATCGCATCGACCAAGCTGGTCTGCAAGGCACCCGCCATCTGCGGGTCGTGCGCCACCACATTGGCCTCACGCGCCAGCAGCAAACTAAAGGGGTCGAGGTTGGACGACCCTACGGTGAGCCACTTGCCATCCACCACCGCCACCTTGGCGTGCAGGTAGCTGGCGTGGTATTCGTAAATTTCCACACCCGCCGCCATCAGCTGACCATACATCTGGCGTGCCGCACGGTAGGGCAAGAAGTATTCGTATTGACCTTGCAGCAGTAAACGCACACGCACACCACGGCGTGCCGCCATGACCAAGGCACGGCGCAAGCGCAGGCCCGGAAAGAAATAGGCATTGGCCATGATGATGTCGTGACGCGCCGCGCCGATGGCTTTGCGGTACGTGCGCTCGATGTGGGCACGGTGGCGCACGTTGTCGCGCAGTACCAATTGAGTCTCGCCGCGTACGGGCAAGTGCTGGCTTTGCTGGGTGCTACGCAAAACATCCAGCGCGCTGCTTAAGTCTTGGCTGCGCAACTCGCGCACAGCTTCAATGCGTGACCACAGCTGTGCCATGGTGGTGCTTACCGCCATCACCAGCGGGCCGCGCAGGCTTAGGGCGTAGTCAAGCCTGGGTGCTTTCAACAAGCCTTGCACATGCGGGTCTAAATAGTCGTCCAAGATGTTGATACCGCCGCAAAACGCCACCGTTTCATCCACCACACAGAGCTTACGGTGCAGACGCCGCCAACGGCTGGGCAACCAAAAGCCAAGGCCTACGGCAGGTGCAAACACACGCACTTGCACGCCAGCCTGTTCAAACTGAGCGGCCCATGCAGCAGGTATATCGCCTGTGCCCACGCCATCCACAACTACACGTACCTGCACACCGCGCTGCGCGGCACGCATCAACGCATGCGCCACGTCGGCACCTGCACCGGCGAAGCTGAAAATATAAGTTTCTAAACGCACCTCGTGCTGCGCAGCATCCATGGCTTCGACCATGGCAGCAAACAAATCCACACCACCTGTGAGTAAGTGCATGTCATGCGGATGTGCGTGCGCGTGGGTCATGGAGCATCCCAAGCAAACTCAACCAACAAAGGTAAGTGGTCAGACATTCGGCCCCAAATTGGACCACGCGGCACATGCGTGGCCACGCGATGAACACCACGCGCATACACGTGATCAAGCTGCGCCAACGGTAAACGCGATGGATAGGTGGGGCATTGCTTGCCCATGTTGGTATGCAAGCCCACGGCAGCCATCATGCGTGACACCGCGCTGCCCCAGTCATTGAAGTCACCCGCCACCAATACCGGTGCATCGGCAGGCACTTCGCGCTCTATGAAATCATGCAGCTGTTGCGTTTGGCGCAAGCGGCTTCTGGGTAACAGCCCCAAGTGAATGACGATGACGTGCAGCTCCCGCTCTTGCACTTGCAAGGTCACATGCAGCAGACCGCGTTGCTCCAAGCGGTGATCAGACATGTCTTCATGGCCGTGTTCCAACACCGGCCAGCGGCTGAGCAAAGCATTGCCATGTTCGCCATGCTTGGTAATCGCATTGGTGCGGTAGACCGGCATGTACCCCTCTGGCGCCAAGAACTCGGCCTGTGCTTGCTCGGGCCAGTGTTTGAAATGGCGAGCTTGTTGGTGGTTGAACGCACGCACTTCTTGCAAGCAAATGATGTCCGCATCAAACTGCTCTACCGCGTGACCAAGGTCGTGTATTTCTAAACGACGCGCGGGACCAAGGCCCTGCACGCCTTTGTGAATGTTGTAAGTGGCGACTTTGAATGTTTTCATCTTCAGCCGTAAGTTTGCCTCAGCAAAGTGGCTTGACTTCAAATATCTGCTAAAAACACAAGATGCATCAAAAATCATCACCTTATTTT
>CANFKQ010000036.1 GCA_947447405.1 Comamonadaceae bacterium | reverse complement strand
GTAGTCGCACCTGCAGCTTGCGCTGCATCAGTTGCTTTTGTCTGTGTCGCACCCGCGGCTGTCGGAGCTGCACCTGCGGCAACTTGTGTACCGGCTTGGGTTGCAGTCGCACCTGTAGCTTGGGCTGCGTCAGCTGTTGTTGCTTGCGCTGCGCCGGGCGCTGCTGGAGCTGAGACGGCCTGTGCGCTAGCTGGGGCTGCAGCAGTCTGTGTCACAACATTGGATTGTTGTGGAACTAAAACCGTCGCATCTTGTCCTACCGATATCTGACCAGTTTGACCATTCGCATACACCACAGGAACAGAAGTTTGAGCTCCTGAGGGCAAGCTCACTTTGGTTTGGGCTGTTTCAGCCTGAACAGATACATTGATGCCTGATGCCGGCACCGTAACCTGTCCTGCAGGCGTATCGACATGAACACGGACATCAGCAGACACATTACCGACCGAAACGTTACCCGTATCGACCTTCAAATTCGCTTGTAAATATTGGCCAGTCTCTGTACTGATGAGTTGCCCAGAAACCATGACTCGCGACATGTCTGCGATCACAGCATTTCCCGTACTCGCAGAGTTTGTCTCTGGTGAAAGGAAATTGATTTTTAGCTTTGAGTTTGATTGAGTCGTGACGACATCACCAAGGTAGATACCATCACCTGTGCTCAGTTGCACCACCGTGCCGTTACGAATCACACTCGCAGAACCCACGACCTCTGCAACCTTAGCGATGAGCTTGTCACTCGATACAACTGGTGTATCACCTTGTGCGTCTGTTGCGACACCTGCGTCTAACTGCGCAAGTATTTTTTTATTAGCAGGAAACTGACTCTGAGCCAATAACCAAGAAAGCGTTGCATCCAATTCAACACTCTGTGCAGAGAGTTGATCCGCGAGATCAAAAAATCCCTCAACTCGAATAATTTCACCATTGGGTAACAGTCGTACCAAATCGCTTCCTTGTCGGAATACCTTTTCACCAGCTTCTACGATTGACCGGATGTAATGCGAAACATCGCTGGAGCTTGTTTCTGCTCCAGCGAAGATTTCATCAATGTACACACTTGGTACTTTTTTATTATTCATTTCGTGATATTTGATTTTGTGTGTCTGTCAGTCGACAGATCTATTAATAACTTGAGCATTCCAAATTCACTGGCTCATGAATAAGGCCGTATGAATGCGATCTGCTGCCTAGCTATATAAAAGGAATCTAAATAAGCATTGTTTTTTGTTTTTCTGTAAAGGCGCTTATAGCGATCACACAGCTGAAAGATTTTTTTATCCCTCTCACCCTGCGGGAAGATCCGACGCATCACGGGTTGTTCATGCGTGCGAGTAGACGCAACGGTTCTGTAGTGACCTTTGGCTAACAGGTATGAAGCCAAACGCTCTTGCACGAAAGTCTTCATTGGAGCCAGGTTTTGATGGCTTCCGTAACTAATGAGTAGCGTGTTGTAGCCGGTGTTATTCGTGACAAACTGCTCGAAATCTTTAGCTATCAATAACCAAGCCAGCCAGAAGCGCTTTTTTGCAACGAAGTAATTTGAAAACACAGCAGTTGTGGCATCAGTCACGATCGATTCAAGACCAGCATCGCGATGTGTTGCTTTTAAAAACTGCTCTGTCATCTGAATCAGGGTTGGATGCCAAACCTCCCCTTGCTCCCATGGATTCAGGAAATAGGAAAGCTGATCCCAGCCAGGTGAAAAAATAGCAACCTCTGCAGAGCTCGGAATACGATCAAGAAATTGATAGACATATTGGGAGTCGCACCCCGTCTTAGACTTGAACTTGGGTGACAAAAATCCGTACCAAACATCATCCTCGAGCTTATTTAGCTCTAAATAATTGACTATTGGGCTAAATTCATACCAACCATCCGCAGGTTCCAATCCGTTATCTAAGCCAATAAAGCCAGGATCAAGCTTGCTTCTGCTTTTATCATCGTAAAAAATCTGAAAAATCTTGGCTTTAGGCATCTGCTACTCTTTCTTTATCCCCTCAAAATACTGAGAAAATGGAGTAGTCATAAAGCATATTTCATACCAATCAAACTCGACAGCTTTTAGCCATACAAGCTAAGCAAGTTTGAAAGCAAATTGCAAACGAAAAAAAAGCACTTAGATTTCTCTAAGTGCTTTATTTCGTTTTATTTTGGTGGGACCAGCGGGGGTCGAACCCACGACAAACGGATTAAAAGTCCGCTGCTCTACCAACTGAGCTATGGTCCCATCACGCAGAGTATTTAACGTTTGTTTTGTACCCTGCGAAGCCTAAAAGTATAACGCATTTTTCATGCTTTTAGCAATGGGCGCGAAGAAATTTGATCGAAAACCCAACCTGCTGCGCACTGCCCAAAAGTGGCCGTCACACTGACCACAGAACCATAGCCGCTGCAGTTCAAACTGCCGTCGCTTTGCCCATTGCTTGAGATGTTGCAGCTGGCATCTGGGGGCGCCACAGCTTCGCGACTGAACACACATGCGATACCTATTTTTTTACCATCACGCGCGGCGCCATGTTCGCGGCGCAAGTTGTAGCGCAGCTTGGCCAACAGCGGATCGTGACTGGTGCTCGATAAGTCGTCGATGTCGACTTTGTGCGCCAAGCGTTTTCCACCTGCCGCACCCACGGTGATAAACAGCCCGCGGCGCTTCAAAGCCCAAGCGGCCATGGCGGTTTTGGCTTTGACTTGGTCACAGGCATCAATCACGGCATCCACCTCTGCACCGTTCAAGATGCTGGGCCAATTACTGGGTTCTACAAAGTCTTCAACGCAGGTGACCACACAGTCGGGGTTGATGTGCGCAATGCGTTGGCGCATGGCTTCGACTTTGGCCATGCCCACCGTGTCATCGAGCGCGTGAATTTGTCGGTTGATGTTGGACTCTGACACGTTGTCGAGGTCGATCAGGGTCAAGTGCCCTACCCCGCTTCGCGCCAAGGCCTCAACCGTCCACGACCCCACACCGCCCACGCCCACGACCACGACATGTGCAGCACGAATGCGTGCTGCGCCGCTCACGCCGTACAAACGATCTAGGCCGCCAAAGCGGCGGTCGGTGACCGAAAGCGCTGACACAGGCTCAAGCACAAGCGGTTCGCTCTAGGCGCGCGGCTTGCTGACGCAAAGACACCACAGCACCCAACACAATGGCCGCCAAGGCCAAGACCGAATTGAGGCTAAGCGTAGAGATGCCGCTCAAACCTTGCCCAAAGGTGCAACCCATGGCGGTCACGCCCCCCACGCCCATCAGCACAGCACCCAGCAGATGCTGGCCTAAATCGCGCGGGTTGGCAAAGCCTTCCCAGCGAAAGGTTTGGCTTTGCAGGGCCGAGGCCGCAGAGCCCAGCAGCACACCTGCCACAGCGGCGATGCCCGCGCTCAGCACTTTGGAGGTGTCGCTGTAAAACATGAGCCAGTCCAAGGTGTAGGCCACAGGTGCCACAAAGTTCAAAGCTTCAATCCGTCCGGAGTTGGTAGCCAAATACACGGCATCTAAGGTGTCTGGGTGCTCCACCACAAAGCCCAAATGGCCGCTGACCCACCACATGGCGACCACAATGCCACCCACACCCGCACCGACCAAGAGACTGTCGAATGTCCAAAAATCTTTATGGCGCAACACCCATACCAACAAGGCAAAGCCCAAAAGGTAGCCCAAGCCTGGAATACCCATGGCATTCAAGTTGGCACCAGCATGCATGTCCACAAACACGGTGTCGACAGTGCTCACACGCAACACAGCGGTGATGCCCCTCATCGTGGCAAAGGCGCTGATACCCATCACCACCAATACCACCAAAGATTTGAGGTTACCGCCACCCATGCGCACCAAGGCTTTGTTACCACAACCCGAAGCGATGACCATGCCGTAGCCAAACATCAGGCCTCCCACCAAAGTGGACAGCCACATCAGGCGCGTGCTCGCGTACAAGGTTTTACGAGGGTCAATGAGCCCAAGGTCTGACAAAGCGGCAAAGCCCACCATGGCCACGCCAATGGCGCATAGCCAGTGGCGCGCACGCGTCCAGTCATCTAGATGCACCACATCAGAAATGGCGCCCATGGTGCAAAAGTGCGTGCGATGGGTGATGACCCCCAGCAGCAAACCCCCTAAAAAAAAGGCCCCTAGGACCTCTTGGGTGAGCGCGGCTAACTCCGTCACTTGAGTTTCGCCAAACGTTCAGAGGCTGCGGCAGCAGCCTCGGTGTGTGGGAATGTTTTGACAACTTCGGCCAAAGTTTTGCGAGCGGCCTTGATGTCTTTCAACTCCAGTTGGCAGTTGGCAATGGACAGCATCGAGTCTGCCGCGCGTGCGTGGTTTGGCGCTTTGCTGAGCAAGGTGCTGAAGTTTTTGATGGCGTTGTTGTAATCGCGGTTGGCGTACTGGGCGTTACCAACCCAAAACAACGACGGCACCACGTAACCACTTTTTGGGTTGCGTTTGATGAAGTCGTTGAAGGCCGTGCTCGCTGCACCAAAGTCACCTTTGCGAAAAACGGCCAAGGCGTCTTCATAGCCTCTGGTTTCATTGGGGTCAGCCATGAATTCCACGCCATCCACCTTGACCTTGGTGGGTTCGAACTTTTTCAGACGGTCGTCCACGCCTTGGGACAGCTCTTGTTGACGACGCAGCTCTTGCGTCAACTCTTCTTTTTCACCGCGCAAGCGTGCGGTTTCTTCGCGCAAGGCTTCAAACTGGTTTTGCTGTTCGAGCAAGCTGCGCTGGAAGTTTTGAATTTCTTCGCCTTGTCGCTCCACGCGTTCACGCAAATCCAAAATGGCACGACGCGCCTCCGTGTCTTCAAACAAAGCGGCGTTAGCAGCTGCACTTAACAACACGCCTGTGGCCAAGGCCACAGCGCGGAGAGAAAAAGAAGGGTTCAGTTTCATTGGTAGTTCAGTGCAGCACGGCGGTTTTGTGAATAGGCAGATTCGTCAGAGCCTTGAGCCACTGGCTTTTCTTTACCAAAGCTCACTGATTCCATTTGGTTCTCAGGCACGCCCAAGGCACTCAAAGCACGACGCACAGCATCAGAGCGCTTTTGACCCAAAGCTAAGTTGTACTCGCTGCCACCGCGTTCATCGGTGTGGCCTTCAAGGTTGACACGGCGGTTGCGGTCTGCACGTAAGTAACGTGAGTGGGCTTCGAGCACGCTTTGGTATTCGCCTTTGACGCTGTAGCTGTCGAGGTCAAAGTAAATGATGTGGTCCACGCCCACGGGGCCAGTTTTAATGCCTTGCATGGCACCCAAGTTGCGCGAGTTCAAACCATTGACGCCGCTTTGGCCGCTGGTGCTGCCACCAGAGCGGTCGTCCACTTGCACGTCATCCAGCTTGACGCCAGAGGCACAGCCAGACAACACAGCTGCAATGGAAATGAGTAAAAGAAGTTTTTTCATAAAGACGCTTTAGAAGAAGAGAAGAAATTAAGGCTGTACTTTGTTGAACGGGCCCCAGTTGGGCTCGCGCAAATCGCCACCTTGGCCAGATAAACGGGCTTTGATGCGTCCATCCAAGGTGGTCGTCATGAGGGCTTCTCGACCTTCTTGAATGGTCGCGTACACGATCAAGCGGCTGTTGGGGGCAAAGCTGGGACGTTCGTCGCGGTTGCTGTCGGTGATGGCGGCCACGTTGCCGCTGGCAATGTCCATCACATGCAACTTGAATGCACCACCGATGCGCGAGATGTAGGTCAACCAACGGCCATCGGGGCTGAGGGCGGGTGAAATGTTGTAAGTGCCATTGAAAGTCACGCGGTTGGCTGGGCCACCCGAAGCCGGCATACGGTAAATCTGGGGTGCACCACCACGGTCACTCACAAAGTAAATGGCGGTGCCATCGGGGGCAAACACAGGCTCGGTGTCGATGCCGGCTGATTGTGTGAGGCGGCGGGGTTCGCCGCCATTGGCGTCAATCACAAACAATTGCGAACCGCCATCGCGGCTCAGCGTCACGGCCAAGCTGCGGCCATCGGGCGACCAACTGGGTGCGCTGTTGGAACCACGGAAGTTGGCGACCACACGACGCTTGCCAGTGGAAACGTCGTGCACATACACCACAGGTTTACGCGATTCAAACGACACATAGGCGAGCTGACCACCTGATGGCGACCAGCTGGGTGAAATGATCGGTTCTGGGCTAGCCAAAGCAGACTGGGCGTTTTCGCCGTCAGAGTCAGCCACCCACAGGTTGTAGCGTGCACCCGCCTTCGTGACATAAGCGATGCGGGTAGAGAACACACCCTTGTCTCCCGTGAGCTTTTCGTACACAAAGTCGGCAATGCGGTGTGAAGCCAAGCGTAAATCACCGGTCACTACGGTGTAGCTCATGGCGCCAAGGTCTTGGCCACGCACCACGTCCCACAAGCGAATGCGCACGTCATAGCGGCCATCGGCCATGCGACTGATGCTGCCAGTCAGCAGTGCATCGGCGCCCTTTTGGCGCATGGCACTGATGTCGGGGCGTTGGGTTTCGTCTGTCACCACGCCGGCCGTCACGCCGCGGAACTGACCACTGCGCTCAAGATCGGCCTGCACGATGGCTGAAATCTTTTGAGGCGATGTCTCTTCGCCACGTAAAGGTGCAAAGGCAATGGGCACTTGGGTCAAGCCAACGCCAGACACTTCCACTCGGAACTGCGCCCAGGTTGGCAAAGCCATGAAGCCGGCGGTCAAAAGCCCAAATGCGAAGCGGAAAAAGTGACGTGTCATGGTGTGATGGGTAGCCAAACGAATGCGCTGATTTTAGGGGCGAACGAGTGGCGATAATGCCTTGCATCGCGTTTGCACACATCCTTGGCTATTTATATGACTCACACGACCACACCCCCAACGTCTGACTCTTTGTTTCAAAGACTCAAGCGTGTGGCGCCTTGGTTTTCAGGCCACCCTGGGGCACTGGTGTTGGGCATTGTTGGCATTTTTGTCGGATCAGCCACCGAACCTGCCATTCCTGCGCTGATGAAGCCCTTGCTCGACAGCGGGTTTGACCGAGGCACGCTTGAGCTTTGGAAAATTCCCGCTGTATTGCTGCTTCTGTTTGGCGTGCGCGGCCTTGCTGGATTTATCGCTGCCTATTGCTTAGCCCGCGTGACCAACTATTCCATGGAGCGTTTGCGCCAACGATTGTTTGAAAAACTCTTACGCGCTGATGCCAAACTGTTTGCTGACAAACACACCAGCGGCTTGACCAACACCATGGTGTACGAAGTCAACAATGGCGCAAGCCTGTTGGTATCGACCATGCTGTCATTTGCCAAAGACTTGGTCACCCTGCTTGCCCTGCTGGGCTACTTGTTAATGCTGAACTGGAAGCTCACGCTGATTGTGTTTGCCATCTTCCCCCCCATTGCCTGGGTGGTCAAAACCCTGTCACGTCGCCTCGACAACGTGACCCGCGCCAGCCAAGATGCCACTGACGAGTTGGCCTATGTGGTGGAAGAAAACGTGTTGGCCTACCGCATGGTCCGTTTGCACAATGCGCAAGAAGGCCAAACGCAAAAGTTTGGTGGATCCAACCAAAAGTTGCGTCAATTGGCGCTCAAAGCAGTGATCGCCAACTCGGTCATGACGCCACTCATTCAAATGCTGGCGGCGTTGGCGTTGTCTGGTGTGATCACGGTCGCCTTGTGGCAAAGCAGCGGTGACGGCAGCACGCAAGGCGTGACGGTGGGTTCATTTGCAGCGTTCATCACGGGCATGCTGATGCTGATTTCGCCCATCAAACACTTGTCCGAAGTAGCGGGCTCGCTGACGCGCGGCGTCACCTCGCTCGAACGAGGCTTGAATTTGCTCGACCTTGTCCCTGATGAAACACAAGGCACACACACGGTGGCACATGCCAAAGGCGAAATTTACTTTGACCAAGTCACGTTGCAATATCCCTCAGCCACACAGCCAGCGCTCAATGGCGTGAGCCTGACCATCCAGCCTGGCCAAACTGTGGCTTTTGTCGGCCCTTCCGGCTCGGGCAAAACCACCTTGGCCAACCTGCTACCGCGCTTTTTAGATCCAACAGCTGGCCAAGTGAGCTTGGATGGCGTGCCACTGAAAGACTGGTCACTCGCGAGCCTGCGAAGCCAAGTAGCCTATGTAAGCCAAGACGTGGTGATGTTCAACGACACCGTGGCTGAAAACATTGCCTTGGGAGAAACTGTGGACACTGCCCGCGTCTGGAAAGCACTAGAAGCGGCAAACCTCGGCGACTTTGTGCGAGGTCTGCCAGACCAAGAAAACACACTGGTGGGTCACAACGCCACGCAGCTCTCAGGCGGTCAGCGCCAACGCTTGGCCATTGCCCGCGCCATCTACAAAGACGCGCCCATTCTTATCTTGGATGAAGCCACTTCAGCCTTGGACACCACCTCTGAGCAAGCTGTGAAAGACGCGCTGAATTTGCTGATGCAAGGCCGCACCTCCTTGGTCATCGCGCACCGCTTGTCCACCATCGAGCATGCCGATTTGATTGTGGTGATGCAAGCTGGCAGCATTATGGAGACGGGCACACACACCCAACTCATCGCCCAATGCGGCGCCTATGCCGCGCTGTATCAAGTGGCCGCGCAACGCACAGACCACCATTTTTCTGATTCACCAAGCATCTGAGCACCCTATGAGCCAAGCATCCATCAGCGGTTTCACCTTCATTCGCAACGGCGTCGAGCTGGGTTTTCCATTCGAAGCCTCCATTCGTTCGCTCCTGCCCTTGGTCGATGAATTTGTTGTAGTGGTGGGCAAAAGCAACGACGACACACTGGCGCGGATTCACGCCATTGGTTCACCCAAGATTCGTGTGATTGAAACCATCTGGAACGAGCGCATGGCCGACCGCGGTTTTGTGTATGCCCAACAAAAAATGATGGCCCAATTCGCCTGTACGGGCGACTGGGCGTTTTACCTTGAAGGTGATGAGGTGGTACACGAGGCCGAGCTGGCCAACATTCGTGCCAGCGTGGATAAACATCACAACAATCCCGCTGTAGAAGCATTTGTGTTCGACTACTTTCACTTCTACGGCACGCCCGACTTCGTGGCCAATAGTCCCGCGTGGTATCGCCGTGAGTGCCGTCTGATTCGCAACACCATACGTTCTTACGCGCCCGATGGTCAGTATTGGCTCATCACGGCTGATCACAAAAAAGGCCGCAATCCGCAAGCCGCCTTAGCCAACGCGCATATCTACCACTACGGCTGGGTGCGCAGCAACGAGGCGATGCAAAAGAAACTGGACCAAGTCAGCAAGTTTTGGTCACACGGTGCGCCCACCGTGCGCTACAGCCAGTTTGATGCGCAGGTGTTGCAGCCGTTCACAGGCACGCACCCAGAACTGGTGAAGCATTGGCTAGAAAGCTCAGCCGAAAAGAGCTTCACGATTGACCCCGATTACAAGCTGACCAAGCGTGAGAAGCGTCACCGTTGGTTGATGAAGCTTGAGAAGGCGTTTGGGCTGGACTTCAGTCGAAAGCACTTCAAACTAGTTGCCTAAAACTCCAAACTCAAAGCAACACAATGTCGTACTGCTCTTGCGACATAGCGCCTTCAGCCTGCAAAGAAATAGGCTTACCAATGAAGTCGCTCAACCCCGCCAAATGTTGACTTTCTTCATCCAGCAACACATCAATCACATCGGGGGACGCAATCACACGGAACTCACGCGGGTTGAACTGACGTGCCTCGCGCAAGATTTCACGCAAGATGTCATAGGTCACTGTGCGTGCGGTTTTCACGCTGCCTTTACCGGCGCACACAGGGCATGGCTCGCACAGCATGTGGGCCAGCGATTCACGGGTGCGCTTGCGCGTCATTTCCACCAAGCCCAGTGCCGAATAGCCACTCACCATCGTTTTCACACGGTCACGGGCCAGCTGCTTTCTGAACTCGGCCAACACGGCTTCGCGGTGGTCTTCACGCGTCATGTCGATGAAGTCGGCAATGACGATGCCCCCCAGGTTACGCAAACGCAGCTGACGGGCAATCGCACCTGCGGCTTCGAGGTTAGTTTTGAAAATGGTTTCGTCAAAATTGCGTGCGCCCACAAAACCGCCAGTGTTGACGTCTACGGTGGTGAGGGCTTCGGTTTGGTCGACGATGAGGTAACCGCCCGACTTCAAGTCCACGCGACGGCCTAAGGCTTTACCCACTTCTTCGTCGATGTTGAACAAATCGAAAATGGGACGTTCACCTTTGTACAGCTGCAGTTTGTCCACTGCACTGGGCATGAACTCTCGACCGAAGGTTTGCAGCTTTTTGAACTGCTCAGCTGAGTCGATGCGAATCGTTTGCGTGGTCTCACTCACCAAGTCGCGCAGCACCCGTTGCAGCAGGCTCAGGTCTTGGTGCAACAGAGATTTGGGGGGCAATCGGGTGGAGGCGTCTTTGATGCGTGCCCATGTTTTGCGCAGGTAGGCAATGTCTTCGCCCAGCTCGGCATCGCTGGCATCTTCGCCATTCGTGCGCAAAATAAATCCACCGGTTTGATTGCCTGTTTTACCGTCTTGCGCGGCAGCCTCGGCCAAGACTTGCAGGCGTTGGCGTAAGGCCTCGCGCTGCTCGAAAGGGATTTTTTGCGACACGCCAATGTGTTGGTCTTGCGGCAAGAACACCAGCAATCGACCTGCAATGCTGATTTGCGACGACAAGCGTGCGCCTTTGGTGCCAATGGGATCTTTGATAACTTGCACCAACAGCGATTGACCTTCAAACACTTGCTTTTCAATCGGTACGACGGGTGCGGGCTCACCCTTGTCGTTGTCGGTGTGGCGTGCGGCCACGCTGCTCATGAGGTCGGCTACGTGCAAGAAGGCCGCACGCTCAAGGCCAATGTCGATGAATGCAGACTGCATACCTGGCAACACGCGCGCGACCTTGCCCAAATACACATTACCCACCAAGCCGCGCTCCAGCGTGCGCTCAACGTGCAACTCTTGCACGGCGCCGGTCTCGACCACCGCTACGCGAGTTTCTTGTGGTGACCAGTTGATGAGGATGTCTTGTTGCATGTGCAAACCCAACTTAAACCTTGAATCCAAACTCGCGCAACAGCTGCGCAGTTTCAAACATCGGCAGGCCCATGATGCCAGAGTAGCTACCGCTGATGTGCTCGATATAGGCTGCAGCCCTGCCCTGTACCGCATACGCACCCGCTTTGCCCATGGGTTCACCGCTGGCGACGTAGTTTTGGATTTGGGTACGTGTCAAACGTGCAAAGCGCACGTTTGAGACGCTCAAACCTTGTGCGGTTTTGAGAGGCTTACCTGTTCTAGACAGGGTCCCAATTGCCACCGACGTCAATACGCGGTGAGTGTGGTCACTCAAGCTACTCAAAATTTGCGCTGCATGCGTGGCGTCGTCAGGTTTTCCCAAAATGGTTTTACCCAGTGCCACAGTGGTGTCGCTGCACAGCACGGGCGCAACGGGCAGGCCACGACGCTTCATGCGGGCCAAGGCGGCTTCTAGCTTAAGCAAGGTCACACGCTGCACATAGGCGCGTGGGGCTTCGCTCGGCTTCACGATCTCAAGGGCTTCGGCATCTTCTGTGTCGTCAGCCAACAGCAGCTCGTAGCGCACGCCAAGCTGCTCTAGCAGTTGACGCCTGCGTGGGCTTTGTGAAGCCAAGTAAACGAATTTGGATTCGGACATAAACGGAATTTCTGCAGTTAACTTGCGCGGGGTGCCATAACGACTCCCCACTTACGTCACTCACGGTGATAAGGGTGATTGGCGTTGATAGACCAAGCGCGGTAAAGCTGCTCCACCAACAGCACACGCACCATGGCGTGCGGCAGGGTCAGGTCTGAAATACGAATGCGCTCGTGCGCTTGCTTTTTGAATTCTGGGCACAAGCCGTCAGGCCCGCCGATGACCAAAGCCACATCATCCGCTTCGAGCTGCCAATGTTTGAGCTTGGTGGCCAAGGCCATGGTAGTCAGGTTGGTGCCGCGCTCGTCCAAGGCGACGATGCGACAGCCGCGCGGAATGGCAGCTTCGATCCGCTCGCGCTCGGCAGCATAGATGGTGTCTAGGGTTTTAGAGCTGCGCGGCTCGGTTTTGACGGCCTTGAGCTCGACCCTCAGCTCAGACGGAAACCGCTTGGCGTAATCGTCCCAAGCGGTTTGCGCCCAGTCAGGCACACGTTGGCCGACTGCGACGACCCACAGCTTCATGCGTTGCGGGCGGTGGTCTTTTTAGCGGCTGGAGGACGCTTGCCCACTGGCTTGCCGGCCGTGGTCGAGGCACTGCGTGCTGCGGCTTTGGCGGTTGACTTGGCACCTTTGAGGCCCACGGTCTTGACAGGCAACTTAGCTGGCGCTGCGGCTGGCTTTTTGGCTGCTGCAGTTTTGGCTGGTGCGCCCTTAACTGCGGTTTTTGCTGCTGTTTTAGCAGGCGCGACTTTGACTGGGCCGCGTGTCGAGGTGCTGCGAGTGGCTGGCTTGGCTGAGCCAGTGCGCTCTTGTGCACCACCGCGAGCAGGTGGCTTTTTGTCACCTGTTGCTGTTTTCTTGGCTGCTGGTTTTTTAGCTGCTGATTTCTTAGCAGGCGCCTCTTCTGGCTCTGCCGCTTTGGCCGGCTTTGGCGCACCAAACTTCAAACGCACAGGCTTCTCGCCCCAAATTTCTTCGAGGTTGTAGTAGCCACGGATGGTGGGCTGCATGACGTGGACGACCACAGCACCGCAATCGACGATGATCCATTCGCCGTTGTCTTCGCCTTCGATGCGAGGCTTGCCAAAACCTGCGTCGCGCACTTTGTCGCGCACACTGGCGGCCAACGCTTTGGTTTGGCGGTTAGACGTACCTGAGGCCACGATGACGCGCTCAAACAGCGAGGACAAGTGCTCGGTGTCAAACACCACGAGGTCTTGGGCTTTGACGTCCTCCAACGCATCCACGACGGTGCGTTGCAATTTTTGGACATCTTTTTTGGCGGAGGTTTCGGTCATCTGATTGATTGGTAAAGGCTGTGTTTTTCAATGTAGTGCTGCACAGCGGCAGGCAACCACGCGTGCATCTTGGGGTCTGCATGTGTGCCATGGACAACGTGCGCACGAATCTCGGTGGCACTCACATTCAGGCTTGGCATGTCCAAGCGTTGTACGTCGGGGGATACCGCATTGTGCCACTGACTGGCCATGCCGCCCTGCCCCTCGATGGGTCGATCAGCTACCACCACGGTAGCAAGGCCCAAAATCTCTTGCCAACGATGCCATGTTTTGAAAGCATTCGCTTGGTCAGCCCCAATGAACAGGTACAAATTTGCCTCGGGATGCTCCGCTTTGAGCTCTTCGAGCGTGTCCACTGTGTAGGTTGCGCCTTGACGGTCTATCTCGCGTGGGTCCACCAATGTTTGTGGCACATCAGCAAACGCCAAGCGGGTCATGGCCAAACGGTGCGGTGACGAGGTGAGTTTGCGGGCCTTGTGCCATGCGTCGCCCGTGGGGATGATGAGCAACTCGTTCAAGACAAACTGCTCGATTGCGTGCTTGGCCAGCGCGATGTGCGCAGTGTGCGGCGGGTCAAACGAACCGCCAAAAATGCCTAGGCGCTTGGCGTGATTCACTTCAGCCAATCACGCGGCACCAAGAAGTCATGCAGCAAGTCATGCTCAGGTGTGCCCGCTTCTGGCTGGTGCTGGTAAGACCAGCTTACGAGTGGCGGCATCGACAACAAGATGGACTCCGTGCGCCCACCCGACTGCAAGCCAAAGTGCGTGCCACGGTCCCACACAAGGTTGAACTCCACATAGCGGCCACGGCGGTTCAGCTGATGGTTGCGCTCGCGCTCGCCATACGGCGTGTTCACGCGGAGGTCCACGATAGGCAAGTAGGCGTCAAGAAAGGCATCACCCACGCTTTGCAGCATTTCAAAACTGTGTTCAAAGCCCAACTCAGAGAAGTCGTCAAAAAAGATACCGCCAATGCCGCGCTGCTCGCCGCGGTGCTTGTTGCAGAAGTAGTCGTCGCACCAGGTTTTAAAGCGTGGGTACAAGTCTTCGCCAAACGGCTGCAGCGCGTCGTGGCAAACCTGATGAAAGTGCTTGGCGTCTTCGGCATAGCCATAGTAAGGCGTGAGGTCCATGCCTCCGCCAAACCATGCCACTTTTTTGCCATGAGCAGGCGTGGCCACAATCATGCGCACGTTCATGTGCACGGTAGGCACATAGGGATTGCGAGGGTGAAACACCAGAGATACGCCCATGGCTTCAAACGGCGCACCCGCCAACTCGGGGCGGTGGTGCGTGGCCGAGGGTGGGAGCTTGGGGCCGCGCACATGCGAAAAGCCGCAGCCTGCACGTTCAAACACAGGGCCGTTTTCTAAGATTTGGGTGATGCCACTGCCCTGCAGCTGCTCACCTGGGCCCTTCTCCCACTTGTCCACCAAAAACTTGGCTTGACTGTCTTTGACCTCAATCGCGCTGGTGATGCGGCTTTGCAAGCCCATCAGGTAGTCTCGGGCTGCTGCCACCACTTGAATATGGCTAGAGTCGTTGTGATCGGTGGTCATCGCGTATTGATTCTGTCTTTAGCTCGTTGTTTTATTTCGCAGACTATTTCAACTGCACCTTGTCGCTAACCACAGCCGTTCGGTGCGGCAAGGGACGAATGGGCGCAGCTTGGTGCGGATGAAAGCCCTGCACGCCCTCGTACACCTTGGCAATGCAGGCGTAGTCAGCTTGCACATCGCCCGTCAAACGCATGAAATCTGTAATCTTCGCTACTTTGGTACCGTAATCTATGTGCAGCATGCACAAAGGCACATCCGCACCCAAAGCCAGTTGGTAAAAACCACTGCGCCATCCCTCAGTGAGCTTGCGCGTGCCTTCCGGCGACAAGCCAATCCAAAGTACCTCATCATTTTGTTTATGTCGCTTCAACGCATCCACCATCTCACCCACCACGCCTTTTGGGGATGAACGGTCAATCGGCACTGCGCCAATGAAACGAATCCAGCGGCCAAACAGCGGAATGCGAAACAGGCTTTCTTTGGCAAAAAACTGCACAGGCAAACCCACCGCCCACTTGACCGGCATCATGCTGATGAAGTCCCAGTTGCTGGTATGAGGGTAGCCAATGAGTACGCCTTGCTTGGCGGGCAGCCCGTCAAACTCGATCTTCCAGCCCATCAGTTTGACGAGCCATGCCGCCCACGCTTGGGGCTTGCAAGTCACGGGCATGGGTTTAGAAAAATTCGCACTCATCTCAGCGTGACATGGCTCGATAGCCAATGTCGGAGCGGTACTGCACGCCATCAAAGTGAATGCCTTTGATCGTGTCATACGCCTGCTGTTGCGCGAGCTTCAAAGTGCCGCCCAAAGCCGTCACGCACAACACGCGGCCCCCGCTGGTGACCACTTGGCCGTCTTGCATTTGTGTGCCGGCGTGGAACACCACCACATCGTCGGTGTCTTGCGGCAAACCGGTGATGGCGTCGCCCTTACGTGGGTTCATGGGGTAGCCATGCGCAGCCAACACCACGCCAATGGCAGTGCGACGGTCCCACTCTAGCTCGAAGTCATCAAAACGGGCTTCGGGGTTGGTGGCAGTCGCTGCTGTTAACACATCGACCAAATCGGTTTTCAGGCGGGCCATGATGGGTTGGGTTTCGGGGTCGCCCATGCGGCAGTTGAACTCGAGCGTTTTGACGTGGCCTTGAGGGTCAATCATCAAACCGGCATACAAGAAACCGGTGAACGGAATGCCGTCTTTTTCCATGCCTTTGATGGTGGGCAAAATGATTTCGCGCATGGCGCGGGCATGCACCTCGGGCGTGACTACGGGGGCTGGCGAATAAGCGCCCATCCCTCCGGTATTGGGGCCTTCATCTGCATCAAGCAAGCGCTTATGGTCTTGACTGGTGGCCAAAGGCAACACGGTTTTGCCATCGCACATGACGATGAAGCTGGCCTCTTCGCCTTGCAAAAACTCTTCAATCACCACGCGTGCGCCACCTTCGTTGTGACTCACGCCCAGCTTGTTGTCGAGCAACATGAAGTCAATCGCTTCGTGCGCTTCTGCGGCGGTCATGGCCACCACCACGCCCTTGCCTGCGGCCAAACCATCGGCCTTCACCACAATGGGGGCGCCTTTGGCGTTCACATAGTCGTGCGCAGCTTGTGCGTCGGTGAAGGTGTCGTATTCAGCGGTAGGAATGTTATGGCGCTTCATGAACGCCTTGCTGAACGCCTTTGAGCTCTCCAGCTGCGCCGCTGCTTTGGTCGGCCCAAAAATACGCATACCGTGCGCGCGGAACTCATCGACCACACCAGCAGCCAAAGGCGTTTCGGGTCCGACGACCGTCAGCTCAACCCCATGGCTTTGGGCAAACTCGCGCAGAGCTTTGACATCGGTGATGTCAATATTGTCCAAGCGCTTGTCGCGTGCCGTGCCGCCGTTGCCGGGGGCCACAAACACTTTTTGTACCTTGTTGGATTGGGCAATTTTCCACGCCAAAGCGTGCTCGCGGCCACCGCCGCCAATAACTAATACGTTCATAGTGCTGCGTTGTGATAGACCTCTTGCACATCGTCAAGGTCTTCTAGCGCGTCCAAAAGTTTTTGCATCTTCGCAGCGTCATCACCCTCGAGTTCGATGGTGTTGTCTGCACGGTAGGTCACTTCGGCCACTTCGGGTTTGAGGCCCGCTGCATCCAAAGCGTTTTTGACAGCCTCAAAGCTGGCAGGTGGCGTCAGCACTTCAATCGCGCCGTCGTCATCAGTAATCACATCGTCCGCGCCCGCTTCGAGCGCAATTTCCATGATTTGGTCTTCATTGCTTCCCGGTGCGAACACCAACTGACCGCAATGCTTGAATTGAAACGCTACCGAACCCTCGGTGCCCATGTTGCCGCCGTTTTTGCTGAACGCAAAACGCACTTCGGCCACAGTACGCACACGGTTGTCGGTCATCGTGTCGACAATGATGGCGGCACCACCCACGCCGTAGCCTTCGTAGCGAATTTCTTCGTACACCACACCGTCTAGATTGCCTGTGGCTTTGTCAACGTTGCGTTTGATGTTGTCGGCAGGCATATTGGCGGCCTTGGCTTTTTCAATCGCCAAGCGCAGACGGGGGTTCAAGCTCAGGTCACCTCCACCGAGTCGCGCAGACACAATAATTTCACGCGTGATGCGCGTCCAAATCTTGCCGCGCTTCTCGTCTTGCCGCCCTTTGCGGTGTTGAATATTTGCCCATTTGCTATGGCCTGCCATCAAAAATCCTCGTGAATTGAACTAACCTTATCTGGTTATTTTACTTTTCAAGTGATGGAGAACTTTCGATGGCTGAACCGATGCTGATTGCACGCCGCAATACGACTGAATGCCACATGTTGCCGGACTTGGCCAACCGCCACGGCCTCATCACAGGTGCGACTGGCACGGGCAAAACCGTCACGCTGCAAACACTGGCCGAAGGCTTCTCCAAAATCGGTGTGCCCGTGTTCATGGCCGACGTCAAAGGCGACTTGGCTGGCATCAGCCAATCGGGCTGCATCTCGTCCAAGCTTGCAGTCTCCATCCAAGAGCGCGGCCTGCCAAAGCCAGAGCCAATCGGCTGCCCTACCACCCTGTGGGATGTGTTTGGCAAGTCTGGCCACCCCGTACGCGCCACCATCACCGACATGGGGCCGCTCTTGCTGGGCCGCATGCTCAACCTGAACGACACGCAAGCGGGTGTGCTGAATATGGTCTTCAAAATTGCGGACGACCAAGGACTGCTGCTGCTCGACCTCAAAGACCTACGCGCCATGCTCCAACACGTGGGCGAACATGCACGCGACTTCACCACCGAATACGGCAACGTCAGCGCCGCAAGCATTGGGGCAATTCAACGCGCCTTGCTAGAGATTGAAGCTCAAGGCGGCGATGTATTTTTTGGCGAGCCCATGCTCAACATCCAAGACTTCATGCAAACCGACTCGCGCGGCATGGGCGTGATCAACCTCTTGGCCGCCGACAAGCTGATGAATGCCCCTCGCCTTTATGGCACGTTCTTGCTGTGGATGCTCTCGGAAATGTTTGAGCAACTGCCTGAGATTGGCGACGTCGAAAAACCCAAGATGGTGTTCTTCTTTGACGAAGCGCATTTGCTGTTCAACGAGGCGCCCAAAGTGCTGCTGGAGCGTATCGAACAAATGGTGCGCCTGATTCGCTCTAAGGGCGTAGGCGTTTACTTTGTCACCCAAAACCCGCTGGACGTGCCAGAAGCCGTGTTGGGTCAACTCGGCAACCGCGTGCAACATGCCCTGCGCGCCTTCACGCCACGCGACCAAAAAGCCGTCAAAGCCACTGCGCAAACCATGCGCAGCAAAGCGGGTCTCGACATTGAAAAAGCCATCACCGAGCTCGGCGTGGGCGAAGCTTTGGTCAGCTTGCTAGATGCCAAAGGCAGACCTTCGGAAACCGAACAGGTCTACGTACTCCTGCCTGGTAGCCAGCTTGGTCCTATCACGCCAGAACAGCGCCAAGCATTGCTAGCCAACTCGCTGGTAGCTGGGGTGTATGAGCAGACCTTGGACCGTGAATCTGCCTATGAGCGCCTCAAGGGCGCTGCGCCTGCTGCAGTTGGAACTGTTGCTGCGGCTGGCGCAGCATCCACCACCGCAGGCCAAGCGCCAGCACAGCCTTCGGTCACCGACCAAGTGCTGTCAGGCTTAGGCGAAGCCCTGTTCGGCTCCACAGGCCCACGCGGTGGTCAGCACCAAGGTTTGGCGCAAATGATGGTCAAGTCAGCCGTGCGCAACATCGGCTCTGCTGTGGGGCGCGAGATTGTGCGTGGGGTGATGGGTAGTATTTTGGGTGGCCGCAAGCGCTAAACCGATATAGACAGCCCAATAAAAACGCCGCCTGTGGCAACACAGACGGCGTTTTTGTTGGAACGACTGAATAAGCACGGCTTAAAAAGCCGCAACCATTTAGCTAGCTGCAGGCTCCTCAGAAGCCGTGTGCTCGCCCTTAGCGGCCTTTTCTTTCTTAGGCAATGGCGTGATGTCGAGCAGCACTTCCTCTTTGTCGTTGATGTCCACGTTCAAACGGCCACCGTCGGTGAGACGGCCAAACAACAACTCGTCGGCCAAGGCCTTGCGAATCGTGTCCTGGATGAGGCGCTGCATAGGGCGTGCGCCCATGAGCGGGTCAAAGCCCTTCTTGGCCAAGTGCTTGCGCAACGTGTCACTGAAGGTAACTTCGACTTTCTTCTCAGCCAACTGGCCTTCGAGTTGCAGCAAGAACTTGTCGACCACGCGCATGATGACGTTTTCGTCCAAGGCCTTGAAGCCCACGATGGCGTCCAAACGGTTGCGGAACTCGGGGGTGAACAAGCGCTTGATATCGCCCATTTCGTCGCCGGCAGCGCGAGGGTTG